>NZ_FNKZ01000001.1:320000-640000 GCF_900104255.1 Pseudoxanthomonas sp. CF385
TGTGGCTGGCTTTGGTCGCGGCCGTGCTGGGCTGGCGCCGCTGGCGCAAGACGCATCCGCGCCCCGCAGCGTAACGAGGCGCGTCAGTCGCGCAGGCGGGGCAGTCCGTGCGCGTCGCGTTCCTCGACGACCGCCTCGTCGTGGATCGTCTGCCGCAGGTCGCGCCCGGGCAGCACGACGGGTGCTTCCGCACGCGCGGCCTTCAAGGCATTGGCGTAGCACTGCTGCGCCTGTGCGGTATCGCCGGCGGCATTGAAGCCTTCGCCCAGTTCCTCCCAGGCCTCGGCGCCGGCGCCCTGTGCGACCGCGCGGTGCAGGAACTCCTGTGCTTGCGGCCACTGGCCCTGCAGGCGCGCTAGCCGGCCCAGTGTGACCAGCAATGCCGGGCTCGCCGGGTGCGCCTGCAGCCAGTGCTGCGCGCTGGCGCGCCGCGAATCCAGCTTGCCGATGGGCAGGCGACCGTAGAGCGCCGCCAGGCCTTCGTCCCAGCGTGCTTCGAGCGCCTGTTCGATGCTGCGCGTAGCGGCGTCTTCCCAGCGCAGCGTGGCTGCGCGCTCGGCGTACGCGGCGACCACGGCAGGCTGCACGCGCAGCGCTTTGGTCAGTGTTTCCCAGCGCTCGGCCAGCGCGTTCGCATCGGCCGCCTCATGCAGCGACTGCGCGGCGAGCCGTTGTTCAAGCGCATCGAGCATCGCCGGCGCCATCGCCTGCTGCTGTTTCAGTGCGCCCAGCAACCCGTAAGCCTCGTACGCGCGCGTGGTGTCGGCGAGCGCCTGCGCGCGCAAGGCCAGGCCGCGCGGCGGCAGGGGTTGCACGGCCGGGGCATCCAGCAGATCGAGCGCGTCGCGCGGACGACCGGCGGCCAGGGCGAGCTGCGCGGCGGCCAGGGCATGCGCGCCGGCCGAACGCTCGCGCAGGACATCGAGGTGCCGCTGCACGGTGGCATCGTCGCCTTGCGCGGCGGCCGCCTGCACGGCGCCGATGCGGGCGATAACACCGACTTCATCGTCTTCGGCGGCACGCTCCAGCAACTTGCCCGCCTTCGACCAGTGGCCCGCATGCAGTGCGTCCAGACCTTCGATCAGGCGCGCGCGTGCCTGTTTGCGGCGATGGCGGCCCCAGGCGCGGAACGGCAGGGAGAGCAGTCGCCACGCCAGCCACGCGAGCGCGGCCACCAGCACCAGCGTCAGTGCCGCGCGCGGCACGTTGGTGTGCAGGTCGTAGCCGGCGAAGCGGATGAACACCTCCCCCAGGTCGCGGTCGGTGCCGGCCATCCATTGCGCCGCGAGCGCACCCAGCAGCACGAGCGCCAGCAAGAGGATCACGGTGCGGAACGATTTCATGGGCTCACCTCCGGAACATCCGCCGCCGCCTCGGGCGTAGGCGGCAGGCGCAGGCGCACGCCGGCGTTGCGCAGCGCACGCAACTGCTGCAGCGTCGTGCCGAGCACGGCGGGCTGGGCAGGGGTCGGTGCCTGGCGCAATGCGTGCAATTGCGCGCTCACCTGTTGCCGCGCTGGCGAGGCGGGCCAGAGCCGGGGCAGCCAGGTGCCGATGCGGTCCAGTGCGGCGCGGTAGGCGGCATCGTCCTCGCGTTCGAGCGCCGCGCGCGCCAGGCTGATCTCGATCTGCAGTGCCGCGTCCGCCGCCGTGCGTTCCGCCGGTGCGATCAGCGTGGTGTCGCGGGTCGGGCGCACGTCGACCAGCGGCGCGAGGATGCGCTGCCAGGTCGGGCGATCGCGGATGTCGCCGTCTTGCGCCGCATGCGCATCGCGCGGCAACGCGGCCAGGGCTTTCACCCATGCGTCGAGGCGCGCATTCCCTTCGGCCTGCGTGCCGGGACCCAGGGCATCCAGCGCCGTGCGTTCCTGCGCCAGCGCCTGTTTGAGGTTCAGCAGGCGATGGTCGTCGATACCGTCCAGTGCGCCGGCGGCGAGCGCGTAGGCACGTTTCGCGCCGTCCAGGTCGCGGGCGATGTCCAGGCGTTGCGCACCCTGCGAAAGCAGCAGTTCGACTTCGTCCAATCGCAGCGCCTGCGCGCCGTGGCGGTTGGGATCGGTCAGCTTGGCCACGCTTTCTTCCAGCAATGCGCCGCGCTGGCCCAAACCCAGCACTTCATCGCGCAGGATGCGGTTGGTGGCGGCGGCATCGAGCAGGCGCTGCGCCTGCGCACGCTGGTCGCGGCGCAGCGCCTCCGCGCGCGATTCGAGCGCTTCCAGCCGCAGCGTGGTCTCCGAGGCCGCCGTGCGCTCCTGCGCCGAACGGGCCTGCCACCACGCCCAGCCGCGCCACGCGCCGATGCCGGCCACGATCAGCACGAGCGCCGCCACGACCAGGCGGCGCGTGCCGGTGGTGCGGGGAGGGATGGGCGACACATCGTTCACGCAGGCGTCCTTCGGGCAGGCAGAACCGTGATGGCTGCCGCAAATGCTAACGGATGCGGGGGGCCATGACGGTCGACGCGCTCTTCATCAGCTGCGCCGGTCGCGGACCGTCGGCCTGCACCACCGTGCGGAATCCCGCGGCGCGGGCGGCGTCGGCCAGGCGCGCACTGGCGGCGACCACGCCCGCCTCGCGAAAGCGCGCGGCAGCCGCAGCGGGCAACTGCGCGAGGACCTGTTCCAGCGCGCCGGCGCTGCTCAGCAGCAGGCAGGCGGGCCGATCGAGCGCGGCGAGGGCGGCCAACGCGCGCGGCGGCAGCGCGACCGGTTCGCGGCGGTAGACCTCGGCGCGATGCACGCGGGCGCCGCGTGCCTGCAGCGTGGGCAGCAACAGGTTGCGACCGTCCGGGGCGGTGACGAAGCCGATGTCCGCGCCCGCGACGTCCTGCAGCGCCGGCATCGCCAACAGCCCCTCGCTGTCCATGCGGCGCGGTGCGGAAGCCGGGACGCCCGCGCGCCGCAAGGCCGCCGCCGTGCCGGCGCCGACCGCCAGCCAGATCTGTCCCGGCAGCGCGCGCAACGGTTGCAGCGCCTGGGCGGCGGTGACAGCCGCCGGACTGGTGAACAGCACGCGCGGGCAGGCGAGCGCCTGCTGCAGGGCCTGCCGCGTGGCGTCGTCGCTGCTGGCCTGGATGCGCCACGGCGATAGCGCCAGCAGGCCGGCGCCGTGCCGTCGCGCGGCGCGGCGGAGCGCATCGTGGCCGCCCTGGGGCCGCAGCGAGATGACGTACCATGCCGGCGGCGTTGGATGTCCCATGCGCGGATTATGAGCGATGAGTCTGGAAGAAGCCCTGCAGGAACTGCGTGAGTACTGCCGCGGCATGCCGCCGGTAGCGGCGATGCAGGTGGAGGTGGCGGGACTGGAGGGCGACGCGCTGCGCTTGACCGCGCCGCTGTCGGCGAACGTCAACGACAAGGGCAACGCTTTCGGCGGCAGCCTGACTTCGCTGATGACGGTCTCCGGTTGGGGCCTGGTCACGCTGAAGCTGCAGCTGGCCGGCCTGAAGGCGGAGGTCTACGTGGCCGACAGCCATGTGCGTTATCTCGCCCCGCTGTACGGCGACCTCGTCGCCGAGGCCGCCTTCGCCGAGGGGCAGTCGTGGGACACGTTCATCGACACGCTGGTCCAGCGCGGCCGTGCCCGCATCCAGGTGGAGGCCAGGGTGCTGCTGCCTGAAGGCGGACTGGCCACCACGCTCAGTGGGCGCTTCGTGGCCATCGCGAAGCGGTAGCATGCGGGCCAGGAACGGGAGGGGTGCCATGCGGGTGATCGCGAGAATGCTGTGCGTCGTGGGGCTGCTGGCAGTGATGGCGTCGGCTGGCGCGCAGGGCCGGATGCAGCGCGGCAAGCTGCAGCAGGTGCAGGACGCCTACGCGGCCTCGATCCGCTGGGGCGACTTCGAGAATGCCTGGCAGGCCGTCGACCCGGCCTATCGCGAAGAGCACCCGATGACCGAGCTTGAGTTCGAGCGTTACCAGCAGGTCCAGATTTCCGGCTACCGCGACCTCTCCACCCGAAGCGGGCCGGACAGTACGGTCGAGCGCGTCGTGGAGCTGCGTGTCATCAACAAGCACACCATGGCCGAGCGGACCGAACGCTATATCGAGCGCTGGCGCTGGGACCCCGAAGCCAAGCGCTGGTGGTTGGTGGTGGGGCTGCCGGACCTCTGGAAGGGCCAATAGCGGCCCGGCGCCCGGCGGGGCGTCCTGTGCGACAATCGCCGCCCGCTCCACGGTCGCCAACCCTGTGAATTTCGAAGAAATCCTGGCTTTCGCCACCCGTTCCTCCTTCAACCAGATCCTGTCGCTGGCGCTGGTCGGCCTGACGGTGGCCATCGTCTATACCGAAATCGCCCGCCTGTTCCGCGGCTACAAGACCCTGCGACCGGCCGAGCTGACCCAGCTGGTCAACAGCGAGAACGCCCTGGTGGTGGACCTGTCGGCGAGCAACGATTTCGAGAAGGGGCATATCGCGGGCAGCCGCAACGTGCTGCCCAGCAGCTTCGACCCCGACAACAAGCTGCTGGCCGGGGCCAAGTCCCAGCCGGTGGTGGTGGTCTGCCGCAACGGCCAGGCCTCCGCGGGTGCGGCGAAGCGCCTGAAGAAGGCGGGTTTCGAGAAGGTCTACGCGCTCGACGGCGGCATCGCCGCGTGGCAGCAGGCCGACCTGCCGCTGGTCAAGGGCCGCTGAGCCCATCTGGCCGGCGCTGCCCCCTTGAAGCGGGGCAGCGCCGACGCCATGCCATAATCTCCCATTCACCGCATCAATCCTGAAATTCCGGAGTTCGAAATGTCCGACGAGACCACCAACGGCGCGATCGCATCCGCCGAAGCCGCTGGCCCTGCCTTCACTGTCGAGAAGATCTACGTCAAGGACGTTTCCTTCGAAGTGCCCGGCGCGCCGGCGATCTACACCGAGAACGTGCAGCCCGAACTGCAGCTCAACCTCAACCAGCGCGTCCAGCGCCTGGGCGAGAACGCGTTCGAAGTCGTGCTGGGCGTGACCCTGACCTGCAAGGCCGGCGACAAGACCGCCTACGTGGCGGAAGTCCAGCAGGCCGGCATCTTCGGCCTGATGGGCCTGGACCCGCAGGCCGTGGACGTGCTGCTCGGCACGCAGTGCCCGAACATCCTGTTCCCGTACGTCCGCCAGACCATCAGCGACCTGGTGCAGGCCGGCGGCTTCCCGCCGTTCTTCCTGCAGCCGATCAACTTCGAGGCGCTGTACGCCGAATCGCTGCGCCAGCGCGCGGCGCAGGGTGGCGAAGCCGCCCTGGCCAGCTCGGAACCTGCCGGCAACGCCTGATCCGTGGTGCAGAATCCCGTCAGGGCGGCGACGCTTCGTACAGGGGTGACGGATGACTGATCTGACAGACGCACCGCTGAAGATCGCGGTGCTCGGGGCCGGTTCCTGGGGTACGGCGCTTGCCGCGCTGATGGCGCGGCACGGCCATGCGGTCACCCTGTGGGGCCGCGACCCGGTCGTCGCCGAGGCGATCGACGCGCGGCACGAGAACACCCGCTACCTGCCCGGCATCCCGCTGCCCCTTACGCTGCGGGCGACCACCGACCTGACGGCCGCGCTCGAAGGGGCCGACCAGGTGCTGGTCGTCGTGCCCTCGCACGCCTTCACCGAAACACTGCACACGCTGGCGCCGCTGCGTCCGGCCGGTGCCGGCGTGGCGTGGGCGACGAAGGGTTTCGAGACCGGTTCCGGCCGTTTCCTGCATGAGGTGGCCGAAGACATCCTCGGCCCCGACGTGCCGTTGGCCGTGGTCACCGGGCCCTCGTTCGCCAAGGAAGTCGCGCTGGGCCTGCCCACCGCGGTGACCGTGCATGGCGCCGATCCGGTGTTCGCCCAGGCCGTGGCCGATGTGATGCACGGCCCCGCCTTTCGCGCCTACACCGGCGACGACATGGTGGGCGCCGAACTCGGCGGCGCGATGAAGAACGTGCTGGCCGTGGCCACCGGCGTGGCCGATGGCATGCAGCTGGGCCTCAATGCGCGCGCAGGCCTGATCACCCGCGGCCTCAACGAGATGCTGCGTCTGTCCGCCGCCATCGGCGCCAAGCCTGAAACGCTGATGGGCCTGGCCGGCCTGGGCGACCTGGTGCTGACGTGCACCGGCGATCTGTCGCGCAACCGCCGCCTGGGTTTGGCGCTGGGACGCGGCCAGTCGCTGCAGGACGCCGTGCGCGAGATCGGCCAGGTGGTCGAGTCGGTGCAGACGGCGGACGAAGTCATGCGCCAGGCCGACCGCCACGGCATCGACCTGCCGATCTCCAGCGCCGTGCGCGCCGTGTTGCACGGCGATCTCACGCCGCGCGACGGCCTGCAGCAGCTGCTCGCGCGCGAGCAGAAGCCCGAGTATCCGGAAACGCTGTACAGGTAACCGATGCACGCACCGAACGAGCCCGGCCTCACCCGCCGGGCTTTTTCATGCGCGCAATAAAAAGCCCGGCCACAAGGGCCGGGCTGGGTGCGACGCGGGGAGAGAGGGACGCGTCGCGGGGAGCGGTACTGCGTATTACCAGGTGAAGCGCGGACCGACGAACCACTGGGTGTCGTTGTCGGCGAACTTCACGTCGCCGCTCAGGCCCCAGTTCTGGTTGAACTTCACCTGCGCGCCCAGACGGCCGTAGTAGTCGCCGTCGAAGTCGCTGCCGTCTTCGTAACCGACGGTGGCATAGCCTTCGAACTTCGGCGCGATCGCGCCGCGGATGCCGACTTCGGCGCTGTAGCCGTTCAGATGGTCGCCCGGCACCTTGTAGCGCTCATAGGCCACGCGGGTCAGCAGGTCGATGCGCTGGCTGATCTCGTGGTTGTAGCCCACGCCGAAACGGTAGTTGTCGATGTCGACGTTGGTGTCGTCGAACTTCTGCGTGGTGTAGTCACCGAACAGGTGGAAATTCGGGGCGATGGCCACCGAACCCTTCACGCCCCAGCCGTCGGCATCCGGCAGGCCGTCGCTCAGGTTGGATGCGACATAGCCGCCTTCCACGTAGTTGTAGGACACGCCTTCCGCGGCCGAAGCAGCGAACGGAGCAGCAGCCAGCAGGGTCAGGGCAAGCAAGGACTTCTTCATGGGGAACGCCTTTCTGTTTTGTTGTTGTGTGTCCGTCGCGGTGCACTGCGACGGTGGGCGCAGTATCCGCTCCACCTCACAACAAGCCCTGAATATCAAACTGACCAGTACATGAATTAACCGGTCGACAGGGGAACTTTCGGCAGGTGTGTGCGCGGCTCACCATAGTTTGTCGATGAACTCACAAACTATGGTGATGCGGAGTGCGACAAACTATGGTGGCGTATTGTTGAAGGCACTCAGGGTCTCGTCTCGTTGTCGTAGATCTTTGTAGACAGAACAGCAATGTTGCTGCGCAGCGAGCGGCATAGTTGCCGCGACAGCGGCGTCAAACTGTTGCAACTACGGTGTTCTTGATCCGGCTCCAAGGAGCACTGGATACCGATCGGGCATCCAACAAAGTCAATCGCGGGTTGCGGTTGATTTGTGCGCAAGAATTGTTAGATTTGGTTCCGTGAACTCGTCCAACCGCCCGCTCCGAATACCTGGCTGATCAGTCGACTGATCAGCCCCTGTAGCTCAATGGTTAGAGCAGCGGTTTTATAACCCGTCAGCGCCAGATAAGCGGCTTATGCCGGTTCGAGTCCGGCCAGGGGCACCAAGTCTATTATTCCTGTGCCCGCGGTTCGGGGAGAACAGGTGATTGGCCAAGAAGTGCGAGCCAAGCTGACGTCATGACCTATCTCTTCTTAGACACCGAATGGGCGGACCCGACCGGTTCCGAACTAGTGAGCTTGGCGCTCGTTAGCGAGGACGGAATCCATAGGTTCTACGCCGAGCGTGATCCCCTGCCGGACGTGGCAACCGACTTTGTGCGGTTGGTGGTCTATCCCCTGCTGGAGCGGGGCCAGTGGCGCATGCCCGACCAAGCGATGACAACGGGACTACGAGCCTTCTTGGCGGCTGTTGCCGACCCCATTGTAGTGGCTGACTACCCCAACGACCTCGCACTTCTGCAGTGCGTGGTAGCGGGCTTCGATCTGCCAGACGATCAGGCTGCAGCATGTGGACCGATCCCTAAACCCGTGATGACGAGAATGCTCAAGGAAGGTGCCATGGGCATGTTGATTGAGGACTACTTCGCAGGTCACCCCGGTGCTGCGGCTCGGCGCCATCATGCACTCATTGATGCAGAGGCACTGCGCATGGCCTGGCTGGTCGTTACGGGGCGTGTTCCTACGCCGCCTTGGGCGACGACCATGCTCCGCCATAAGGCCCAGCCTTAGATGATCCGACTCTTCCTCGACACCGAATGGTCCAACGACGCGCTGCGTGAGCTCGTCAGCTTGGCCCTAATCAGTGAGGACGGCGAGCATGTCTTCTACGCGGAGCGAGATCCGCTACCTGGCATGCCCTCCAGCTTCGTACGCGAGAGTGTTTACCCGCTCCTCAACCGCGGGGAAGCAGCGATGAAGGACAACGCCATGACGCACGCGCTGCGGAGCTTCTTAGAGCCCTTAGGTGATTGCGAGATCTTCGCAGACGCGCCGCTCGACTTCTCGATGCTCAGCCGAGTATGGAACGGACGTGACCAGACACCCCCTGAACCGCCATTTCGTACGAGGCTCGCTCGCGAAGGGAATCTGATGCCGAGCGTTGAGCGATATTTTGAGCTTAACCCCGACCAGAGCGCGCTTCGGCACCATGCTCTCGTAGACGCCAGGGCACTTCGCTCAGCCTGGATCGTGGAGAACTACAGCTTCGATGGCGATGTTGGTGGTGCCACCTCACACGGCCCAACTATGACGAGTGGCTTCAGGCGAAGGTAAGGGCCGCGAGAGCTGATCCCCGGCCGTCCATCCCTCACGAGATCGTCATGGAGACACCCAGGAAGGGCCTTGAGAACATCAAGCCTGACGAGTAGCCAATGCGATGTCTGCTAACAACCCAAAGTGGACATGGAAGCAATACCTAAAGAGACAGCCAGTCGTGCCTGCATTAGTGCGAATGGCGGCTGACTCCGGGTAAACCGCGGGCATGTACTATGAGCATGGCGTCCAAGCGCCCCTGCACGTACTGAATATCCTCATCAGCAGCCTGATGCAGAATCTCCTTCGCGAGCGCATTGAACTGAGGCCAGAACTGGGCTTCATGCCGGAGATGCTGCAGCCAAGACGGCATCATGGCGGCCAATCGGTCTAGTTCCGTATCGAGCTGCACACGAGATTTCATGTCGCGGCGCGTGGCCAGCTAGCTTCCACGCTGTGCACGTTGCCGTCGTCCAGGAGCGCGAAGCGAAGTCCAGTCTGCTCAACGCCGTCAAGCTGCAATGTGGCGGCACCGGCATCCCGTTGCGTTATTGAGATGATATAGAGGCTGGATCCGAAGCGGTAGCGCAGCTCGTACTCCGTCCACTCGCGAGGCACGCAGGGATCCAGTGCCAACTCGCTCCCGATACGCTGCAAGCCCAGCAGCGACTCGGTCAACAGGCGGTACATCCAGCCGGCGGAACCGGTGTACCAGGTCCAACCGCCCCGGCCGACATGCGGTGCCACGCCATAGACATCGGCCGCTAGCACGTAAGGCTCCACCTTGTAGATGGCAGTGGCGTCCGGATCCTGCGCGTGATGAATCGGATTGATCATGCGTGCGAGTTCCCACGCTCGTTCCGTGTCGCCTTGATGCGCGAACGCCATTGCGGCCCATACCGCGGCATGTGTGTACTGGCCACCGTTTTCGCGCACGCCCGGCACGTAGCCGCGGATGTAGCCGGGATCTTTCGAGGTCTTGTCGAAGGGAGGGTCGAGCAACTGGATAAGCCCCGCCTCCCGCTTCACGAGATGGCGATCTAGTGAAGCCATCGCCTGTCGCGCGCGCACCGGATCCGCAGCGCCCGACAGCACCGACCAGCTCTGCGAGATCGAGTCGATCCTGCATTCATCGCTCTGGCTTGATCCCAGCGGCGTGCCGTCATCGAACCAGGCGCGCCGATACCATTGGCCATCCCAGGCATGGGCTTCCAGATTCCCCCGCAAGCGCTCGGCATGCTCTGCGCATTCGTCGGCGAATGCCTCATCCCCGCGCATGCGCGCCACCTCGATGAAGCGCTGCAGCGTGTCGTATAGGAAGAAGCCGAGCCAGACGCTTTCGCCCCGGCCGGCCTCGCCCACGCGGTTCATGCCGTCGTTCCAGTCGCCGGTGCCGATCAGGGGAAGCCCAAGCTCGCCGAGAAGGCTGCAACCGCGGCGCAACGCCAGCACGCAATGCTGGTAGAACGACTGCCGCAGATAGGACGTCGCAGGCATGTCGTAGTAGGATTCTTCGTCGGCACCGACCGGGCGGCCGTCGACGAAGCCGACCTGCTCGTCCAGCACGCTGGCATCGCCCGTCACCTGCAGGTAGCGGAAGGCGGCCAGCGGCAGCCAGAGATAATCGTCCGAGCAGCGCGTGCGCACGCCGCGCCCCTGTGGTGGATGCCACCAGTGCAGCACGTCGCCTTGCGGGAACTGATGGGCCGCACACAGCAGCAGGTGCGCACGGGTCAGCGCCGGCTTGGCGTGCAGCGTGGCCATGGTGTCCTGCAACTGGTCACGGAAGCCGAACGCCCCACCGGACTGGTAGTAGCCGCTGCGCGCCACATAGCGGCACGCAAGGGTCTGATACATCAGCCAGCCGTTCACCAACGCATCGACGGCGGGCTCCGGCGTACTGACCTGCACGGACGTCAGCAGTCCACGCCAGTGGATGCGGACGGCGTCCAGTGCGTCGTGCGCCCGCTGCGTGCCTTGAACACGGCTGGCCAGATACAGGGCATCCTCGTAATCTTTGCCAATGCCAAGCCGGAACACCGTCTCGGATGCCTCGCCATCGAGCAGCGACAAGGGCACCTGGATAGCGGCGCACGGATCGAGACCCACCCCCAGCCTGCCGGACAAACGCTCGCGCTGCAGAGCCGCCGGATCGGCCATGCTGCCATTGCGGCCGAGAAATTCCGTTCGGTCGCCCGTGAAGCTGCAGCCACTGGCATCGGTATCGAAGAACGCAACCCGGCCGTTGAACTCGGTGTTGTAGGGATTGCGTGCCGTCAACACGCCGCTGGTGGCATCCTGCTCGGTGATGACGTGCATCTGCGATTTGACCCGCAGGTCACCCAGCACCCATTCCACATAACCGGTAGCAGAGAGTCGGCGTGCGCGTCCGGACAGATTCCTGAGCTTTAGTACCGAGTACTTGACCGCGTCCTCGACGGCCACATACACCCACACCTCGCTGGCGATGCCATCTTCGATGTGCTCGTACACGCTGTAGCCGAAGCCATGGCGCGTCCGGTACGCCCCACGGCCTCGCCGCGGCAGCGGAAGCGGCGACCACACGTATCCGGTGTCCTCGTCGCGCAGATAGAACGCTTCGCCACCACTGTCAGCGACCGGGTCGTTGTGCCAGGGAGTGAGGCGGAACTCATGCGCGTTCTCGAACCAGGTGTAACCCGCCATGCTTTCGCTGACCACCGTGCCCAGCCTTTCGTTGGCCAGCACGTTGGACCACGGCGCCGGTGTCGGACCGCCTTCGCGGGTGGTGATCACATACTCGCGGCCATCGGCCGAGAAAGCACCGGTTCCGTTGTCGTGGATGAAGGTGCCGGACACGGCCTCGAAAGGCCAGCTGTCGTCTTCCTCATCTACATCTACCGGTGGCGGCAACCCGGTCGATGCATCGAGCGCGGGAAGCTCCACAGGATCCTCGCGCGGCCCCTCCGCCAACAGCGTCGGCATGATGCGTTCGGCGGGCTCGCGGCGACCGATCTGTGCGGCCAGCGAGCCCTGCTGGTCGCTGATGATCACCCGCGCCACCGACTGCAGCAGGATGCGGTCCTCCTGCGACATCTGCTGGCCCGGGCGCACGAAGATGCCACCCGGACGATCCAGCACGTTCGCCTCCGGATCGGCCGAGATCATGCCCAGGATCAGGTCCTGCAACTGCTGCCGGTAGCCGGCCTGGCTCTCGTTCCAGATCACCAAGTCCGCACGCAGTCCTTTGAGGCGCCAATAGGCGTGCGCCTGCACCATTTGCCGCACCAGTTCGATGTTGTCGGCATCCGAGATCTGCAGCAGGGCGATAGGCAGGTCGCCCGAGATCGCGTGGCCCCACAGACCGGACTGGCCACGCTGGTTCTGCAGCAGGATGTCGGCTTCTGCGCGCAGCAGCGGGTGCGCATAGACGATCAGCCCAGCCAACCGTTCGTAGAGCTGCGCATCGGCCTGCGATGCGTTGATCTGCCGGCGGACGACCTGGCTGTGCGTCCAAGCCAGGTCGAAGACGCGGTCGGCGAGCCGGCGATCGCGGTACTTGTCGATCAGTCCGGCGCAGGCTTCGCGGTCAACGCCTACGCCATGCACCATGTCGATCATCGCCGTCTGACCCGGCGCCAGCTCGATCCGGCATCGGATGGCCGCGATCGGGTCCAGTACGGAGCCTTCGCTGTCGGACAGCGCGTCCTGCTCGGCCAATGCCGCCGGCGTGCGCGGCGTGTTGCCACGACCGAGGAAGCGCGCGCGATCGGTTTCGTACGAGATCGCACCAATATCCGCGTCATGAACCGCCACCAGGTGGAACATCCACGGCGGTATATCGTCGTGCGCGCGTGGTCGGCGCGTGCACAACAGCGCCTGTTTCTCGCGCAGGATCTCCGACTGCACGAACAGATTGCTGAAAGCCGGATGCAGTTCGTCCGCGATGGCCGGCGCCAGCACCACCTCGGCATAGGTGGTGATCTCGATGGTGCGTGTCCGTCGGCTCCGGTTGCTCAGGCGCAGCCGGCGCAGTTCGATGTCGTCTTCGGCGGAGATGGCGATCTCCAGGTGGCTCTCGTAGCCGCGTTTGCGGCCCCGGAACTCGACCTTGGCATCGGAGAAGATCGCCTCGTACTGCTCCACGGGCGCGCATGCCGGCTGCAGCGACGTGGACCAGAACTCTCCGCTCTCCACATCCCGCAGGTAGCAGAAGTTGCCCCAGTGGTCGCGCGTGCCGTCTTCACGCCAGCGCGTGACCGCCATGTCGCGGTGGCGGCTGTATCCGCCGCCGGCGCTGGTGACCAGGCCGTGGTAGCGCCCGTTGGAGAGCAGTTGCACCGCCGGACGCGACATGCTCGGGTTGCGGAAGATGCGCAACTGGGTTTCGGCTTCGGTAGGCGCGGCGCGTGTGCCCAGCGCCTCGGCCTCGTGCGGATGGAACACGCCGGTATGCGGGATGCGCTCCTGAAGCAGCAGCAGGGTCGCCTGGAACTCGGCATCGGCCACGAAGCGCCGCTGCATCGGCTGCTGTCGCAGCAGATGGAGGAGCGAGAGAAACCCCATGCCCTGGTGATGCGCCATGAAGGAGCGCACCACCACGTAGTCCTGGCCGGGTGGAACGCGCACAGGCGTGTAGTCGATGGCCTCGTACAACCCGAAGTGCCCACCGAAGCCGAGGGCGGCCAGTCGTTGCAGGTTCTGGCAGGCCGCTTCCGGCGCCACCATCAGCGCCATCATCGTGGCGTAAGGCGCGATGACGAGATCCTGGCCCAGCCCGCGCTTCAGGCCCAGTCCCGGTACGCCGAAGGCGCGGTACTGGTAGTTCATGCGCGCGTCGACGGTGTTGTAGCCCGATTCGGAGATGCCCCATGGCACGTCATGGCGCTCACCATGCTGGATCTGGGCTTCCACCGCATGCCGGGAGGTCTGGTCCAGCAGCGTGTCCGGATAGTTGGGCATGACCAGCTGCGGCATCAGGTACTCGAACATCGAGCCGCTCCACGACAGCAGCGTCGCGTCGCCGTTGACCTCGGTCAGCAGGCGACCCAGCGCGAACCAGCTCTCCTGCGGCAACTGTCCCTGCGCGATCGCCACGAAGCTGCACAGGCGAGCCTCCGAGGCCAACAGGTCGTAGAGCCCGTTGTCCAGGCGGTGCTCGTCCACGTTGTAGCCGATCACCAGCAGGTGGCGCGCGCGGTCGTAGAGGAACTCGTACTCCATCAGCGAGAACTGGCCGGCGATGTGCGCCAGGCGCTCGAGTTGGTGGATCCGTTCGCGCGCGCGCCGGGTCGCAAGCGCACCGGCAGGACCGTCCTGCAGCTCGCGCAGGGTGGGCAGGTGATCGCCGACCCATGCGTCGGCATCGGGCAGCAGGAACTGCAGCTCCGCATGCGCCGACCGACAGCCTTCGACGAGGGAGGTCGGCCAATGATGCGGATGGATCTGGTCGGGACCGATGGCCGGCCAGGCCGCGACGATGCCCTCCGCATGCACCACCAGGCGCGCCAGCATGCGTTCGGCATCGGTGACGGTGGATGGCGGTTCCCGTTGGGCCTGCATCAGCACGGTGCGGAATTCGATCACCGCCAACGACAACGCGTCGTCATCGGACGGCGTGCCCGCGACGGCGTCTTCCAGCACGGCCAGGGTGTCGGCCAGTCCGTTGAACGTGGCGGGCACCAGGACGGGGGCATCCGCCATGGCCAGCAGGCCCTGTCGCAAGGTCAGCAGATGTCCGGCGAGGTTGCCGCTGTCGACCGTGGAAATGTAGGCCGGTGGCAGCGGCTGCAAGGTTTCGGTGTCGTACCAGTTGTAGAAGTGCCCGCGATGGCGGGGCAGCATCTCCAGCGTGTCGAACGCGAGGCGGGTGCGCTCCATCACGCCGCCCGCCTGCAGGTAGCCGAAATCGTAGGCCGCCAGGTTGGCCAGGAGCGACAAGCCGATGTTGGTCGGCGAGGTGCGTCGCGCCACCACCAGCGCCGGATGCTCTTGCACGTTGTCGGGTGGCAGCCAGTGATCCTCTGCGCGCACATAGGTTTCGAAGAAGGCCCACGTCCGTCGCGACAGCTTGCCGAGGAACGCCAACTGCAGTGCGGACAGCTTGTCCGTCCGCCGGTCCGGCGGGCGGCCAAGCCAAGCCATCAGCACCGGCGACAGCAGCCAGAGCAGCAGCAAGGGCGTGGCCACCCACAGTGCGGCCGGCTGTTTCATCACCAGCAGTGCGGCGACGGCGGCCGAGATCAGCGGTGCCGGCGCCATGCTGTAGAGCTCCGCGCTCACACCGCTGCCCAGACTGCGTTCGACTTCGCTGGACGGGTTCCACTGCAATAGGTGCCGTCGTGTGACCACGAGGCGCCAGAGCGTGCGCAGGATCGCGCCTAGGCTGAAAAAAGCCTCGTAGGGCAGGCAGGCCACATTGACGACCGCGCGCCAGAGTTGCTTCAGACAGGATTTCCCCACCTGCACCAGATGGGTTTCCAGCGGCATGTCCACCGGCAGGGCGACCATATCCCGCAGCGCCGGAAGCAGCACGGGCAGGGCCCATAGGCTCAGCAGCCACGCGGTCCAGGCGAGCGGGTCCGGCGAGAACAGCCAGCCCAGCACCAGCAGGGCGAAGGTGGCCGTCGGCACCAGGCTGCGTCGCAGGTTGTCGAGCAGCTTGCCGCGCGAGAGCCAGGACAGCGGATTGCGCTCAAGCCCGCTGCCGCGGCGCGGTACCCACGGCAACAACCACGGCAGCAGCTGCCAGTCGCCGCGGATCCACCGATAGCGCCGCTTCACGTCAGCCGCGTAGCGCGACGGATAGTCTTCGAACAGACGCACGTCGCTGACCAGGCCGGCACGTGTGTAGCACCCCTCCAGCAGGTCATGGCTGAGGATACGGTTGTCGGGAAAGCGGTCCGCGAGCGCATGCTCGAATGCATCCACATCGTAGATGCCCTTGCCGACGAAGGACCCCTCGCCGAACAGGTCCTGGTAGACGTCCGATACGGTGCGTGTGTAGGGATCGATGCCGGGCTCACTGCCGAACATGCGCGCATAGCGCGAACTCGGCCGCCCGCTGAGGCTGGTGCCTACGCTGGGCTGCAGGATGCCGTAGCCGCGGACCACGCGCCGTCGCCGCGGGTCGAACACGGCCTGGTTGAGCGGGTGCGCCAGCGTGCCGGCGAACTCGCGCGCGGCGTCTCGCGGCAATTTGGTGTCCGTGTCCAGCGTGATCACGTAGCGCACCTGCGCCAGCACGCCGATGTTGCCGGTCACCTGCAGGAAGTCTTCTCCCAGTCCGCCACGCAGCAGCCGGTTCAATGCCGCCAGCTTGCCTCGTTTGCGTTCGTAGCCCATCCAGCGCCGTTCGCGCGGATTCCACAAGCGCGGGCGATGAAAGAGGAAGAACAGGTCGCCGCCGCCTTCGTCGGCCCGTTCCGGCGCGTAGCGGCGGTTGAGCTGTTCGACCCGGTGTACGGCATGGGCCAGCAGCGTGGCATCGCCGGGCAGTGATGCGTCGTCCGCATCCAGGAAATCGGTGAGCAGGGCGAAATGCAGGTGGCGGTCGCGGTTGGCCAGGAAGCGGACTTCCAGTGCTTCGACCAGGGTGTCCACCCCCTCCACGCTGCCGAGCATGCTGGGGACCACCACCAGTGTGCGTGCCGTGGCCGGGATGCCTTTGGAGAAATCCATCCGGGGCAGGGGCCGGGGCGGCACCAGCAACGTCGCTGCCCAATTGACCAGGGCGATACCGAGCTCGCTGAAGGCGAGCAGCGCCAGCACGGCGGGCAACCAGAGCGGCACTCCCTGCACGGAGGACCCCGCCGTCAGCAGGCCGTGGGTGAACAGCCCGATGATGCTGGCGATCGGGAGCAGATAGACCGCCAGCGGAATCCTGCGCGGACGCAGATGGACCGGCCGCGCGCCGGGCAACGAGGCGGTCACCGCTGCCTGCGTTCGGCCGACGCCATCGTCCACCAGATAGAAGCCGACGTGCGCCTGGTGATGGCCCGGCGCGGCAGTGGCGGCGGCCTGCGCCAACTGCAGCGCGATCTCCGCCACCGCGTTCTCACCGACATTCGCGAGCCGTGCGATCTTTTCCACCACGTGCCGGTAACTGTCGCGGGTGCTGAAATCCATCAGCGCGTACGTGCGCGCCGGGTCGGCACGGAGCGTGCGCTCGACCACGCTCATGTCTTCGACGAATTCCCGCCAGTCTATGTTGGCCAGGAAACGCAGGCTACCGATGCTGTTGCTGATCGACACCTGGTCCGCGGCCTGCTGCTGGCTTTCCAGATGCACCAGTTCCTCGATGCGCAGCCCGCCATCCGCCGCCCATTGCTCCAGCCAGGTGATCGGCATGGAGAAAACGCCGCCCCGTCCCTGCAGGCCACGCGTCAGCTCGGAAACGAATGCGCCGCTCAGCGGCGGATCCGAGCGGGCCATGTCGGCGATGACCAGCACCACGTCCTTTGGATTCTCCGCCGCCGTCCGGTTGAGCTGGGCGGCCCACTCGCTGGCCAAGCGGTGATCGTCGCCGTCGCGCATCACGCGCACTGCCATACGTCGCAGGTTATCGATAAGCGCCAGTCGCAACATGATCGGGATGGCCCACAACTCACCGAGTTTCAGTGGCGTGATGGACTGATAGGCGGCGAAGAAGCGGCGCAGCGTTTCGGCGTCGATGCGGCCATCGCCGTGCGCGATGGCCTCCAGGGACAGGTCGTACACACGCGGCAGGCCGCTCGAGGGTCCCTGGCTGAGGGACGGGAGCTGTCGGCTGTAGCCTTTCGGCAGATGCCGCCGTGCGGTGACGATCTGCTCTTCCACTAGGTAGTAGTTGTCCAACAACCACTCGCCAGCCGGCGTGATGCGCATGTCGTCCTGGACCATCCGCGTCAACAGCGCGCAGACATCATCCAGCAGACCTTCGTTCTCGGCCAGGCGATCCAGCAGGCGTTCCGGTCCCACCTGTGGATGTATCCGATGAGCACGCGCCAGTGCGCGGCCATGCACTTCCATCTGTTCGACATTGAACAATTGCGCCCGCAGCGGTGCTTCCGCGCGCAACGGCTTCTGGATCGAGGTGCGGCGCCAGCGCCACAGACGCCTGCGCAAGCGTAACCAGCGGCTGAAAACCCTCCAGACCTGGGGCATCGGAAATCCTGTGGGGGGCGGCTGACCGACGTTGAACCCATCCTTGCACGCACTTCAGGAGGTGGGTGTGAAGGATGTAGCCCGGCCGCGAACGCATCGCGGTCGAATCCGCGTCTCGCGAACGAACGAAACTACTAGGTGGGCATCGGCGTCAAGGTAAAGAGGAAGCCGCGCGCATCCAGCATCGCGCGCAGGCGTTCCTCGGCGGCGATGCGATTGAAGGTGCGCCGCACCCAAAGGCCGTAGCACGGACGACCACCTCCCGCATTGCTGCCAGGCTGGACACGACGGCTCACACGGACATCCATGGATTCGCACGCGGTCGCCCAGATGACGCGCAGGTCGTCCGGGCCGATGGATTGGCGAGTACCCAAGTGTAGCAGGAAGACCTGCCTCTGTTCGCGTCGCATTGGGATCCCCTCGGCCTACTCACCCGTTCACGCCGGCCTAATGCCTGAAGCCTGGCCAGTCGGGATGGCGGGAGGCCTCATACCACTGCTGCGCACGCGTCATCGCTTCCGATTTGGAAAGATCGGCTTTGGCGAAAAAGAACCAGCGTACGTCGCTGTCGGGCCTCTGCTGTTCATGGATCAGACGATATGCGTTGACGCGCGTGTCTCGTTCGGGATCCAGAAGTGCATCAATGGATTCGACGCCAAGGGGCGAGATGATAAGCGAGATGCTGCTCACGGCGTTGCTCCTGAGGCCACCTTTGCAACGGCGGGGTGGACCTTGATGCGACGCTTCAAGTCTTTCTTTCCGGACCAGAAGTGCCATTCCGCCCTGAGGTGCTGCCGGAGAAGAACTGCCGCATGTTGCAGAGCGCCCGCGCGTGAGATCGCCCGCGGCGGATCGCAAGCTTCTGCGGGGATTGGCCAACCTTCATTCTCTGCGCATTCCACGGCGCGAGTACTCACGAGATAGGCCATGCGCTGGAATGCCTGCAGGCCTAGCACGACCCGATGTCGCTTAGTGTTCATAGCGGCTCTCAATATTGTGCGAGCCGGCACACTGCGGGTGCGGAAGTTAGCCAGCCTCGGAATCCCGCGTAACACCACCCTAGCACGCTGCCACGGTAAGCCACATGCATTTCTGCGCGCGGAGCGTCACGCCGCAGTAACGGCGGCAGGTGCATGATCTCCAAGCTACGGTGCAAGACCGTATCGGCCGCTCAGCCGCGCATCTTCCTGGCCATCATTCTCCGCATTGAGCTCCTACCGGGCGCCCCGCCAGGTCTAGGCCGTGACAGCGGCCGTCCATATGCCACCTAAGCTGGGTCCATCTCACAGGAGCCTCTCCATGGAAATGTTACAGAAGAGGGGTCTTTCTCAAGAAAACCTTCTGGGCACGATGAGGAGCAAGAACGCGTACCGCACTTTCACATACGCGATCGAGAAAGCCATGCTTACGGCTTCACTCATTGGCTCTGAACAGTACACGCTGTTCGCGCCGACCGATGAGGCATTCCGCCAGCTGCCGCACGGCATGCTGGACAGGTTGCTCAGGCCCGAGAATAGAGACGAGCTAGCCGCAATCCTGACTTACCACATGGTCATCGGTTCTAGGACAACGGCGGATATCCGCAAGTGGGACTCCGCGCCAACCCTTCATGGCCAGGCCGCGTCGATCACGATATCTAGCGGGCAGCTGCATATTAGCGGTGCACAGATAACACGCCCCGATATCATGGCCGGAAATGGCGTCATACATGGGATCGACAGGGTCAATATTCCGGAAACCGAGACTCGCTAAGGCAAAGGAATGCGCACAGAATGAAGAGGCCCGTGCGTTCATTTCTCGCACATGACATCACCATTTACGCACGATTGGTATGTCTTCATAGGTTCCCATCCTCTGCTCCATGCTGTGGATGTCTAGTGATTTGTGCGACAACGATGGCTTAGGGAGTGCACAGAATGGCAAAGGGACTGGACAAGAAGAAGGAGCAGAAGAAGAAGCCGGCAAAGACCTTGAAAGAAAGGCGGTCTGAGAAGAACGAAAAGAAGGCCACGCGCGGATTCGCGCCGGTTTGAGCTCAGGGCAGCAGCACGCAGTTGTGGAGATCGTCGGCGTACTTAACGACTCGAACCGCGACGGGCTGGTTCGACGCGAAGTTGATTTCATCGCCACTTTCGGGGAGTTGCTGAGAGTTGTGTGCCAGTACAGTTTTGAGACCGCGAGATCAATAGATGCCTTAGCGGAATAGCGCTCGACGCGGAGGTGCTAGCTGGATCCTGGCCAAAACGGTGACCCGACGTTCCAAATGCATCCAATGCGCCCTCACTGTCCTGGTGCTTCTAGGAGTGCTCCTCAATCATGTAGTCCTCGTAGGGTGGCGACCGCGCCACTTACCTATTCTCCAAGAGCACCTTCATGAGAACCCTGCATCTGTCCGTACTCATCGTCGCGTGCACAAGCACCTTCATGCTGTCGGCCTGCCGCATCCAATCAGATTCACCTGATGTGATTGCGAGAAAGTCCGCACGCGTGAACTCGAGCTCCACAGATCACGCGTTCGCCACCGCATCAGCCGGTCCGGAAATGGCGCCCGCCGCCGTACGGCCCATACTCGATGAACGTGCGGCGCTGGGTATTCTCAACGTTATCAATGACTTTGAGATCGCGGCAGGCCAGCAGGCCCTGGCCAAGTATGTGGGCGGCGATGTGGCCGAGTACGCCCAAATGATGATCGATCAGCACACACGAAGCCGAACCATGACTAACGCGCTGGATCCCGATGGCTACACGGCAGAGGCCGACGCTAAGCGCGAAGCATTGAAGCGGGAACTGGACGCCTTGGATTCTACGGCCGAGGATGACTACGCGAGGACGTACATCTCCGCTATGGTCAAGGGTCACGCCGACGCGCTGGCAGCACTCGATGCCACCTTGATTCCTAGTGCGACGCGTGCCGAGGTAAAGGAACATCTGACAGCCACGCGTAAACGTGTTGCACGAAATCTTGAAGAGGCAAAGGTGCTGGAGGCGAAGCATCCATAGACAGTAACACCGGCTCAAGGATTCTTAGCCCGAACTGGTCACCTGAAACCAAAATCGGTCCCTCGGGCCAGCAGTAGGACAGTGATTTCAGGGCACCCCAAGTGTTTCGAGGGGTTAGGTGGTGCAAGGCCATGGCTGGCATACCGCTCGAGCACTAGTTGCCGTCGACCGGGAATGAAGAAGGCGATCCAACGGGCCGCTCGCCCACCCATACCTGCATTTCCAACGTCGTCAGCCACCCGTAGTTGGTCAGGAACGCGACATCGGCAGCGTCGCGACCGTAGGCGACGACGATCCGACCGCCACGAGGCGCGGACTGCGTAGGGTCGAAGGTGTACCAGCGACCATCCAGGTATGCCTCAAACCAGGCATGCAGATCCATGGGTTCCAGTCCGTAGAGATACCCGACCACCATGCGGGCAGGAATACGCAGGCTCCTGCATAGCGTGATGCCCACATGGGCGCAATCGCGGCAGACACCGGCACCGGCGTCCATGGTTTCTAGTGCATCCGTGCTGGCGTCGCTCACGCCATACCGGTAGGCGATCTGCGCGCGGATCCATTCCACGATCGCGCCGACCTGACCACTGCGTGGGGTGGCAGCATCCACGATAGCCTGGGCCTTATCGAAAGCGCGATCACTTGGACAATAGCGACTGGGCAGCAGGTACTGGAGTGTGTGATCGGGCAGGAGAATGGCCGGCGCTGGCGCGGCCCAAGGAGCGATGGCAATGTCGCGCTCGGTCTCGACCTCAAGTTCGGCGCGGATTCGCATGCGCCCGTTCGGCACCACGAAACGCTGGCACAAGTTGCCGAACACATCGACGAACTCCGTCGGCCGCACGTGAGGATCGAATGCATACGTTTCGCTGATCAGCCATTGGGCTTCGCCACTGCGCGGTCGCAACATGGCAACCACCGCGCAGTTCTCGTTGGACTCGACTATCAGTTCGCATCCGGCTAGCAGGCGCATCTTCGGTCCGATGGAAGGTGGGAGTGTTCCGCGAGAGCATTCAGCTCAAGGCATAGCCACGATGCAGAAAGTATCCTCGCACATGTCAAAAACATCCTGCGTGACGCTTCAAGGAAGCGTGCGACAGGCGAGTCTAGGTCAGTACCGGCATCCAGGTTTCTCACATCTTGATCGCGATCCGGGCAAGGTAGGCAGAAAATGTCCGCTTCGGGTCAGAAGTGGCCTAGCTGCGCTGTCTAGCACCTCTTGACAGAGGGGACACGTAAGCACCTGCAGCCTCTGCTTCCCATCCCGAGATTGGAGGAAGCTATGAAGCGAAGTTCAGGCCACTCATCGGCACGTCCTGCCTGGAATCTAGGCAAGCTGGTCGGACAGAAGGCACCTCTAAAGCTCAGGGAGATCTGGTCGATTCGAGTCAGACTTCAGCTTAGGGGCGATAGCCGGCAACTGGCGCTCTTTGATCTTGCAATCGACAGCAAGCTGCGTGCATGCGATCTGGTTGGGCTGAGGGTCCGTGACGTTGCACACGGCATGCACATTGGATCGAGAGGATGCGTCATCCAGCGGAAGACAAAGCGTCCTGTCCAGTTCGAGATCACGCCGCAGACTAGAGATGCATTGGTCGCTTGGATCGATAGTCAGAAGCTCGGCCTCGACGATTACCTCTTTCCTGGCAGGCAGCGAGGCTCGTCCCACTTTTCTACACGCCAGTACGCCCGCTTTGTGAAGGCCTGGGTGCTGAGCATCGATCTGGATCCAGTGAACTACGGGACGCATTCCATGCGTCGCACCAAGGCATCACTCATCTATCAACGGACCAAGAATCTGCGTGCCGTCCAACTGCTGCTGGGGCACAGCAAGATTGAGAGTACCGTGCGCTACCTGGGAGTGGAAGTGGATGATGCATTGTCGCTAGCAGAGCAGACCGAGGCGTAGCTCGTCCCCAGAAGCGGCCTTCAAACGGCCGCTTTTGGCCGGAAGCAGACATGGATCGAGAACTAAGCGAAGGACAGGCGCTCACTCCATCGACTCGCCCAATAACGCAAACCGGCCAGTTGCTAGTAGTTCTGGGATGACGCCGGTCCAGTGGCCTGCCAGGGATCAAACCAAGGTCGAAAAGTGCGCCTACTAATGCCTCTTCTGGCCTTCTGATGGCCGGCGTACGCTCGGCATGGGCGTAGTCAGCAGCGACATCTGTGTTTGGCAGGGAATCTCGCTTAGCGAGCCAAGAACTCTGTGATAATTTTTCCCACCTCGCCAGGATATTGATGATGAGGTGCATGGCCCGTCTTTGAGTAAAAAACAAATCTCGCGTTCTGCATCTTTCCTATCATAGGGAACCAGTTTTGGCCCGCCGTACTCGTATCGTGATCGCCGGCGATCACAAGAATAGGTAAGCTCGTCTCGGCCAGCTCGCCTCGGCGGCCGTCTACATCAGCATGAAACTCACCGGCGGCCTTGAAGTATTTATCAAACTGGGCTTGGTTTGATGGTATACGCTCGTCTACTCCCGAACGTTGACGAATCCTTGCTCGGGAGGCTGCGGCGCTCTCTCGACTAAAACTGGATGCAGGCTCAAAAAAGAGCACCTCCTCATCCTCAAGATCGTTGATCGGCTTGAGGGCTCTCTCTAGAAATTCGGGCTGCAGAGGGATTTCATTCTTGCCCGGAGGATTCGTCGCAAGAAGCACCAGTCGTCGAACTCGCCCAGGCCTATCGATGACATACGCTTGTGCGAGAAGTCCACCCCACGACCACCCTAGAAGGTCGAAGTCCCGCAGATTGAGCGCCCGAGCAAGGCCGTCAAGTACCTCAACACCACTACTCATTGAGTCGGGCTGCGTGCCTTGAGAATACCCAACGCCTGGAAGATCAAAAATGTACAAGGTGTGGTAGGTTGCAAGCTCGTCTAGGAATGCGGGATCCCAGGTGTCTATGGTGCCCCGGAAACGATTGACCATCAGTAGCGGTCGTCCCGTGCCAAGCTTTCTATAAGCCACCTTGTCTTGGCCAACATTGATCGTATGCGTCGCAGCCTCGACTGCGCTGTAAGCCTTTGCCGGCGCCGCAATTGCCATGATCGCAACTAGGAGTATGGAAAAGCGGTTGCGCATGACGGGCTCCGGCCAGGGGGAATATATGAAGTTTCCTTCTGGAGATTGGTGGCCTAAAGCCCCCGGGGGGTGCCTCTTCTGCCCCCCAAATAGGTGAGGTCCCAACTCAGGGCTGCGGCGCGGCCCTGTACAGCTCCACGGAACCCGTGTCACAGTTTGGAATAAGTGCGCCATAGCCGGGGGGCATAACAGGCGCTGACCGCCGCTCTCTGGGGGATTGGCTATGCGGGTCGTGATGGCATTGCTAGCACTATGCGTGCTCTTCTTGTCACCTCCGGCCCATTGCGGAGGAAGGCCGACGCCTCTCAACCAGTACGTCGCAGTGGATTTCACCGATCGGCCTAATCGCCCACTCACGTTCGACTGGGTGCTCGCAGACGCCAATGGCCTCCTATGGATCATGTCCGGCAGCCGCCTCTATCGGTTCGACGGCACTAGACACAACCGTTACGGTGCCAACACTGAGGCTGAAGACCTGGCTATGCGGCCAAGGTCGTTTATTCCCGACCCACGAAGCGGTATATGGCTTGGATATCTGACAGGTGGCGCCGTTCATGTGGAACATGACCGGTACACGCGATTCGATGAATCGTCAGGTCTTCCACCAGGCGCGGCAGTAACGGGCTTTGCCTTTAGTGAAGGCCGCGTGGTTGCGGCTACAGCCAAAGGCATCTTTGAGCTCGCCGGCGGAGGGTGGTCGATGCTGGCCGGTCATGACTTGCTGGAAGGCAAGTTCATTGACGATGTCGAGTTTGATCGCCTAGGGGGACTTTGGGCAAAGACCTCTGAAGGTGTGTTCCACCAAGCCAAAGGTGCGTCAGCCTTCTCGTCGCAGCCGCTTCCGCCCGGCGATAGCGTCCTTGGCGGCTTAGTTGTCAGCCCCGCGGGACAACCGTGGCTATGGAACATGTCGGGTCAAACTATGTGCCGACTCGATTCCATCAAGCCATTTGCATGCTGGCAGGCGCCGGGCGTCGCCGACCCGAAGTTTGATGGCGACGGAAATCTTTGGTGGGCGGACAATACTCTCGTGCATCGCGTCGCAAATGCCGACTCCCTCGATCCTTCTGACTCGCAAGCTTTGGCAAAGAGACATGAGAAGCGCGCTGTGTCTGCAGAAGAAATTGTTCATAGCCCGGATGGCAGCGTCTGGCTGGGAAATGACGACACGCTGATTCGGCTGAGGCGTCCGGTCATTGAGCGGATGCCATTGCCATACGGGGGACTTCTGGCGGAGGGCGATGATGTTTGGGTTCTAAGCTTTGTGCGAGGAATGATGCGGACGGGCGCCACGTCCGCATCGCCAGGCCAACTACTAGCGGCTGCAGATGGCAGCCAGTTCTTGCGATCCGTAGTTCCTCCATCTGAGTTGACTGACTACGAAGCCGTTACTCAGCTAGACGTTCCAATCGCGGTGCTTGAACAGCACAAGCGCGACCTATATGGGGCGATCAGGGTGGAAAGGGCGGAGGATGGGAGTATTTATATTGCTAGGCTAACGCCTCCCACTTTGGTTCGCTGGTCGCCCTCTGCGTCTGAAGAGATCGCTTTACCTGAGTTGGAGCGGGGAGCGAATATCCGGCGCGTGCAAACAGATGCGTCTGGGCGAGTCTGGGTCACACTTGATCGCGGGCAAGTTGTGGCCTACGCCCTTGAAAGCGGGAAGTGGATTCCCTACGGGGGATACAAGAGTATTTCGCGCCCCGGCCTGGTCGGGCTAGGGCTTGGAGCCGATGGTCGCTTCTGGCTCGCAGACGAAAACGATGCGTTAGCTATAGGCGAAAAGGAGCCACTAAGGTATGGCGTGCGGGAGGGGCTATCCATTGGGCTGCCGCGTCGAATTGTCCAGTCGGGCGGCAGCACGTGGGCGCTCGGAACCCGAGGCATAGCTGCGCTAGTTGCGGATCGGTTCGTTGCCCTCACCGGGCTCGACGGCGATCGCATCGAGGGCGCGACGGACATATTCCATGATCTGAACGGTGATCTGTATGTAAATGGTGCCGACGGAGTAACTCGCATAGCTGCGGAGGACTGGAAGCGAGTCCTTGCAGGAACTCTACCGGCGGTACCTTTTGTTCGTTTTGATCGGTGGGATGGAGTCCGTTGGCCACCAATGCATGCCCCTGGGCCCTCGATCGCCAGAAGCCCGGATGGAACATTGTGGTTCTCTCGCGCAGGCGGATTAATGAGACTGCTGCCCGGTGCCATCGTGCGGAAGACATCGATGCCACAAGTGATCATTGCGAGCTTAGAGATCGATGAGAAGCCCATCGATGCAAAGATCCCTACGATGCTCGAATCTGGCTCCCATAGGCTGAAGATGGAGCTGTTAGCGGCAGGGGGAAATCGTCCAGAAAAGATTCGCCTTCGCTATCGAACCATAAAGGACGGAGCAGAGGAGCAGTGGAGGCTGTTGGGAGAGGAGCGAGTGCTTTCGCTTGATCTTATAGACGCAGGTAGCTACCAGATTCAAACCCAAGCCTCTGACGAAGATGGTGCATGGCGCGGGCAGGTATCGAATTATTCGCTAGCCATTAGACCGATGTTCTACCAGACGACGTGGTTCTACTTGCTAGTAGCGACCATCGTCATTGGTGTGATCGCGGCCGTATATGTGCTCCGGATGCGAACGATCCGAAATCGAATGCATATCCAGATGATTGCCAGGATCCGCGAGCGTGAAAGAATTGCCCGTGACCTCCACGACACAATTCTGCAGGGGGCACAAGGGATGCTTTTGAGCCTTCAGGCGCTGGCGTCTAAGCTCCCTTCCGGAGATTCGTTCAGGACGCGCATGGAGGCCGTTCTTGATCGGACAGAGGATGTTATTAGCGAAGGCCGTGACCGAATTCACCTATTGCGTGCACCTGAGGCGAGTACCACTGATCTTGCGGAATGCGTGAAGTGCCACGCGGAAGATTGCGCGACCGAACACGGTTTGATTTGCAATTTCGTCGTTTCTTACGCCATACGTCCGCTTGACCCCATTGTCTATGAGGAAGTGAGGCAGATCGCGCGAGAAGCCATTGCTAACGCATGCGTCCATGCGCAGGCGCGTCAGTTGGATGTGCTGATTGAGTATGGAAAGACGGAATTGCTACTTGTCGTAAAGGACAATGGCGTTGGGATATCAGCAGATCGCCTGAAGGCGGACAGACATTGGGGTATTAGCGGCATGCGCGAACGCGCTCGCATAATAGATGGTGCTTTAACTATCGAAGTCCAGGCTTCAGGCGGTACTGAGGTCAGGCTGATGGTGCGCGCAGAACGTGCGTATACTGATAGGAGGTGAATGAGGGCCCGGTCATTTCCCTTTCTATGCCTAGCGTCTACACGCCCCGGTGATCGAGTGCATGCAGGTAGGTCAATGATGTGCTTCGTCAATTGGACATGACAGCTTCCGGCCAGAAGCGGACATGCCGCCTGGCGCCTAATACATTCATTCATTCAGCGATGATCTATCTCTGAATCAGAGGCTCGAGAGGCATCTGAAATTCGAAGATCGTGCCGCTGTCTTCAGCGGACATGACGTGTAAGGTGCCCTCGTGCGCGATGGCGATCTGGGATGCGATGTACAAGCCGAGACCCAACCCCTCTTCAGGCCGAGCGGCTCCCTGGCGATCGAATGGCTCGAATATGCGTCCGATCTTGGTTGGTGGAATCGCCCCGCGATTGGCGACACTGAGACGGAACACGCCGTCCTCCGTGCTACTGATGACTTGTATGACTGACTCCGGGCTCCCATGGACCACGGCGTTGATAAGCAAGTTGCTCAACAGCTGGGAAATTCGATACTGATCGCACAAGACCCTCTCCGTAATGTCAGTCGATGAGGTGAATGTGCGCTCAGAATGTGCCTGCCTGATTTCGTCGATTACCGCATCCAGGGTACGTGCGAGATCTTCGTTCACCTCCTTGCGCACGAGCATTCCCCCGCCTAGACGGCCGCGCGCGAAGTCCATGGTGACTTCAATGAGCTCGTGTATTCGTGCCGCACTTTGCTTGACATGACTAACAAGCTTGAGTTGCTTCTTGTCCAGCTTGCTCGTCCCGATGATCTCGGCTGCCATGGTTATTGACTGCAAAGGGTTGCGGAGATCATGAGCCAGGACAGCAATGAACTCTTCGCGTAGTTTTGCTACGCCGTTGGCAAGCAATAGGCTGTTTTCCGACTCGTCGAGATCGAGTCTTGACTGCGCGAGCGACATCTCGCGTGACGTTGCCTCCGAACTCGCGCGTGTCCTGTCATCCGCACTGTCGACATGCAAACCGTACAGGTTGGCAAGCCTCTGCATGGATTCCACCTCTTTCAAAGAGATGGGGCGAGGATCCGGATCGAAGGCGCATAGCGTTCCAAATAGCGTGCCATCGCGAGTGACCAAAGGCACGGCCACATAGCTCCGAAAGCCCATAGTCGCGGGAATGTAGTCATGGTCCAGGCTTGGGCCTTTCTCCGCGTCGGAAATGCAGATGGGTATGCGTGTATCTTTTACCTTCTTGCATAAAGTAAGTTCGGCATCGAGTCGGGAGCCCTTCCGGATGCCGTAACCAGCTTTATCAATAGCGTCGAGCGCGATCCAGCTTTCGCGTGTGACGCGAGCGGCAACCGCGCACCGCATCCCGGTAATGACTGCAACAAGCTCCAGGATGTCGCGACTTCCCGTAGACGAAGTCGTGACAGACCCCTCAACCGCTGCCTCGCTATGCATGCTCTTCCCCTTGGGCTACGAGGAAGGTGCGCTACTTAGACGGCTCTGTCCAATAGCCGGCTGAGCCAAGCTGAGTCAGTCAGCGCTGGGCATAGAGGGGCCATCATCTGCGTGGCATCCAGTTGGCGAGCTCCCAGGCATAGGACAAATGTGGGGTTGGGTATGGCAGGAGCGCCACAAGATCGTCTCGCCCGCACGCATGGGCGATGATGTGCTGCCGCTCCATCGTCCAGCTCTCCGCCTTCGATTTTCCAATCTCGACGGTTCGCACAGCGAACCGCAGCGGCGTAATACCAGGGGCTTTGAGCAATGATCGGAGCACCCAAACGTCGCGATCAGGATCAATCTGTATGAGAGCGTGTTCGCCAAGATGCAGGATGTGCTGGTCTCCCTCCTGCCGCCATTCATACTCCAGCGAGAGCTCACGGGTGCTAGGCATGTGCAGGATGTCCACGATGGGACAAACCACACTACGCCGTTGTCGTTGCGCTACCGTGAGGATGCCGCATTGACGACCGACAACATTTCCCGCTGAGGGACAAACAACAAGTTGGGGCAACAGCTGCCGAAAGACTACCGTCCGTCGGTCCGGCGAACGGACTATTGAAAGCCGTCTAGCCCTAAGGCTGCACACGGTCGTCATGTTCGTCGGCGCATGGTGAGTTACCGACAACCTTGTCGGTGGAGATTCATCATGAGCAGCACCAAGAACAGGCCGGACCAACCACAGCGAAAGACGCCCGCGGCAGTCGCCGGCGAACGACCAGAAAAGGCCGCAACGGGTAAAGACATGAAGCCCGCGAACTCGCCAGGGAAGGGCGAGCAGCGCAATCCCAGCAAGCGATCCTGAGCGGGAAAGCGATTCGACATCGCTTTGGCGCTGGCCGTCGTTTTTGTAAACGTCCAGCGCCGGATTCAGCATTCGTCGAGCCGCACTCATGACCGTAGACCATACGAGCGCGGCTGGTGCGCTCATGAAGAAGATCTGCTACCAACTGAGGCCTTCAGCCAGCACCACTATGTCGCTTTGCTCCCGCTGTTCCAAGCCGAGCCCGGGCGGACAGCCTTGCGCCTACTGCTTGACGAGCGAGCTCGGGAAGCTGATAGAGAATCATGGGGCGGCGGTGCGCTGGCTCGAATCTACCAAGCAAGCCACTCAGGACGAGAACACGGTCCTTAGATACGCCCGCCAACTTCATGAAGTCGGGTAACCATAGCCGCTCCCCAAGGATGGGGAAGTACGCAAGGATGCGTCAAATGCGTGCCGGCCGAACCTAGAGTGAGCTGGATATGAGAACGCCATCGGAGATTCGCTCTCTGTTGCAGGAAAGCTCGGCTCGGCTACGAGATGGCCAGGTCGGGAATCCTGGCGAATTCCTGCAGAAGCTGAGAATCCAGCTGCTGTGTGACGTGCCTGGAGAGATGGAGCTCATTATTCGTGAGGGTTTGGCAGTGTTGGACGCTAGGCTTGACGACAAGGCGCCCGCACTACTCACTTTGGGTGAGTTAGCGCCTCCGCCTGACTGAAACCCTCATGCAGAGCGCCGCCAAGCTTTCAACTGTAGATGTCCGCTTTGGGTCGAAAGCGGCCGTTCGTGGCCGCTTTCGGAAGGCAGACTACGCCTCGGTCTGCTCTGCTAGCGAGAGGGCATCATCCACCTCAACCCCCAGGTAGCGGACGGTGCTCTCTATCTTGCTGTGCCCCAGAAGCAGCTGGACGGCACGCAGATTCTTGGTGCGTTGATAGATCAGTGATGCCTTGGTGCGACGCATGGAATGCGTCCCGTAGTTCACTGGATCCAGACCGATACTGAGCACCCACGCCTTCACCAAGCGGGCGTACTGGCGCGTAGAAAGGTGGGACGGGCCCCGCATCCTACCCGGAAAGAGGTGATCGTCGAGGCTGAGCTTCTGACTATCGATCCAAGCGACCAATGCGTCTCTAGTCTGCGGCGTTATTTCGAACTGGACAGGACGCTTTGTCTTGCGCTGGATGACGCATCCACGTGAGCCAATATGCATGCCATGTGCAACGTCACGAACGCGCAACCCAACCAAATCGCATGCGCGCAGCTTGCTGTCGATTGCGAGATCAAAGAGCGCCAGCTGCCGGCTATCGCCCTTGAGCTGAAGCCTGACTCGAATCGACCATATCTCCTTGAGTTTCAGGGGCGCCTTCTGCCCAACCAGCTTGCCTAGATTCCAGGCAGGACATGCCGTTGAGCGGCCTGAACTTCGCTTCATAGCTTTCTCCAATCCAGAGATGGGATGGAGAGGCTCTAGTTGCCCATGTGTCGCCTTAGTTAAGAGGCGCTAGGCGGTCCAGCTTGACCGCTTACGACCCGGAGCGGACGTCAGGCTGGGATGCGCCGCGAGCGAAAACCGCTCGCAAGTTGGGCCATCGCTGCCCCAAAAGCCTGCTCTTCCGAGCTTTACCAAGTCTCAGCAGAAGAAGTGATAGGACGCGACGCCTAGATTTTTCGAGTGGAATGTTAGGTCTATGGCTTCGATCGATTTCGGCGTGCTTCGGGCAGAGCGCGGTGTATCGCGCTAGCGGCCACGGCCGCATGACCGTAGGCAACCGCAATCTGATTGAGATCAGTTACCACGTCGCCTATGGCGTAGAGTCCCGGACGGGTGGTTTCCATGTGCTCGTTGGTCAGCACCGCGCCGTCGGCGTCCACCATCGCACCCGCCTGTTTCGCCAAGTCGCCCCGGGCTGGCGCCCCCATGGCTGCGTAAACCAAGTCAAACCAATGGACGTGGTCGTCTGCATCGATGACTTTCCAGCCCCCGTCGATGCAGGCCAAGCTTTTCAACGGAGGAAGGGTCGCGATTCCTTCCGTGGAAGGAGTGGCGGACGGCTGCGTTCCCTCTTGCGATAGCGGTACGATGGTGACGTCTGCCGAGAAGGTGCTGAGGTAGTGGGCGTTGGCCGTGGCTTTGGCAAGGGGCCCTACCACGGCTATCCGGCGATCCGTCGCTTCATAGCCATCGCAGAGCGCACACGATCGCAGCAATCCGCTCCGCAATGCTTCTTCTGCGTCGCCGGACGAAAGCTCCGGCAGGCGATCCACCACGCCGGTGGCCAGCAGCACCGCGGGAGCGCTCCAATGCCCGGATTGCGTGTCAACGCGCCATCCGCCCGTTGTGGCATGCAAGGAGCCAACGCGCTGGGACCGAATCGTTGCGCCATACGTTTCCGCTTGGGCCTTTAGTCGGCTGAGCAATTGATCGCCCGACACGCCCGAAGGAAAACCCGGACAGTTGTGGCTTTCGGGGATCCAGCGAGCCCGGCTCCGACCGTCGTCGAACACGACGACGCGACGATGCAAGCGGCGGAGGTAGGTGGCTGCGGTCAGCCCCGCAGGTCCGCCGCCGATGATGATGCAGTCGAGGTCCGTCATGGCGTCCTGCTGAAAAGGGTGGATGGCCAAGTTCTACGGTGCCATGAAAAGGCTGCGTAGGCATGAGGGATGGCGAAGGCGACGCAGGTTTCACGGGTGGGAGGGTAGTGATGATCCGTGGCCCATGCTCGCGGGGCCACGCGGAGGCCTCTGGTGCGCGGGATGGAGTGAAACGATGGGACGGTTTGATTCTGAGCGCTTTCATCGCGTGGTGGAATTTCTCCACCGGTCGGGTGGGGTGGGCAAGTGTCTTCAGTATCCCGACATGACCCCCATTCCCGCCGGCTTCAACGACTTTGCCAGCCGGGATGCCAAGTCGGTGGAAGGTGACTGGGAGGATGTGTGCCCGGCCTACGCACTCGCCCTGATCTCGGTGGGCACCTATGGGCTTCCCCAAGACGACGCCGAGATGGAAGTGTTGTGGGACGAACTTGGCGGCAATTCCACCAAGCTATGGCCCGAGGTGCGCGACATTGTCATGCGCTCGTGGGGGTGGCTGGACGCCCAACAGCCACAAGCGACGAGCGATAGGGCTTGATCAGCCAGCGATTCGTTTCTTCCGCCACACGACCCATTGGCCGATGACGGCTGTCAGGAGAATGAGGCTGTTCGTAGTGATGAAAACCCAGTTGTCGAGCAACCAGCTGTAAACGATGAATCCGACCGACGCCACCATTTGCCCCAGAAACAGCCACCGGGAAACCCCTTCCGCGTTGTCTTGGGTCGCTTGCTTGTGAATCTGCTTCACCAACGTCGCTAGCAAAATGGCAGACGCTAGCCAACCGATGGCATCGGGCGACATGAAGAAACCCCCCAATCTGGATGACATAGGTAGGAAGGAATGACCGGCGTCACCGAAGTCACCGAGAAGCGCCAGGTTCGAATGCAGGCCATGCTATTTGACGCCCAACGAGGAAACCGTGAAATCGGCGCGGATGACCTGCTGGCGCAGGAGCGGTCGAGCGACCAACTGGTGTGGATCGACCTAGAAGACCCATGCGAAGAGGACGTCCATGAGCTGGCCGTGCGCTTGTCCTTACCCTCTGCGGCGGTGGAGGGATACTTGGGGACGGAGACGAACCCCACACTGGAGAACTGCGGGAAGTGCTTCTGGCTTCGCGTGGTGGCGGTGGCCGACACATCCGGTCACGAGTTCACGGGAACCGTTCTAACCATCGTCGCCGGTTCCAACTTCGTGGCTACCTTGCATCGCACCCCGGTGGAGTTCCTGGAAACGTTCCGCCAAGGGACGGCGTCGAAAGGTGGGGTGGGAGCGTTGGGATCCGGCAGCTTTGTGGCCGCCCTGCTGGACTGGCATCTGGGAACCTACTTCGAAGCGGTGTCACGCTTTGAATTGGCCGTTGAGCGACTGGAAGTCGAGGTGCTCTCCACGGAGCCTCGCGATTGCTTGACCGAACTTCGGCTGCTCCGTAAGGGTGCTTCCCGCCTGAGGCGGATGCTCGCCCCACATCGGATCGTGTTCACCGCTTTGTCGCGCCCGGATTTCCGACCAGAAGAAGATGAGCTGACCGACCGCCACTTTCGAGTCCTGGACACTCACTACGAACGCGCCATGGACATGGTGGAGAACGCCCGGGATTTGGTAGTGGGCAGCTTCGAGTTGTTCAGCAGCCAAACCGCATTGGCTGCCAACGAGACGATGAAAGTGCTGACATTCGTCACGGTGGTGGTGGGCGTGCTGGCCGTCATCGGTGGTGTTTTGGGAATGAATTTCGAGGCGCCGTTCTTCAAGACCGGCGTCATAGGCTTTTCCGTCGCGGTCGCCTTGATGCTGATTCTGGCTGGTATCTCCGTCTTCTTGGGGCGGAAGCGACGGTGGATCTAGGTTACTCCGGGGCCTTGGCGGGCACGAAGGGAGACACTGGATCGCTGGCGGGGAAGGTTTCCTCCAAGGCTTGGTCCTGGTTTTCGCTCTCGTGCTGCTTGCGCTCCTGGCGCTTAGCACTGCTTTCCTCGCAGTCCACTGATTCACCCGGTGCGGGCGTGTCTTTACGGTCTCTCATGTCAGTGCTCCTCAGGGGTTAGGCCCATTGAAGTCCTCGTCGCGTGTAAGCGATGTGGTGTTGCCACCCATGAGAGTTCACGGGGCAGTTACAAGGGTTGGCGTGGACTGAGGTTCTTCCCTTGATGCCTACTTAGTCGAACACTCCTATGGCACGCAAGAAGACGCTCAAGATCGCCACCTTCAACGTCAATGGGGTCAACACCCGTCTGGCGCACCTGCTGGGGTGGTTGAAGAAAGAGCAGCCGGACATCGTGGGGCTGCAGGAGCTCAAGGCGCTGGACGGTGCGTTTCCCGAAGACGCCATCCGTGAGGCGGGGTATGGCGCGATCTGGCAAGGGCAGAGGTCCTGGAACGGCGTCGCGTTGTTGGCCAAGGGCCAGGACCCGGTGGAAAGCCGGCGGGGCTTGCCCTGGGATCCCAAGGACGAGCAGAGCCGCTACATCGAGGCAGCCATCCACGGCATCGTCGTGGGTTGTCTATACCTGCCCAACGGCAATCCCCAGCCGGGTCTGAAGTTCGACTACAAGCTCAAATGGATGGCACGCCTCCAGCACCACGCCAAGACCTTGGTGGATCTGCCCCATCCTGTCGCCCTCATCGGTGACTTCAACGTCGTGCCAACCGACGAGGACATCTACGATCCCAAAGGGTGGCGGCGGGATGCCCTCTTGCAGCCCGAATCCAGAGAAGCGTTTTTCAAGCTGCTGGAGCAAGGGTGGACTGACAGCCTTCTCACGATTCACGGGTCGAACAGCGGGGTCTTCACCTTCTGGGACTATTTCCGCCAACACGCCGAGCGCGACCGAGGTTTGCGCATCGACCACTTGCTGCTGAACCCCGTGCTCGCCAAGCGGCTGAAAGATGCGGGTGTGGATCGATGGGTTCGGCTGCAAGAGAAGGCGAGTGACCACGCGCCCTCCTGGATCCAAGTGGGCGCCTGAAGAAACGCTACTGCTCAGCAGCCAAGCTGCGAAGGACGGTCTTGGCCCCTCTGGTGTCCAAGCTCATTGAATCGCGCATCAGTGCCAAGCCGCGGGCGGATCGGGCAGGGGTCTGGGCGGCAACGCAATCCTGAGGGACCCGCACCTTGTATCCCCGCATGTGGGCGTCCTGCACGGTGGCCAAGACGCACGAGTCGGTGGCCACACCGGTGATCACAAGCTTCTGAAGCTTCAAGTCCGCCAGAATCGCGGGCAGGGTCGTGCAGAGGAAGGCCGAATGCCTCGGCTTGAGCACGTAGTATTCCCCCGGCTTGGGCTCCAGCACGGCGGCAATCTCGCTTGACGGGCCAGGATGCTGGCGGCACTTCGCCACCAGGTCAGTGAACTCCTGGTTCCAGTCCATGAAGTTGTCGTTGGCGAACAGCACCGGCCAGTTGCGGTCGGCGAAGGCTTGGCGAAGGGTGGCAATAGGGCCGCACGCTTTGAGCGCTTGGACGCCCAGTTGGTCGCCCCCTTCGAAATCGAAGAGGTTGATCATGTCGATGATGAGAAGCGCGGGGCGCATAACGGCATTACGTCCCGGTCTGACTGTGGGGTGCTTCGACCGGCTTGGACTGCGGCGAATCCTTCTGGCGCAGAAAGATGGTCAACAAGACAAGCGCCGCCACGGCGAGGAACTCGCTTTGCCAGTTCTGAAACGACTCGAACCAGAACTGGGCGCTGACCAGGTGATCCCATAGTTCAGTGGGAGGTTTCCCATCGAGCTGACGCTGGACGCTTTCATGGCGCCAACTGCCATCCAAATGTAGTGCGAACGAGAGCAGGAAGAGCACACCAAACGCGATGGCCAGAGAGTGCTCATAGAGCTTCAGCCACACTCCGCCAATTCGCACGGGCCAAGGAGTAGCGCCGCCTTCAACGCGATCCTCTTCTTGCGAGGGCTCCAATGGGCGCGACTCTGCCGAGCCCTTTTGCCGAAGGGAGACGCTTAGCAGCACATACATGCCCATCTGAAGAAACTCGCTCTCCCAGTTCTCAAACGTGGCAGACACGAAGTGGCCACTAGCAAGGTATTCCAGCAGGCTAAGTTGCGGGGCGCCGAGGTCGGAGAGTTCCTCGTTGTAGACAACGTGTCCCGTCAGGATTTGTCCGAGCCACGTTCCGAGCATGAAAAGCAGTACGACGATCGACAAACCGTTGCGCTTCCAGAAGGTGGTGTTGCTGTTGTGCATGTTGCTCCCCAGTTGTTCGCAGGGTGGGCGCGGAGAAGTGTTGACGAAGTGAAAGTTTTTTTCACGTTGCGTTGCCGCCGTGGCGGCCACTATGCGCTCCTTAGTTCACCCCAGCTAACGGAGTCAGTCATGGCAAGCAAGGGTTACGATCAGAGCGGCGTTAAGGAATTGCTCCTTCAGTCGCTGGAAACAGAGCGTGGCGGCATCAAGATCTACACGGCTGCCATCAGCGCCGCGGTCAATGAAGACCTGCGTGAAGAATGGCAGGAATATCTGGAAGAGACCCAGCATCACGAGGAGGTTCTCACTCATGTTTTCGGTGAGCTGGGGATGGATACCGAGGAAATGAGTCCGGGACGTGAAGTCTGTGCGCACAACGGCGCTTCCCTTGTCGCGGCCATCGAGCTGGCAAAGGCGAACGCTGATCCAGCTGCAGCAGAACTGGTGGCGTGCGAGTGCGTCGTCCTGGCCGAGACCAAGGATCACTCCAACTGGGAGTTGATCGGAAAGGTCGCCGAATCAGCGGATGACAAGGTAGCCAAAGTCTTGAAAGCCGCCTACGACGAGGTGGAGGAGGACGAGGATCACCACCTCTACCACACCAAGGGATGGTGCCGTGAGCTATGGATCCAGAGCTTGGGGATGCCAGCGGTGTTGCCCCCGCCCGAGGAAGTGAAAAAAGTCGAGACCGCCATCGGCGCGGCACGGGCCGAGCAAGCCCGCGAAGACATGTTGTGAGCAAAGCCCGCCTTATAGCGGGCTTTTACCATCTTTACGCACGCCCCGACCCCCAGATGGTGGTTGGGGTATTGCCCATCCGAACAGGAAGCGGTCCCATGGCGACGTCACGCAAGAACTCCCCCAAAGACAAGAAGAGCGTGGCTAGTGCCTCTACTGCTCGCAACTCGGACAGTTCCGCGTCCAAGGCTCCATCGCAAGGCTCGAACGACTTGGCAGCTGAGCAGAGCGCGGAGGTGGAGGCCACGGCCGCCGCCATGCCGTTCAACGAGAACAAGGCAGCCGAGCACGGGCGCGAAGCGGCGCTGGATCCACCCGAGGGCACCCAGATCGTTCCACCGTCGTCGTTGGTGACCGCAAGCACCCTGGCGGAGACCAATACGTCCGAGAAACTGGGCACGCGTGCTGAAGAAGGCGCGAATCCGACGGTCGGCTCCCTCGATCGCGTGCGTGTTGACAGTAGTGGACAACGCCTGACAACCAACCAGGGCGTGCCGATCGCCGACAACCAGAACTCGCTCAAGGCAGGCCTGCGAGGCCCGGCCCTGCTGAAGGACTTCATCCTGCGGGAGAAAATCACGCACTTCGATCACGAGCGGATTCCCGAGCGGATCGTGCACGCGCGAGGCTCGGGCGCGCACGGCTTCTTCGAGAGCTATAAGAACCAGCGGAAACTGACGCGCGCGGCACCGTTCCAGGAGGCAGGCAAGATCACGCCCGTCTTCGTGCGGTTCTCCACGGTCGCGGGAGAGCGGGGCAGCAAAGACACCGCGCGCGACGTGCGCGGGTTTGCTGTGAAGTTCTACACCGATGAGGGAAACTGGGACCTGGTGGGCAACAACATGCCCGTGTTCTTCATCCAAGATGCGATGAAGTTTCCTGACCTGGTGCATGCGGTCAAGCCCGAGCCGCACCACCAAATGCCGCAGGCCGCCTCGGCTCACGACACCTTCTGGGACTTCGTGTCGCTGATGCCAGAGTCCACTCACATGCTGATGTGGCTGATGTCCGACCGCGCCATTCCGCGCAGCTACCGCATGATGCAAGGCTTCGGTGTTCACACCTTCCGCTTCGTCAACGACCAAGGCCAGTCGTCCTTCGTGAAGTTCCATTGGACACCTCTTCAGGGCACCCACGCTCTGCTTTGGGACGAGGCTGTGAAGATTTCCGGCTGCGACCCTGACTACCACCGGCGAGATCTCTGGGAGGCCATCGAGGCGGGCGCGTATCCGGAGTGGGAGTTGGGCGTGCAAATATTCTCCGAAGAGGATGCTGAGCGTTTCTCGTTCGACATCCTGGACGCGACCAAGATCATCCCTGAAGAACTCGTGCCCGTTACCCCCTTAGGCCGCATGGTGCTCAACCGTAACCCGGACAACTTCTTCGCCGAGACAGAGCAGGTGGCGTTTTGCACGGCACACGTCGTCCCAGGCATCGACTTCACAAACGACCCCCTGCTGGCCGGGCGGATCCATTCCTACGTCGATACGCAGCTCTCTCGCCTGGGTGGACCGAACTTCCACGAGATCCCGATCAACGCCCCCATAGCGCCGGTCCACAACAACCAGCGCGACGGGTTGCATCGCCAGGCCATTCACCGCGGCAAGGTCTCCTACGAGCCGAACTCGTTGGGGGGCGGCTGTCCCTTCCAGGCCGGGGCTGCCGGTTTCGTCTCGTTCCCCGAACCGGTAGAGCAGGACGAGGTGCGCGGCAAGCCCGAGAAGTTTGCCGAGCACTTCAATCAGGCCGCCCTGTTCTTCAACAGCCAGACACCTGTGGAGCAAGCTCACATCGTGGCCGCGTTCCGCTTCGAGCTTTCCAAGCTGACGGTGCCGGCCATTCGCCAGCGCGTGGTGTCCATGCTTCGCAACGCCTCAGAAGAGCTGGCGGCGCAGGTGGCCGAAGGACTAGGCATGCCGCTCCCGGATGCCATGCCCCGGGCGCTGCCGAAGCCGCCCAAGGCAGAGGTGGACATTTCCCAGCCGTTGTCGATGTTTGCCCACCCAGGGAAGGCAGGCGTGGCAACGCGAAAAGTCGCCATCTTCGTGGGCGACGGTGTTGACGGCGAGCAGGTTGCGGAAGCCCAGCAGGCATTGCTGGACGCCGGAGCCGTCGGCCGTCTGGTAGGACCGCGCGTGGGAATTTTTACGCAGCCGATGGCAGTGAGATCGATGCGGACGCGTCCTTCGAGAACGAGCCCGCCGTCCTTTTCGATGGGGTGATCCTTCCTGATGGGGAGGGCACGGCAAAGGGATGGGCGCGAGACGGGCGCGCTGCCGAGTTCGTGAAGGATCAGTTTCGCCACCTCAAGACCATTCTGGCCTTGGGCGAGGCGGTCGCTTTCGTGGAGGGTGCCGGCGTGCTGAGGGATGAGGCCGATCCCGGACTGCTGCTGCAGAGTGAGCCAGAGGACAGTGCGATCGGTCAGTTCCTGGAGGCCTTGGCTCTGCATAAGCACTTTGGGCGGGAAACCGATCCGCCCCTGTTATGAAGCCGAATGGCGGCTTCCATGACCGCGGCTAGGACTCGCCTGCGGATTGGGTGCGCAGGGTGGAGCATTCCTGCCCCCCAGCGCGGTCTCTTCGGTGAAGGTGAGACCGCGCTGGAGCGCTATGCAACGCTGTTCGATGCAGCTGAAATCAATTCCTCGTTCTATCGTCCCCATCAGGCCAAGACCTACGATCGCTGGGCGCAGGCGGTCCCTCGCCATTTTCAGTTCTCTGTAAAGATACCGAAATCCATCAGCCACGAAGCGCGGCTGCAAGGCTGCGGCGAACTCTTGGATCAATTCATTGGTGAAGTTGAGGGGCTCGGTAGCAAACTCGGCGCTCTCCTTGTGCAGTTGCCGCCCTCACTGGGGTTCGATGCACGAGTGGCGTCCACGTTCTTTGCCATGGTCCGTAGACGAACGTCAGCGCAGATTGTCTGTGAGCCACGCCATCGCACCTGGTTTGAAGCCAACGCTGACCTTGCTCTCAAGCGATACGAGATCAGTCGAGCCGGTGCGGACCCTGCGATCACTGGCGAAGCCGCCACACCAGGTCCCTTTGGGCGACTCCGCTACTGGAGGTGGCATGGATCGCCTCGGATGTATTACAGCAGTTACAGCGAAGATGCGTTGGCGGCATTGGCCGATCAAGTACGCGGCCAACTTTCAAAGCGGATATCGGCATGGGTCATCTTCGATAACACGGCCCACGGGTATGCCACTGCCAATGCGGCACGCTTGAAAACGCTGTTGTCAGCCGATCTAAAGGGTGAGCCCTGATGCCGGAAGTTCCTTCCATCCTCATTCTCCGTCAGGAGGCTGCACGATTTAGAGGTAAGACGGTGCGTTCAGTGAGTGGGAACAGCACCCTGGACATTGAGCGCATGCAGGGCAGGCGGATTGTCTCCGTGCGCAGTTGGGGCAAGCATTTCTTGCTCGAGTTCTCCGGCTTTAGCCTGCGCATTCATCTGATGATGTTCGGTTCCTACAGAATCGATGAAAAGAAGGCAGGCGCAGAACCACGGCTGTCCCTTCGCTTTGATAAGGGTGAGATCAATTTCTACACGTGTTCCTTGAAATACATCGAAGGTCCGCTCGAGGAGGCCTACGATTGGAGCGGCGATGTGCTGTCCGATCAATGGAGTCCAAAAAAGGCTAGAGCAAAGCTGAAAGAGATCCCCGATACGCTGGTATGCGATGCCCTGTTAGATCAGAACATCTTTGCTGGCGTGGGCAACATCATCAAGAACGAAGTGCTGTATCGCATCCGGGTCCAGCCAGCCAGCCTGGTGGGGGACCTGCCTCCCCGGAAATTGGGCGAGATGATCAAGCAGGCGCGCCAATACAGTTTCGACTTCCTGGAGTGGAAGAAGGCCTTCGTTCTGAAGAAGCACTGGTCGGTGCACACCAAACGGGTTTGCCCTAGTTGTGGTCAGCTCTTGACCAAAGCCTATCTGGGCAAGACACAGCGGCGAAGCTTCTTCTGTGAGCGCTGCCAGGTTCTCTACTAGCTCAACCCGAAAACACGATACGTATGGGTAAGAGAACACCCCGTGACGTGGTCGACGGAGTGTTTGGCGGATCCCTTCTTTCGGTAAACCCTTTTGCCCATTTCCGCTATGGGGTTAAGACAACCTTCCTGCAGTCGTCCTCTGCCTTATCGAACGTAGCGTAGCCTTTGGCGGCGTCTGCCAAGCTCATCCGATGCGAGATGATGATCTCCGGTTTGATGAGGCCGTTGCCTACGTGTTCCAGCAGCTCAGGCATGAGCGCCTGGGCATGGGTCTGGCCCATCTTGAAGGTCAGGCCCTTGTCGAAGGCGTCCCCAAACATGAACGCATGGATGAAGCCTGCATAGACGCCCGGCACGCTTACCGTGCCGCATCGGCGGGTGGCAGCAATGCACTGGCGCAGAGCGGCACCGCTGCTGCCCTCGATCTTGAGGTTGGTCAGGATGGTTTCCGTGGTGCTGCCTTTAGCTTCGAAGCCTACGGCGTCCACGGTGGCGTCCACGCCACGACCATTCGTCTGCTGCATGATCAGCTCAGCGGGGTCATCGACGTCTTTCATATTAATGGGGATGACGCCATACGCTTGAACGGCGAAGTCGAGCCGATACTGCAACTCATCCACCATGAAGATCTGTTCCGCACCCAACATTCGTGCGCATGCGGCAGACATCAAACCCACGGGTCCGGCACCGAAGATGGCAAGGGAGGAGCCTTTTCCGATGCCGGCGTTGAGCACCGCCTGATACCCAGTGGGCAGGATGTCTGAAAGGAACAGAACCTGTTCATCGGACAGGGCGTCTGGAATCCTTAGCGGCCCCACGTTGGCCTTGGGGACCCGCACGAACTCTGCTTGCCCTCCTGGCACCCCCCCGTAGAGGTGGGTATAGCCGAAGAGGGCGGCCGGGGGCTTGATCCCCTTCTGGTTGAGCGCCGCGCCTTTTCCTGTGTTGGTGGTCTCGCACGCCGAATATTCGTCGAGTAGGCAATGGAAGCACTTGCCGCATGCGATCACGAAGGGAATGACTACCCGATCGCCCACAGACAGCTCGGTGACACCACTGCCGACCTCCTCCACGATCCCCATGAACTCGTGACCTAGGATGTCGCCATCCTTGAGGGCGGGAATCTTGCCGCGATAGAGGTGAAGGTCTGAGCCGCAAATGGCGGTGGCGGTGACCCGCAGAATGATGTCGTCGTTCTGAACGAGACTCGGATCGGGCACTTCCTCAACGCGAACGTCGTGCGAGCCGTGATAGGTAAGAGCTTTCATATGAATCCTTAGAGTGAGTTCTTCTTATGTTTAATAGAGCAGTTCTGCGTCGTGCGCCTCGCAGAACTACGCGTCTCAAGCTATCTGAATGAAAGTCAGATTTCTCAGAAAAATTCTCCATCTGAGCCGACTGTCATCACCTACTTCTACTCCTCAGACGTCAATGCGAAGTGAGGTTGAAAATAACGTCCATGGATCACGTTGCGCTCACTGCATAGCGCCTAGCTTCGGTGCTACGACAAGTGTGTCGGCGATCAGGAGAATAAAAATGGGTAACAACCAAAACCAGAATGACCAGAACCAAGGTGGTCAGAAGCAGAGCGATCAGCAGGGCCAAGGCCAAAACCGCGAGCAGCAGGGTGGCCAAGGTCGCGATCAGCAGAATGACCAGCAGAAGGGCCAGGGTCAGGGCCGTGACCAGCAGGAAGGTCAGAACCGCGATCAGAAGCAGACCACCGAGCAGCAGGCGAACGATCAGCAGAAAGATCAGAACCAGAAGCGCTGATCAGCAGTGGTAGCAAGAAAATGCCCCGCGTTGAGCGGGGCATTTGCTTTGAGCGATGACTATTTCTTCTGGGCGCGTTAGTCACCATCCACCTCGTCAAAGTCATCTTCCATAGTAGTCCGCTGCAAGTCTGGATCTACTGGTTCGAGCAGTGTGTAGTCTTCTCGCGTCGGGTCTCCTATGGCGCGAGTGACGGGATAGCTCTCCAGCAGTGGGCGCTGGGCATGCCGCATCAAACTGCGGGGAGTAGACAGCGAGCCTCGCAGCCAGCGCAGCGCTTGGTCCGTGTCGAGGAACACGGGACCATCAGGGGTAAGCGGGAGGGGAATCGAAGGATTGGGTCCGGTCAATAGCGCGAAGCTGTGCAGAAACGCTCCTTCTTCCCCTAGCCAGGTTTCCCACAGGCCAGCAGCTAACAGTGTTAAGCCGTCCTGCCGCTGGATGAAACGCGGCCACGGTGGCTTACGCTGCCGATCCCATTTGTAATACCCGGTCATCGGAACAACGCAGGGTCGTTCTTTCCAGGCCTGAGCAAATATTCGGCTTCTTGGAGCGCGCTCAAGCCGAGCTGTAACAGTGGTGTAGGGGGTTGCCGGTTCTTTGGACCAGCGCGGTATTAGGCCCCAGATCATCTCCGCGACGCACAGTTTTCCTTGCGCATCCATGGCCAGCACCAACGCCGGTTTTCCTTTGGCCACGTTATAACGATCTGGGCCATCTATCAGCGCACTAGCCAAGACCTCGGGCAAACCTTCGGGAAGAACTTCTGAAGTTGCTAATGCTTGAGCGAAGCGGCGCATAGCGGAACCGTATCTGACTCCGCGTGTAGGAGACGTTGGGCACGTTTCAATAGTGGGTTGTTCACGCCTTCATCAAGCCTGACACTGGACACTGCTTTGGCGCCCAGTCGCCTTTACTGGTGGCGGGTTTGCGGTAGGGCCGGCATCCCCTGTGTCGGCCCTACCTTATTGGGGCTACAACGCATCTATAGCGCGGCGCTCGCTACGACTTCGGAATCTTCAGTCCCGCTGCGGAGTTTCCGCCGATAGATCGATGTCGTCGCCATCAACTCCACGCGCTGTTGGATCGAATCCGTGGGGCTCGGTAATAGGACATCGGTTGAAGGCGCTACGAAACTCCCTGGACGCCGCCATAACCTCGCGCCTAGCTCGGTTGACGCCACCCAACGGGCGATGGGCCGCCAAGCAATTCCATGGAGCAAAGGCCAGACCGACCTCCTGCTGCGCTGCTGCGTCAGACCATCCCCGCTGAGGCGGCACATACACGGTGGCCACTGTCAGCCATGGGCTCTCCTCTTCCGACCAAGGCACCGAAGCATCTTCCAATGGCATGTCGCTGAGGTTTCGGCACAACTGCACACGAAACTCCCACGTCAGATCGTGATCCAGGGCGCTGGTGAGTTGATCAATAGCCTCTCGCTGGGTGTCGGGCGAGCTTGAGATCGGGGCTCCTTCCAATGCAAGCAGTGCATTGTCAGACGGCGCGAGTGAGAATTTGGCTATGTAGCGCCCGTAGAGGAACGGCACCTGTGTGAAATAGGTCTCGCCAAGGGGATGACGCTGGGGCTCACCTCCCAATGCTTTCAATTTGTCACTGGGTGCGCCTAAAGCATCCAGTGCTGCTTCGGCCCCTCGCAGCGTGGCGGATATCACCGTCTTCGTTCGTGGCATTTTCTCTGTCGTGGAGGCTAGCAGTTTTGCTGGGCCCAAGAACTTGGCTGGAGTAGGTGCTGTAAATGTAGGTCCGTTGACCAGCAGGAAATCTTGGGTCTTTCCAGGAAAACTATCCGGTAGCCGCTCACCTTCCACACCGATGATCTTTATTGCCACAGCTCGGGGTGTTGAAACCGAATCTGGCAACTGTTCTGCAGGAGGGGAGGAGAAGCGAATCAGCGCCTGATACCGGCCAGGAGACGAGAACAGACCTTGAGCGAGCTCAGGTGGCAGGTCGGCATGAACCTTAAAGGCTGCTCGCAAGAGCGCCTGACCTTTGGCGTGAACTGCTCGATGGGCCTGCCCCTCATGTTCGGCCACCGTGCTAGCCATGCGCACGAAAACTTCTTTCAGCTCCTCGATAGCAGCGCTTTCTCCTTCTTGGATCTGCTCCAACTCGGAGTGATAAAGCACGGGGTCTTGTAAGGCGGGCATATGAATCCCCACGTATTGGATTTGCTTGGGAGCCTCAATCAACCCGACTGGCGTGCTGGGCGGCTTGCAGGCGACGACTACCCTGGCGAACAGGTGGGCCCACCATACGCGCTACCCGTGTAAGGCCAGTGAAGCACTAAGGTGCCTGCTGCATTGCGCTTAGCAAGTAAGGAGCAGTAGCACTGCGCTTAGACGTCGCAATCTTCGAGGGTGATCCTTCCGCGACGATCCTACCGCCTTGATCACCTGCTCCCGGACCAATGTCGATGACCCAATCACTGTCGGCGACCACGCGCATCTCGTGTTCCACGATAACCACGGTGTTTCCAGCGTCAACCAATCCCTGGAGTTGCGCCATGAGCTTATCGACGTCAGCCGGGTGAAGGCCCGTAGTGGGCTCGTCTAGAACGTAAAGGGTGTCGCCGCGTTGGCTGCGTTGAAGCTCTGTGGCGAGTTTGATCCGCTGCGCCTCACCGCCTGACAATTGCGTGGCCGGCTGTCCGAGTGTGAGATAGCCAAGCCCTATATCTCGCAGCAACAGCAATGGGCGAAGAATGACGGGTTCGCCTTCGAAGAGGTTGATCGCCGCATCTACAGATAGGGCTAATACCTGTGCGATATCGTGCGAACGCCACGTAATCTCGAGCGTCTTTTCGTTGTAGCGCTTGCCATGGCAGGTCGGGCAGGGCGCGTAGACACTTGGCATGAAAAGCAACTCCACATGCACGGAGCCTTCCCCTTCGCACGTCGCGCAGCGACCTTGCTCGATATTGAAGGAGAACCGACCTGCACTGAATCGCCGCTTCTTTGCCGCGGGCGTGGCGGCGAACAACTTGCGCACATGGTCGAACAAGCCGGTATAGGTGGCCAGATTGGAGCGCGGCGTGCGCCCAATTGGCTTTTGATCCACGTTGACCAGTCGCTTGACCTGCTCAGCGCCTGAGACGATACGTCCCTGTGTCTTGGCCAGCGACTCGACGAGTGTCGGCTCACCTTCACCTTCCTCAGTGGCGGGGGCGTGTCCAAGATGCTCACTCACCAGTTCGACCAGCGCCTGGCTCACGAGGCTGGACTTGCCCGATCCCGACACCCCGGTAACCGAGGTTAGCGCTGCCAGCGGAAATCGGACCTCCAAGTCGCGCAGATTGTTGCGAAGAATTCCGCCGAGCACCAACCAGCCCGCCGGCTTTCGGGGAAAACGGGGTGCTACTTGGCTATTTGGAAACAGATAGCGACGGGTATGGGAGCGCTCGACACTTCGAAGACCCTCAGGTGGTCCGTTGTAGATGACGTGGCCGCCCTCGGTGCCCGCGCCTGGCCCCACATCCACCAGCCAGTCAGCCCGCCGAAGCATGTCCAAGTCGTGTTCGACCACAAAAAGCGTATTGCCGACGGCTTTGAGATCGTCCAATGCATCATGCAGGGCAGCAGCGTCTGCGGGATGCAGCCCCGCAGAGGGCTCATCCAACACATAGACAACGCCGAATAGGTGAGATCGGATCTGTGTAGCCAAGCGCAGTCTTTGTAGCTCGCCCGATGACAGCGTCGGCGTGATCCGATCCAGGGATAGGTAGCCCAGTCCCAATGCCTGCAAGGAGGCAATTCGCTCGGTCAGATCCTGCGCAATGCGTTGGGCCGCGATCTGCTTCTCCTCCGACATGTCAGGGGTTCGCCGGACGTCAGAGCTGCCAGAATGGGCAGCACCCCCTTGGCTCACGCGCAGGCGGGCATCCTGCTTGCTTGTAGCTTTGCTTCTGGATTTGCCGCGCCCCTGGGGTGAGAACTGTCCCGAGGCCGCCGGCATCAGCACCTCAGCAATGCGGTTCAAGGGTAGGTGCGAGAGCGTGCCGATATCCAAACCGGCGAAGGTGACAGACAGTGCTTCCCGCTTGAGACGCCCCCCTTTACACATGGGGCACACCGTGCCTTTCAGGAAACGGGATACCCGCTTCTTCATCTGTGCGCTTTGGGTGGTCGCGAATGTATGAAGCACATACTTACGAGCACCTATGAAGGTGCCAATATAGCTGGGCTCCGTTTTTCGCCGCAGCGCCGTTCGGGTTTCCGCAGGCGTGAAACCGGCATACACCGGCACGCTAGGCTGTTCTTCGGTAAAGAGGATCCAGTCTCTGTCCTTCTTGGGAAGATCCCGCCAAGGCTTATCGACGTCATAGCCAAGCGTTACCAGGATGTCCCGAAGGTTCTGGCCGTGCCATGCCGGTGGCCACGAGGCGATGGCCCGGTCGCGAATACTCAGGCTGGCGTCCGGCACCATGGATGATTCGGGAACGTCATACACATGTCCAAGCCCGTGACAGTGGGGGCAGGCGCCCTGAGGTGTATTGGGAGAGAAGTCTTCTGCGTAGAGCATGCGCTGCTTGGCCGGATACGTGCCGGCGCGCGAATAGAGCATGCGGAGCGAACTGGAGATCGTCGTCACGCTGCCTACAGCGTTCCGAATGCAAGGGAGGATTTGCCGGAACCCGAGATGCCAGAGAACACGACCAAAGCGTCGCGCGGGATATCTAGATCGACGTTTTTGAGATTGTGCTCGCGTGCACCTCGGACGACGATGTATCCGTCTGTTTCCTTGCTGCCGTTGTTCGTTCGTTTGCTCATGGGGTATCCGTAGGGTCTCGAGACTAACCCTGTGGCGGTGCAAGAGAGTCCAAGATCGCAGGCACCTCGATGGGCAGCTCTCGTGCAAGTAATCCCAAGCTACCGATCGAGCGGGCGAGGGATTCACCCGCGCGACCGTGCAGATATACGCCCCACACCGCGGCTTGAACCGGCTCAGCGCCACGCGCCACCAAGCCGGCAATGATCCCGCACAACACATCGCCAGAACCGGACGTTCCCAGACCGTGGCAGCCCCCGTCATGCCGCCACAGCCGTCCGTCCGGATCTGCTATCCATGTGCGAGGACCTTTCAAGACGACGATGATGCCCGCTCGAACGGCCAGCTGGATTGCGACCTCATCCGGCCTAGCTTGAACCTCCTCCAGGTTAGCATTGATGAGCGAAGCCATTTCACCTGCGTGGGGTGTGAGGATCGGTGTGGCAGAGAATGTTTGGGTTTGATCGAACGCTGCTATCGCCCCCGCGTCGGCAACGACCGTGCATTTTGCGTGTCCCGCGATCCTACTGATAAGACGCCTAAGGGTGGGGGTGTCATCCATACCCGGGCCAATCAGAATTGAATCAGCGTAGGAACAGGCAAGCTCCAGCGCCGGGGTGGGCCGGCATCCCCCCGCGTTGGTAGTAGGCAGTGGCATCACCTTGGCTTCTGGCAAGGCCAGTGCCAGCGCGGAAGCAACCTGGGCGGGCACCCCCAGTTGGAGTTTGCCGGCCCCAGACCTCAACGCGGCCTCGCCCGCCAACAAGGCTGCGCCAGGAACTTGAGGAGATCCCGCAATGACTACCACGCGCCCTCGGTCGTCCTTGCCTTTGCTGCCTTCTGGCGAGGGTAGGGGCCATCCCTTAAGCAGGGTTGCTTTGATTAAGACCGTGCTGCGGTTGCTCATTTCGGGCCAACAGGCGTGTCTGCTGCGACGGTAACCTCAGCCATTGCGGCGAGTTCTGGCGGGACATAGTTGGCGCGGCGCAAGGCGAAGCGTTCTGCGTCTCTCCCCTCGCCAAACCCATACTCCGTAACGGAACAGTTGGGCACATCGGCAAGCTTGTCTATGTCGAGAATCGCCTTTTCATCCAGGCATTCGAGCAGATAGCGAAAACAGTTGACGATCACTTGATGACCACGATAACTACGCGATCGCCAACATGATCCCGACGTAACACTTCCACAACACTTCGCAAGCGAAGAATGACGTCACACCAGCTCTCACCGCCTGGTGGACGGAAATAGAACTTGCCAACCAAGGCGCGTTGCTCTGCCAGCTCAGGGAACTTAGACCGAATCCCATGCACCGTATAACGGTCGAGAATCCCGAACTATTTTTCTCTCAGCCTTTCGTCGACGCTGATGTTGTCGACGTCGACGTCGACGTCGACGTCCAGTTGAGTGGCGATCGCAGCGCAAGTTTGATGCGCCCTTACAAATGCGGAGCTCAAAAAATGAGTCGGACGTTGATTTTCTATCAGGCTGGCAAACCATTGGGCCAATGCCTCGGCCTGCCTTTCGCCTAGCTCTGATAGGGGTGTGTCGGCGTCACGGTGTTCGAGATCAATGAGGGTGGCACCCCCCAACTCAGCTGCGTCCCGTGCGACGTTGCCCGCGCTTTGCCCGTGCCGGATGACCCACAGTCGCTCGGGCCAATCCGTATGTTGAAGTTTGGGCATTGCTCCCTCCTTGGTTGTCTTACAGACATTAGCGGGACGAGCGTGAAGAAGGGGGTATGAGTCGCGGCAGCGAAAGTGCCAGTGCAGACGGCTACCTAGTGGGCACTTCCCCTCGAATCGGAGCACAAGGAGTCGCACCGGGTGCTGAGTGATGTGCCGTCGATGAAGAGGTTGCCACTTTACGCATAGCAGCAAGGTCGGCGATGCGATAACCGGAACTTTGAACCGTGTGAAGGAGCGGGTTCTCAAAGCCGCGATCTATGATCCTTCTTAGGTTGTAGAGCTGGCTGCGCAAAACATCAGAATCAGGAAGGGCATCACCCCAGAGCTCGCGTTCGATCTGTCTACGACTTACGACTCGAGGAGATTCGCGCATAAGTATGCTCAGCAGCTTGGTAGCAGACGGTGAGAGCTCAATCTCCTTACCAGCTCGTTGAATGCGATGGCACGTGGGATCAAACGAGAGATCTCCGACCCTAAGCACCTGACGCCCGACTTCCCGACGGCTGCGACGAATTACAGCGATCAATCTTGCTTCCAACTCGCGTGTGGCAAACGGTTTCGTCAAGTAGTCATCTACCCCTTGTTCCAAGCCCTTAACCTTGTCTTCCAGTTGATCTCTTCCCGTCACCATGATGATCGGTGTTGAGATGCGCGCCTCATTCCGGAGCATTCTCACGATCTCGAGGCCGTCGAGCCAGGGAAGATGCCCATCTAGGACAATCGCGTCATAACGGTTCTCGGCCGCTAGTCGATAGCCTTCGGCGCCGTCATAGGCGTAGTCAACCTCCATGCCCTTGGCTTCCAAATAGCCGCCTATTGTTTCAGCAACGAAACGGTCGTCCTCCACGATCAGCACGGATGCAGAAAAAGACATGGCGCTACCTTCTTTCCATAGTCATCTCTGTTAACTTTGCGCCAAAGGTCGTCGTACGGTCGTGAAAGACAATTGTCGCCGTGCTCACATCGCCGTTCAGCTTGCGCGAGGTGAATTCACGGTGCCGCTACGGTTGAGGGGTCAGCCTGCAAGTCCGAAGCGATGGAACCGAAGACGACGCTGAGGACTACGAATCTAGACCTCACAACTTGGAGAAGACTTATGAAGATTTCAAACATGGCGCTTTCCGCGCTTGCAGTTGCAATGCTTGCCGCGCCGGGTTTTGCTTTCGCATATGGAGATGGCGATAAGCCCAAAGCGGCAGCTGAACACGCTCAGCATAAGGACTCTGCCCAGCCCGTGGATGACACATGGATTACCACGAAGGTGAAGGCTGATCTGTTGACCAGCTCCAATGTTCCCGGCACGGAGATCAAGGTCGAGACTGTTAATGGCGTAGTTACGCTGTCGGGCACCATTTCGTCTCAGGCCGAGAAGGATAAGGCACTGAAGGTTGCCCGTGGGATTAAGGGCGTCAAGACAGTGGAGTCGGCAGGCCTCAAGGTGGCCACTCGCTGAGCAGGTCGGCGCAATAGCGCCTCGACCCTGCGACCGTGAGAGGCACTTGGCTCCTCGTTACCCAAATAGTTGAACACTACCTGGGCGGCGGGGAGCTTTTGTTTTTCCAATAAGCGGCACGTAGCTGAGCATGCACCGGCTTCCGAGAATGTGTAGTGGTAGATATCGACTCCACGCGCCCGACCCTACAAGTGAGGCTCTGCTACGTTGGAGTTGCTCATGGCCCGCCCGATCTGGACCGGATCGCTGTCGTTTGGTCGTCTAAACATCCCCGTATCCCTCATGTCCGGCGAGCGTCGAACGGATCTGGGGCCAAGACGGGAAGGGTCAGAATCTGAATCAGGGTGGCCAGGGTGGGCAGCGACTAGATGACCAGCGACAGGGTCAGGATGAACAGGATGAGGATCAGGAAGATCAAGGTCAGTCGCCCGACGAAGAAGATGAATAAGAAGGTGACGGCGATGAGACCGGACCTGGCCGAGGCGAGCAGTAGCAGGACGGGCACGCGACTGCCCACGCAGCTCGGGTCCCGCCACTGCACTCAAGGAGCTCCCTAGGGAGCTCTTTGTTTTCGGGTGAAGCATCAAGCGGCGCGAGGTAAGGACGATTAGAGTCATGGCTAAAGACCGCCACAGGTCTCTTCCAAGCGCGGCGCCATAGAGCGCATTACCTAAGTGCCCGCTTACAAAGGCAGGCAATCTCATGGCACGCGATGTTCCGAAGACGCATAAAGAAGAACACGCTGCGTTCACACCGTGAAGCGCTCTGTGGTGCAGCCGGCGCCTGAGAGCGGACCAGCTTGAGGCGCGCGATATCCCGAATCTACTGGAGTACCGAAATGAAGACACATCCCTTGAGCGTTCTTGCTATCGCATGTGCTGTCACGCTGGCAATTACGAGCTGCCGCAACGAGCCAGATGCGCCGACAGTCGATAACGATCCGACAGCGGAGGTCGCCGCCCCGATGGATACGACAGCCGCGGACACTACAAAGCCCATGCAGGACACCATGGCCAGTGCAACCAAGACAGGAGCTTCGGAGAGCGCGTCACTTGGTGTGCTCAATGCTATCAACGATCATGAAATCGCCACCGGAAAGCAAGCGTTGGCCAAGGGTGTTACAGGCGATGTGGCGAAGTATGCCCAGATGATGATTGACGAGCATACGAAGAATCGGACCGAAACTAATGCATTAGGTCCTGACGCAAATGCCTCCGATGCCCAAGCGCAGCGGCAAACAAGCGAGCAGGAGCTTGCCACATTGGATTCAAAGAACGCTTCTGACTATGCCAGCGCATACGTGGCGGCCATGGTCAAAGGTCACGCTGACGCGCTGCAGGTCCTGGACACTAAACTTATTCCAAGCGCAACACGCCCCGAGGTTAAAAGCCATCTGACTGCAACCCGAGGTCATGTGGCGGAGCACTTGGAGAAGGCAAAAGAACTCGAGACTGCCGCTCGCTAGCAAGTATTCTCCTCATGCATGCCTCGTCCGCCGTGGCTGTGAAGTTCTGCCTGGTTGTTCGAGTACCTTTGCTGCAAGGACTTAGAGCTTGACAGAATGTCGGCTGCTGGCTTGAAACGGATACCGGGCAGATTGATATGGGAATGTACTCACGGCCCTTCCGGCTCAAGCGAAGGACCGTCGCATTCGTAAAGCCTCCAACGCAGTTCCGAAGCGACACTTACAAGCAACACCGAACAAGGCCCGCAGATGCGGGCCTTTGTTTTTTTCAGGTGTTTCCAGTGGATGCGGATGATATGTATCCAACCGCGAAATGGACGGTTGGAGCGTAAGTTGCCTTAGTGCCGGCTTCGGGGCATCTGAAGAATTTGCCGAGAGTCGGCATCTGTCCGAATCTGTTGAAAGCACAGTCGGGCGCCATCCGGCTAAGGGCACCGGGTAGGGTTACAAGTCGGCTTGTTGGTCGAAACAAGTCATGTAGCCGGACCCGAGCTAGTGCACTGGCAAATAGCCCGAAGACATCAAATAGCGCGAGGCATCTTAGCCGGCCCCAGCCACCCTAAGATCGAGTCGCACCAAGGGGGACAGCCCACTACATGGTGCGCTGAGGACAAGTCGTATACCGGCCCCAGGTGTCGGGCTGTTAGATAGTTGGGCGGGCTGACTGTTCAGCCAGTTCCCGGGTCAGCTTTTCTCAATATCAAAGGGAAAGAGACTATGTTTAGAGCACTGGCCATCGCTACGCTTATAGCCTTAGCGTTTTCTTTGTCTCCCCACGTGTTCGGCCAAGTGGCCGACCAACAATCGAGCGACACGACCCCAGCCAAATACATACAGGCTCTTGCCAACGAACTTGCAAGCGCCATTGTCAAGCGAGACGTCGCCGCGATGGAGCAGCTACTGGCCGACGACTACATGGACGTAAATCCAGATGGCGTAGTCAGTTCCAGAGCACAATTCATCGCTGAGCATAAGAACTCCCCAGCTACGACCAATAAGTTCGAAGCTGCTGAGTTCGGAGAAAGCGGCTTAAAGGTGCGTTTCTACGGCGACGTGGCAGTGCTGACAGGGCGAAGCACTTGGCGTGGACACACGGCAGAGGGACATGCCTTTACCGGCACACTGGTGTCAAGCATGGTGGCTGTGAAAGAGAATGGGCAATGGAAAATTGCAACAACTCACTAAAGTTCAGTTCCACCATCACAGGCAGCGACTAATCCACCAGAGTAGGGTGCGGTGTGACCATGCCTGCCTAGCAGTTCATTCAAGCCGACGCCGCTTCGCGGAGCGGCTTAGTTCAGACGTTGGTCGATGTCCGCTTCTGGCCGAAGGAGGACAAGGAAACGACGTGTCTGCGCGTCGCCAGGCAAGCTTCGCCGCTCTTTCGTTGGAAATTCCAGCTCTTCAATGTAGTCAACCAGAACGTCGATCAACCAAAGTCGACGTCGCACTCAGATACATCACCCGCCTAACTGGGCTGGGCTAGACAGAAATCCTTGGCATGGAGAGCCCCTCTCTCCAGCTTTCTTCCCAGGGAGCTTGCCAGTCGTCTCGCGCGTCTCTGAACATTCTTGATGTGTACTCCTCGACATTAAGTATTCCGTTTGAGACGGCAACTATCCGAGCGGCTTCTCGTTCCTGAATGCCGAACACTGAGCAAAGCTCGGGCGTTGGATCCCTATCTCTCTCTTCCTCTTCAAGGATTCTCAAGGCCAATCCAAAAGCTCTGTTCCTGGCCCGGCCCAAAACAAGATGAGGCTGCGAGGCATAAGCATTCTTGTACTCGTCATAGAGCTCGCCGGCGAACAAGCTTAGAATTCCGCCGCAAAGGCCGTAACGCTTCTTGATAAACGTTAGGCTGGGCAGAGGGTGTCGAATGGAAAGGAGCCCGGACATAAGCAGGACCGCTCTCCGCGCGGGAAAGTCTCTCCAGTACTCATGGAAAGGAACTCCCACGAATCGATCCTCCGCATCAAAGAGTCCCCTTACGGGCGCTGTGTAGGGGTTAACTAGAAAATCACGGATGAAGACACCGTGGACTGCTGCAATGTTCAGCAGGCCCCTAATAGTAGGATGACTGAGAGCGAATCCATTAAAGCGATTGAAGAGAGATCCATCATCTTCCATCCTCGATGTGAACACTCTGTAGTTCGCTTCGGGGATCATGAACGACTGGTCTGATGACATCCAGAGGACTAGATCTGTGAGGCAGTCGTCGATCCACTGAGAGACAAAGCTTGGCGGTTGCTCAACATAGCGACCGGCACCAAAGAGAGGGGAGCTACAATGCGGGCATAAGAGGCTCAGGCGAAGGGGAGTACTCGTTGGCAGGCTCGCTGAGCATGTCCGGCACGAGTCTTCAATCAAGCAGCCGTGCAATCCGCATCGGCTCAACTGATCGAAGACCCAGATCAGTTGCTGCGTCTTGCCAACGGCGCGCCCAGCCTCCAGGCAAGGCGGACACCAGCGCCGATGGGTACTGATCCCAAGCCCAGCGCGCTCCCTAAGCACGCAATTGAGAGATAGAAGCGTCCCCTTATGGAGATCCTCAACGCCAGTCGCTGATACAAGCCCCTTGAGCCTGCGCACAAATCTGTTTCCCGGGCCAACCAGTAGGCCGGGCAGCTGACCACTGCCGGCGTCCTTCCTGCCTATGGACCGATCAAGGGTAGATAAGAATCCTTTGACACTTTCACCAGTTGTGGCTGAAATCCTTACGACATAGCTTTCGAGTGACTCGACCTGCGCGGTACCCGTGTCTAGGAGGGGTAAACACGGTAAGGCGGTCCAATGAAAGACTTGGCTTGTGTGCGGGCGATAAGTCACTTGCCCTTGCCCCAAGTAATCACAAGGTCACCGAGGTCGCGAGGGTCGTCGACGTCCTCGAGTAGCGAGTCAAAGGCGGCTGCCTTCGCCCAGAGAGTGACTCTGTTCTCCTTGCTCAGAGCCGCCTTCTCAAAATCACGAAGTGTAATCGTGTCGCCTGATCGGTTTCTCCGGGACAGATCTGCTCGAACATGGAGCTGGAGAAGCTCGCCATACGAGCCGGCAGTATTGGCGAGTGCAAGATCCAAATCGTTCAGTAGAACGTCTGGCTCATTGAGTGGAAACCTTCTTCCCACCGCCATTACCAGGTCGGCAAATCCTTGCAGATCGCTTTCCACGCGCTCACTGTATCTCTTTAGCCAAACGAACAGTGACCTCCTTACTACGTCTGGAAACCCGGACCAGAGTTTGAAGGAGTCACCCGTTCCGAGAAGAATGATGGTCAGTTTGCATTCCTCTGCCAACTGCATCAGTCCTATCATGTACTTGTCGATATCGTGGCCACGTGGCATACACGTAATACATGCAGAGTCCTCAATGAACAGCCACCTTACCCTTCTAGCGATGGCGTTCTTCTCGAATTCCAGTATTAGCTGATGTGCTGTCGTTCCTCTGCGCTCGGCCTGCCAGATAGGAGTCTGCACGAAGGACTCTGTCCTATCATGGACGATGTCAGGGTCCAATACCTCATCACGCGAGAGCGCCCATCTGATGTCAGGCTGGCGAAGCGAGAGCGCCAGGCGCTCTGCCAGATCCTTTTGGTTGAAGTTGTTCCTGTCAGTTAGAGTTGCGCGAACCGCCACCGCAGGAAGTGTCCCCCTTAGCCACGAATCCGGCTTTCCACACACCTTGCGCATTGCTCTGTATCTAAGTTCGCTCTTCCCGGAGCCGGAAACTCCGGTGACGAAAACCAAGGCCCCAGGTTTGCTGGCATCGAGTGCGTTAAGAAGGTCTTGCGTTCCTCTTGAGAAGTGTTCGTGAAGAATGACAGCGCTCATGACTTAGCCTCTATAAGCTCGGTAGTACTTCGCGGAGGACTGATCTTCAGGGGCGCTTGTTGCTCAGTGACAGCGGCGGCGGCGTCATCTTTGGCTAGGTCAGGGTGCTGGGTAGCGGAAACCATTGCGCTTCGGCGTGCGTATGAGTTTTCGGCTATCCGTTGCCGGATTTCCGCCTTCTGCTTGCCGAGTTGCGCGAGGTAGTAGCTCCTAAACTCAATGTCTATTTCCGAATCCGTCGCATGGAGGGGAGCGATACTTGACCAGGCCCTGTACCTTCCTGAGGTTGTCTGAACACGAAGCAGCGAAGAATCTTGGCAGTCTCTTCTGACCTCGCTAATTTCGGAGCTCCTAAGTGCCACTAGGAGCTCTCTGCTCGTGTATCTATACGCGCCATGATGAACCTCGCCGCGAGCGCCAGCCTTCTTGACGTCCGTTTTAATGGATGTCTGAAACCGAAAGTCTTCATCGAATGGGCACGGCGTACCCTGCATTCCGAACTGACGAATCGACTCCTCTTGTATCTCTAGAGGGGTGAATCCATTGGCCAGGGGAAGGTTTGATATGTCCTCATACAAGATTTGGTCAACTTCCTTCCTGATGTGGCGAAACTGCAGAGCGGCTGTGCGGCGGCTCTTGAACCGTCCATCTGCGCTTCGACCCTTCTTGTCGAAGTACGTGCCACCAGGGAGACGCTCAAGCGGCCCGTTTACTCGCCCGAGCAAGTTCTCTACTTGGCCGTTCGATCGAGATTTTGCCGCGGGGTTGATGATCAATGTGATTCTGTAGTGCTCACAGAACTTCCGCAGCCACGAAGATCGGTTCTCTGGCCCTCGATCGATCTGAATTATCGAGGGAAGACATCCATGGCGAGCCACGTAGTCCCGCAGCAGAATAGCGAGTCCGTCTCTTCTGGCGGGCCCGAAAATTAGGCTGGATGCTGCTGGGGTGCTGCTGTGGCAGTCCACTGCTACATAGAGAACTGGAGCTTCAAGAAGTAGTTTGTCCTCGATTCCTGGGAAGACTTTGTTGTCCACCTTCGTGGAGTCGATCTGAATCTTTATGCCCGTGGCAGAAGGAGGTGCAGAGCGTGAACGTGGATCAGCTGTTTGCGAGATGGCTTGGTACGCTCTCTTCCCGCCTTGGGCAAGGGCACGCTTGGCAGCGCTAGTCGCTTCTAGACGCTTTCGAAGTGTCGTCTTAGAAGGTGGTTCGATCTTTCGCTCGCGACATGCAATTGACAGTTCCGAGTACGCGTCCCCGAAAGAGGTCAAGTTGCCGCTCTGCCATTTCTTGCAGACGCCACTAAGCAGCTGAGCTTGGATCTCATCCAGCCTGCTAGTCCTGTTGCCGGAAGCCTGGTAGTTCGTTATGCACACTTCAAGTGCATTCGTTCCAGCGCGATCTGCTTCTAGAACACTCCTAACAAGCGGCTTAAGCCGCTCAGTCGCGGCGACTGTGCCGGCGATTACTTGACGTACCAGCGTCAGCCTCTTGATCCCCTTGTCAATGTCTAATTTCGAGGCTTTTGATAGACGGTCATCCGATTGCCTGAGAAGTTGATCTACTGAGGACGCGGTTCTGTCGCGCAGTATTTGTGCTTGATGTACGTCCGTCGTTAGCCAGAAGCTTTCTGTGTTGTCGATTGGCGTGGACGAGATAGGGCCGTAGACCAACGCCGTCGCGAGCATGTGACCTATATCTTTGATCATCAAACCGCTTATTCTTTCCCGGAGAAAGTGAAGTGATGCCGGTCCCTTCCTCAATTCATTCAAAACCGCCGCTTCGTACTTAGGCCTGCTGCCAAAGTCAACATTCGCATAGAGGAACTCGAGATTTCTGAGTTCAACAGAGAAGTGGCTTGGTTGCACCCATACCGTAAAGTTCGCACCGATGGCGTCAGCCCATTTCTCAAGAACTGGATTTGAGACCTTCGTACTAGTCCTTACCCACTCTTCTGGCTTCTTCTGGATCAGGGACTCGACCGCACTTAGCGGCTTACACTCAACTAGATCGACACTGGACTTCCGTATTACTAGGAAGTCCACCGTGAAACTAGACACATGTCGTCTTCCATATCTTTCGCGAACGATGTTCTTGCACAGAACTTGGGTGAAGTACCCAAGGACATCGCTATCTAGTTCCAGCTGATAGGCATAGAGGCGCTCAACGGTGTGACTTTCCATTTCCCGGAAAGCGCCGTTCTTCTTTGAGTACAAGTAGACAATCGAGTTCTCCAAGGCGTGCTCACCCACCTGCCGTGCTGCGGCGGCTTCGCACATTTCAGCGATCCGCGAGATGGCATCAGGGTCTAGTCCCTGCTGAGCAAGCGCCAGTCGAACTTTTGAGATGTCCATGGAGAGCGTCCGGCAACAGTCACCCGACGCACCAGAGGGTGGTGCGGGGCTGGATGGTCTTGGAACGGGCAACACAGATCGGGAGGCGCGAGTCGTCAATCTCGGGCGGCCCCGTCAGTGACCATGCCACCGCGCTGTCGAGATGTCAATAAGTAATTGATTTTGCTACTTTTATTGCAGAATAAAGCTCAACTTTTGTTTGTGTAAGAACGCTACTGAAAACCAACTTTGGTTATCAGAATCACCATAGTTGGTATGGAAATCATCCGGAGGACTACGCACTTTGGTGTGCGATCACCCACGCACTTTGGCTTCCCGGCCATGTGGAGCCGCTTCCGCGCGACCTTCCGCCCACATTGCGACGACATCGACACACCACGCTGCAGCACATGCCGATCCGGCGGTACGTGCCGGAGGCGCACCGGGTGACTGTCATGCACGCTCTCAGGATCGGTTTCCTCTTCGTGGCGCTCATCGCAGGCAGCGGCTGCGCGAGCCGCTCCGCGCAGGTGCGTCCCTCGCTGGACGACATGCAAGTCGTCGCTGCGAACGACATACAGGTGCCGGATGCCGACGCGCTATCGGACGCGCGACCACTCGCCGATGCGCACGCCGTGTCGCCCCCCGGCGAAGACGCCGCGGTCATCGAAGAAGACCTCGCGCTCGTCTATGGCGACGCCGAGGTGTGGGATCCGTGGGAGAAACAGAACCGCCGCGTCCATCGTTTCAACACTGTGGTCGATGCGCACGTCCTGCGCCCGCTGGCGCGCGCGTACACCCGCGCGCTGCCGGCTCGGATCCGTGCGGGCGTCACCCGCTTCTTCCGCAATCTCGGCGAACCCGCCAACGCGATCAATCACGCACTGCAAGGCCATCCCGGGCATTCGCTGGCCACCCTCGGCCGCTTCGCGCTCAACACCACGCTCGGCGTCGGCGGCGTGTTCGATCCCGCCTCGCGCATGGGCCTGCGCCGTCGCGATGAGGAGGACGTCGGCCAGACGCTCGGCACGTGGGGATGGCGGCGCTCGCGCTACCTCGTCCTGCCGCTGCTCGGGCCGCGCACCGTACGCGACACGCTGTCGCTCGTGGCCGACCAGCGCGTGGCGCCGCTGCGGTACGTCAACGACGGCACCACCGCGCTCGCTTTGCAGGCGCTCGAGGTCGTCGACGGCCGCACGCAGCTCGCGGCCTTCGACGACGCCCGCGAGGACGCCTACGACGACTACGCCTTCGTGCGCGATGCCTGGTCGCAGCGCCGCGTCCACCAGATCGAGCGCGACGCGCCGTCCGAGTAAGCGGACGCCCGACATTTGGACGACACCGCGATTCCATCCTTCCTCCCGCCGGGCGCAAGCCCCTCCCGACGCGCGCCCCTCCCCATGCCCATGCCCTTCCTCCAGCACCGTCGTCCTCTCGTCATCGCGGCCATCGTCATCGGCGTCCTCGCCGTCGTGCTGGCGCTTGCGTCCGGGCGCGCCGACGACGTGCCCGCGTCGAGTGCGCCGATGCCGGTGATGTCGGTCGTCCTGACCACGCCGCGCGCCGCACCGTTGCCGCTGCGGGTGCCGGCGACGGGCCACGTGATGGCGTGGCAGGAAGCGACCATCGGTGCCGAAACCGAAGGCCTGCGCCTGACCGACGTGCACGTCAACGTCGGCGACCTCGTCGTCCGCGGCCAGGTGCTGGCCACGTTCAACGCCGCGCTCGTGCAGGCCGACGTGGCGGAAGCGCAGGCCGCGGTCGCGGTGGCCCAGGCCGAGGCGCAGGAAGCGGACGGCAATGCGCGCCGCGCGAAGCTGCTGGAAGGTTCCGGTGCGATGTCGGCGCAGCAGATCAGCCAGTACCTGGCGGTGGCCGCCGTGGCGCGCGCACGCCTGGACGCCGCCCGCGCCGCCGCGCAACGCGAACGGGTGCGCCTCTCGCATGCGCGCGTGCTCGCGCCGGCCGACGGCATCATCTCCGCGCGTACCGCGACGGTCGGCGCGGTGGTGCCGGCGGGCCAGGAACTGTTCCGCATGATCAAGGACGGACGCCTGGAATGGCGCGCGCGCGTGGCGCTGTCCGACCTGGACGCGCTGGTGCCAGGACAGCTCGCGTTGGTGCGTGTGTCCGGCCACGCGCCGATCCGCGGCACGCTGCGCATGGTCTCGCCCGACATCGACACGCAAACGCACAGCGGCCAGGTTTACGTCGACCTGCCGCGCGACAGCGGCGTACGTGCGGGCACCTTCGTCACCGGCCATGTCAAGGTCGGCGAGATCCCGGCGCTCACCCTGCCGCAGACGGCGGTCTTGCTGCGCGACGGGTTCCACTACGTGATGCGCGTGGGCGCTACCTCGAATGTGGTGGCGGTGAAGGTCGAAGTGGGTCGGCGGATCGGCGACCGCATCGAGATCACCCGCGGCGTGGGGGCGGCCGACCGCGTGATCGCCTCCGGTCTCAGCTTCCTCAGCGAAGGCGACTCGGTGCGCGTGCTCGAGGCGTCGCCGCAAGCCGCCGCCGTCGTGCGCCACGGCAACCCCGCGCGCACGAATGCCGAAGCGCCGGCCCGGAGCGCGCCGTGAACCTCAACGTCTCGCGCTGGTCGATCCGCAACCCGGTCGCCACCACGCTGCTGTTCCTGCTGCTGACGCTGGCCGGCACCGGCGGCTTCCTGGCGATGAAGGTGCAGAACTTCCCCGACATCGACTTCCCGGTCGTCACCGTCACCGCCGCGTTGCCGGGTGCGTCGCCCGCGCAGCTGGAGAACGACGTTGCCCGCAAGATCGAGGATTCGCTGGCCAACGTGCAGGGGTTGAAGCACGTCATCACCACGCTGACCGACGGCGTGGCCACGATCACTGCGGAATTCCGCGTCGGCAAGCCGGTGCAGCAGGCGATGGACGATGTGCGCGATGCCGTCTCCGCCACGCGCGCGCAGCTGCCGGCGGACCTGCAGGACCCCGTCATCACCAAGATGGAGTTGGCCGGCACGCCGGTGCTCACGTACACGGTCGCGTCGTCCACCCGCGACGATGAAGCGCTGTCGTGGTTCATCGACAGCCAGGTGAGCAAGCAGTTGCTCGCCGTGCCCGGCGTGGGCGCGGTGTCGCGCGTCGGCGGCGTGGACCGCGAAGTGCGGGTGGAACTGGACCCGACCCGCCTGCTCGCGTTGAACACCACCGCCGCGGATCTCTCGCGCCAGCTGCGCGAACTGCAACAGGAAGCCTCGGGCGGCCGCGTCGACGTGGGAGGCGCCGAGCAGTCGGTACGCACCATCGCCACCGTCGAGGCCGCGCAGGACATCGCCCGGCTCGACGTCGCGCTCAGCCACGGTCGCCGGGTGCGGATGGACCAGGTGGCCACGGTCACCGATACCTCGGCCGAGCCGCGGTCGATGGCGCAGATGGACGGCCGCCCGGTGGTGGCCTTCGACGTGCTGCGCGCCCGTGGCGCCGGCGAGATCGACGTGGCGGAGGCCGCGCGCGCGGTGATCGACGAGCTGCGCGCCGCGCATCCGGAGATCGTCTTCGCCGAAGCGGTGAATCATGTGGATCCGGTCGCCGAGAACTACCACGGCTCGATGATGTTGCTGTACGAAGGCGCCGCCCTGGCGGTGCTGGTGGTGTTCTGCTTCCTGCGCGACTGGCGCGCCACCGTGATCGCCGCCGTCGCATTGCCGCTGTCGGCCATCCCGACGTTCGCGGTGATGCACCTGATGGGCTTCACCCTCAACACCGTGTCGCTGCTCTCGCTGTCGCTGGTGGTCGGCGTGCTGGTCGACGATGCGATCGTCGAGATCGAGAACATCGAACGCCACTTGCTGATGGGCAAGCCGCCGCTGCGCGCCGCCACCGAGGCGGCCGACGAAATCGGGCTGGCCGTGGTGGCGACCACGTTCACGCTGATCGCGGTGTTCGTGCCGACCTCGCTGATGGGCGGCACGGTGGGACGGTACTTCGTTCAGTTCGGCTGGACCGCGGCGATCGCCGTGTTCTTCTCGCTGGTGGTCGCGCGCATGCTGACGCCGACCATGGCCGCCTACCTGCTGAAGGCGCCGCAACGCGCGCACAAGCCACCGCGCTGGATCACCCGCTACCTGCACCTCGTGCGCGCCTGCCTGCGGCACCGCGCGCTGACGGCCGCGGCGGCGCTGCTGCTGGTCGTCCTCGGCCTGGGCGTGGCGGCGGTGTTGCCGGGCGAATTCATCCCACCCGATGACGGCAACCAGACCCAGGTGACGCTGACCCTGCCGCCGGGCAGCACGCTGCAGGACACCCGCGCGCTCGCCGAACAGGCGCGCACGCTGTTGCGCGCGCATCCGCAGGTCGTCTCGGTCTACACCGCCATCGGCGCGCCGACGCGCGGTGGCGATCCCGACGAGGGCGCCGCGATCGCCAGCGTCGCGACGGCCGTGCTGACCGCCAACCTGGTGCCGCGCGCCGAGCGCGACGGGGTCAGCCGGCAGGCGATCGAACGCCGCCTGCGCGAGGACCTGGTCCAGCTGCCCGGCGCGCGCGTGGGCGTCGGCGCCGGTGGCGACAGCGAAGGCTACGAACTGGTGCTCGCCTCCGACGACGGCCCGACGCTGATGCGCCATGCCAGCGTGGTGGAGCGCGAACTGCGCGGCATCCCCGGCATCGGTGCGGTGACCTCGTCCGCCAGCGTGGTGCGGCCCGAGCTGGTGGTCCGCCCCGACTTCGCCCGCGCCGCCGACCTGGGCGTGACCTCGGCGGCCATCGCGGAAACGCTGCGCATCGCCACCGCCGGCGACTACCGGCAGGACCTGGCCAAATTGAACCTCAGCGAGCGACAGGTCTCCGTGGTGGTGCGCCTGGCCGATGAAGGCCGCGACGATCTCGACACCTTGCGGCGCCTGCCGGTGCCCGGCGCGCGCGGACCGGTGCCGCTGGAAAGCGTGGCGGACTTGCAGTTGCTCAGCGGCCCGTCCGAGCTGACGCGCTTCGACCGCATGCGCAACGTGACGCTGAAGGTGGAACTCAACGGGCGGCCGCTGGGCGACGTGGAAGAGGCGGCTGCCGCTTTGCCCAGCCTGCAGGCGTTGCCGCGCGGCGTGGTGCAGGCCGCGGCCGGCGATGCGGAAGTGATGGGCGAACTGGTGGCGAGCTTCGCCGTCGCCATGCTCGCCGGCGTGCTCTGCGTCTACGCCGTGCTGGTCTTGCTGTTGAAGGACTTCGCGCAGCCGCTGACCGTGCTGTGCGCGCTGGTGCTGTCGATTCCCGGCGCCTTCCTCGCCTTGTTCGTCGCCGGCGCCACGTTGTCGATGCCGTCGATGATCGGGCTGATCATGCTGATGGGCATCACCACCAAGAACTCCATCCTGCTGGTCGACTACATCGTGATCGCGCGGCGCGACCACGGCATGAACCGCACCCGCGCCATCGTCGATGCCTGTCGCAAGCGTGCGCGGCCGATCGTCATGACCACCATCGCGATGGGCGCCGGCATGCTGCCGGTGGCCTTGGGCGTCGGTGCCGACCCCAGCTTCCGCGCACCGATGGCGATCGTCGTCATCGGCGGCCTGCTCACCTCCACCGTGCTGTGTCTGCTGGTGATCCCGGTGGTGTACAGCGGCGTCGACGATGCGATCCGCCATGCCCGCGCATGGATCGGCCTGCGTCGCGACGATGCCTCCCCACGTGCCGCCGAGGCCCGCGCATGACCCCGGCCCCCGACACGGACGCAGCGTCCCTTCTTTCTTGCGCGGCGACGGCACGGCAAGGCCCGTCGTCCGCGCCTTTTTGTCCAAGGTGCGTCCCATGACCCCCAGCACTCTCGCGCTGGCCCTGCTCGGCCTGTACGTGGCCGGCAGCATCGCCTACGTCTACCGCTGGCGTGGCCGGCGGCGCTATGCCGGGTTCGGCGAATACCTGCGCAAGAGCTGGCCGGTGTTCGCGCCGCTCAACTGCGTGCTGTACATGGCCACGCGCCGGTTTGCGCGGCAGCCGGTGATCGACCGCGGCTATCTCGACGGCATCTCGATCCTGCGCGCGCACTGGCCGCGCATCCGCGACGAAGCGTTGACGCTGTACCGCGCAGGGCATCTGGACGCGACCGCCCACCCGGGGTCGCCGGGCTACCACGACCTGGGCTTCCGCACGTTCTACAGGCGCGGCTGGAGGAAGTTCTACCTGGCCTGGTACGGCACGCCGCATGCGTCGGCGCAACGGCTGTGCCCGGAGACGGTGTGGCTGCTGGCGCAGGTGCCCGGCATCCGCGCCGCGATGTTCTCGGTGTTGCCGCCGGGTGCGGAGCTCAGCCTGCATGCCGATCCGCTGGCGTGCTCCTTCCGCTACCACCTGGGCCTGGCCACGCCGAACGACGATCGCTGCTTCATCAACGTCGATGGTCGTGCGTTGTCATGGCGCGACGGTGAGGACTTCGTCTTCGACGAGACCTATCCGCACTACGCGCGCAACGACACCGATCAGATCCGCCTGATCCTGATGTGCGATGTCGAGCGGCCGATGCACGCGGCCGGGCGCGCCTTCAATTTCGGCTACGCGCAGCTCGCGCGTGCGCTTGCGGTGCCCAACACGCACGGGGATCCACGCGGCTGGCTCACCGCGGTGTTCGCCGGCGTCGCGCCGCTGCGCGAGCGCGCGGTGACGATGAAGTCGCGCCATCGCGGCGCGTACGTGCTGCTGAAATATTCGTTGAACGCGACGCTGCTGTTGCTCGCCTTCCTGCCCGTCTACGCCGTGCTACAGTGGGTCGAGCGCGCGGGCATCGCCGCGCTGTACTGAACCATGTGCAGCCCATTGCGCCCGATACCGCACCCGGCCGCCCACCGCGAGGCGCACGCGCCATGAGCAGGGAATCCCTGTCGATTCTGATCATCGAGGACAACGCGCAGCTCGCGGCCAACCTCTACGACTACCTGGAAGGTTGCGGCCACGTGCTCGACGCCGCGCCGGACGGGTTGTCCGGCCTGCACCTGGCGTCGTCGAAGGACTACGATGCGATCGTGCTCGACTGGAACCTGCCGCGGCTGGACGGCCTGACCGTGCTGCGCCGCCTGCGTGGCGAAGCGAAGAAGAAGGTGCCGGTGATCATGCTCACCGCGCGCGACCAGCTGACCGATAAGATCGACGGCTTCGAATCCGGCCTCGACGACTACCTGGTCAAGCCGGTGGCGCTGCCGGAGATCGAAGTCCGGCTGCGTGCATTGGTGACGCGGCTGCGCCAGTCGGCCGCACCGGAGGACATCCTGACGGTGGGCGACCTGACGTTCCACATGGGCACGATGGAGATCCATCGCGGCGCGCGCCGCATCGTGCTGACGAGGACCGGGCGGCGCCTGCTGGAACTGCTGATGCGCGAAAGCCCGCAGGTGGTCAGCCGCGCGAAGCTGGAGCGCGCCGCGTGGGGCGAAGGCGTGCCCGGCACCGACCTGCTGCGTTCCCACATGTACGTGCTGCGCCGTGCGTTGGAACAACCGCCGGAAACCACGCTGCTGCACACGGTGCCCGGCACCGGCTACCGGCTGTACGCGCTTGAATAGGCTGCGCGCCCTGCTCGCGAAGCCGCGCGGCGTGCACGGGGGCATCACCGTGGCGCTGGTGGTGTTCGGGCTGATCATGATGGCTTCGCTGACGTTCCAGAACTTCAGCAGCCAGGGCCTGATCGAACACCGCTACTGGGCCGACCTGCTGCGCTCGGTATCGGCCGACCACGCCGCGCGCGTGCGGGCGGGCGAAGCGGACACGCTGCCACAGACCGGCCTGGTACGCTCCTGGTACATCGCCCCGGGCCAGCGCGCCACGTCCGCGCCGTCGTACCTGGCGGACCTGCCTCCGGGCTACTACTCCACCGAAAACGGGTTTCGCAATTTCACCGCGCTCGACAGCTTCGACGGACACGGCAGCTTCCATTCGGTGGTCGTCGAGCTGCCGCCGGGCCGGCTGATCACCGCGCTCGACATCGGCGAGATCGAGGACCAGCAGAACCGCACTTCGCTGTGGAGCGTGGCGTGGGCGCTGTCGTTCGCGCTGATGATCGGCGCGGTGATCGCCTGGCTGCACACGAATCTCGTGCGCCCCGTGCGCGACCTGGCCGACCGCATGCAGGCCATCGATCCGCGCGACAGCAGCGCCCGCCTGCCGACGACCTACCTGCGCGAAGAGATCCAGGTGATCGCGCAGGCCAGCAACGTGCACCTGGAGCGCGTGGGCCAGTTCATCGAGCGCGAGCGCAGCCTGCTCGACCAGGCCAGCCACGAATTCCGCACGCCCATCGCCGTCATCGCCGGCGCCGTCGACGTGCTCCAGCAGATGCCATTGCCGGATACGTCGCGTCCGGCGCTCGCCCGCATCGAGCATGCGGTCGAAGGCCTCTCCGAGACGATGGTGGCGCTGCTCTACCTGGCGCGCGAACCCGAGGCCGGCGACGAACCGGCCGATGTCACCGCGTTGCACGAATGCCTGCCCGGCGTCGTGCGGGACCACGAACACCTGCTGCAAGGCCGGAGCACGCAGCTGCGCATCGGCGCGCTGCCGCCGACCTACCTCGCCGCACCGGAAGCCATGGTGCGCATCGCGGTCAGCAACCTGGTGCGCAACGCCATCGAGCACACCGAGGCCGGCGCCATCGACGTCACCCTGGCCGACGGCGTGATCGCCGTCGTCGACTCGGGCAGCGGCTTCGATCCGGTGGAAGCCGCGCGCCGCTACCGCGACAGCCTGCGCCAGGCCACGCCGCCGCGCGGCCAGGGCCTGGGCCTGTTCCTGATCGGCCGCATCTGCGACCGCTTCGGCTGGAAGCTCGATATCGACGCCGGCGGCATCGCCGGCACGCGCGCGCGCCTGGACGTGTCCGCCAGCATCATCCCGCTGTAACGGCCGCCGACAGCCGGCATTCAGCGCGCCGCCGCCGCGCACGACATTGCGGCGACATCGCCCCTCCATCCTGCCGTGGCCGTTCGCCGCCACGCATCCGAGCATGCGCTGACCGCGTCGCGAACGCGGCATCCCACCCCAGACAAGGTCGCGCATCCCATGAAGAAGCTCCTGTTGTCCGTGTTGTTGTCCAGCCTGCCCTTGGCGGCGTTCGCGCAGGAAGACGGCGATGGCCCGCCGGAAGGCGGCCCGCCGCGCTGGAGCGTCGGCCTGGGCGCGATGATCAAGGACAGCCCCTATGCCGGCGAGGGCACCGACGTGCAGCCGATCCCGCTGGTGTCGTACGAGGGAGAGCGCTTCTACTTCCGCGGCATCACCGCCGGCTGGCGCTTCATCGATACCGGTGCGTTCGAACTGAGCGCCTTGGGCAAGTTCCGCTTCGACGGTTTCAAGGTCGATGATCTCGGCCGCGTCGAACTGGCCCGCAACGGTCTGGATTACCGACTGCTCGACGACCGCGACATGGGCTTTGACCTGGGCCTGGGCATGACGTGGAAGGGCCGCGGCGGCGAGCTGGAAGTCGAACTGCTGGCCGACGCCACCGGCACCAGCGAAGGCCAGGAAGTGTCGCTGCAGTACGGCTACCCCATCGAGATCGGCCGCGGACAACTGACGCCGAACATCGGCGTCACCTGGCAGTCCAAGGACATGGCGAATTACTACTACGGCACGCTCGACGAGGAAGTCGCGCGCCGCGTGGTGGACTACAAGCCGGGCGCGGTCACCGTCCCGCACATCGGCGTGCAGTACTTCCGCCCGATCGGCGAGAAGTGGTCGGTCATGGGCTTCGCCCGCTACAGCAGCCTGCCGGACGAGATCTCCGACAGCCCGCTGCTGGAGCCGGACACCGACGGCAGCGCCTCGCTGTTCATCGGGTTCTCGCGCGGCTTCTGATCCTTGATCAACCGCTGCACCCGCCGCAGCAGACCGACGGCAGCCGCACGATGTCATCGGGACTCAGCCGGTAACCGGCATGCGCGAACGCCAGCAACAGTTCCACGGCAAGGGCGCTGGTCGCGCAGCGCAGATCGCCGGTGATCACGTCGCGATCGATGAGCACGGCAGGATCGAGGTCCACCAGATGGTGCGCCAGGATGGCGAGGTCGACCGGTCGCGCGCCCACGTGGATGACGTATTCCATCGCAAGACTCCTGAAACGGATGCGCCGCCCGGGTGGGCGGCGCGTCGGATCGGCTTACTTGGTCACGACCAGCTTGCCCTTCATCATCGTGGAGTGGCCGGGGAAGCTGCAGAAGAAGCTGTAGTCCCCGCCGGCGGTGAGCTTCTTGCCGGGGAAGGTGATCTTGGTCTTCTGGCCACCGCCGACCAGCGCGGTATGCGCGATCACGCGTGCGTCGTTGGCCTGCACGTAGGCACCGGCCGCGCCGGCCTTCATGCCGTCGCGGGCGACGGCGGCCAGGTCGGCGGTCTTGGACACGACCACGTTGTGGCCCATGGCGGTGACCGGCAGCTTGCCGCTGTGGGTCAGCTCGATGGTGATGGTGGGGCAGCTGGCGGAGACGGTGGCCTCCTTCAGGTCGAACTTCATCGCGTCATCGCCCTTCAGGCTGACGGTGCAGTTGCCGGCCGCCTGGGCCATGCCGGCGGCGCTGAGCAGGGCGATGGCGGCGAAGGTACGGGAGAGTTTCATGGTGGGGCTCCTTGGAGGAAGGGATGGAATCGGGAGGGCTGTGGGTGCCATGTCATCACGGCCCGGCGAGCAGCGCCTTGATCTGGATCAGGAAGGCGGGGTCGACGGCGGCCGCCGTCACTTCGCTGCGGGCGCGCACCCGTCCCTCGGCGTCGAGCAGCACCAGCACGCTGGTGTGGTTGATGCTGCCGTCGTCGCGGAAGCGGTAGCGCACGTCCAGCACGCTGGCGATGGCGCGGACGTCGTTCGCCGCCGGCGTCAGGAACTGCCATCCCTCCGGCACGCGATGGCGCCGGGCCACCTCCTGCATCGCATCGGGGGTGTCGCGGCCGGGATCGAGGCTGACCATCACCATGCCCAGCTGCCGGCGCTCGGCCGGCGACAGCTGTTTCTGCACGCTCTTGGCGTTCTCGATGATCAGCGGGCACATCAGGTGGCAGTTCGTGTAGAACATCGACACCAGGCGCGGCTGTCCGCGCAGCGAGGCCCACGCCACAGGCGCACCGTGGCTGTCCTGCGTGCGGGCTTGCAGGTGGTAGACCGAATCGCCGGGCAGCGACTGCGCCTGCAAAGGCGTCGCGAGTACCAGCAAGGCGGAGAGGAACAGGGAGGCGATCTTCATGGCGTGCTCCTTGCACAGCGGAAGCCGAGGTTGCCCAGCGTGGCGTCGGGTTGCAGCGCGGACAGCAGCACGAAGCGCTTCACCACGCCGTAGTCGCCGGGATCGTTGAAACTCATGGCGGTCGCGCCGCAGTAGCGCAGCGCGTCCCCGTCCTGCTGGCCGCGACGATCGCCGTCGCCCAGCAGCGAGGCGTAGTCCTCGCTCCATTCCCAGTGCGCGCCATGCAGACCGTGGATGCCGTAGGCATTCGCGGGCGCGTCGGGCGCCGCATCGATGGCGTGCGGCGTGCCGTCGTTGACCTGGCGCATTCGCCATGCGGCATCCTGGCGTGCGTCACGGCGCGCGGTATCGGCGGCCGCCGCGTACTCCCATTCGACGAAACGCGGCAGCCGCGCTTGTTGCGCGCGGCAATAGGCATCGGCGGCATACCAATTGACGTGCACGACGGGTGCTTCCGGATCGACGCCATCGCCCGGCGCATCCGGGCCGGCCCAATGGCCGAGATACCCCGGACTGGCGAACACGGCAGGAATGCGGTCGCGCCGCCATTGCGGCTCGCGGGCGACGAAGGCGGCGAAGTCGCGGTTGCTGACGGGTTGCGCCATCAGCGAGAACGACGCCACCCGCACGATGCGGGTGGACTCTTCATAGCGCACGGACGAACGGAAGTCGCCGCCCTCGATCCACCGGTAGCCGCTACCTGCGTCGCCGGCGACGGCGAGCGCCGACGCCATGGCGAGCAGGAGGAGCGAGGCGGTCGGGGGCAGCGTCCGTTTCATCCGTTCCTCACTTCTTGTCGGCCGGTTTCGCTTCCGGGTACTCGATGTCGTGCTGCTGGCCCGTGTAGATGTCGGGGTTCTTGTCGCCCTCGACTTTCAGGATGCCCAGCGAGCCCTTGTGGAACGTGCGGAAGATGCTGTGGTCCACCAGCACGAAGTTGCCCGGCACGTCCGCCTTGAACTCGACCATGGCCGAACCGCCGGCGGGGATCAGCGTGGTCTGCACGTTCTCCTGGTACTTGCTGCCGCCCTCGGTCCAGACCTTGTCGAAGATCTCGCCGATCACGTGGAAGCTGGAGACCAGATTTGGGCCGCCGTTGCCGACGAACATGCGGATCGTCTCGCCGGCCTTGGCCTTGAGCGCGTTGTCGCCCTGCAATGCGTCCACCGATCCGTTGAACACCACGTAGGTCGGGTGCTCGTCGATCGCCTTCTCCAGGCTGAAGGGCTGCAGGCCGGGCTCGCCGTACGCGCCTTCGGTGTAGAAGTCGCCCTGCACCACGTAGAACTCCTTGTCGACCGGCGGCAGGCCTTCTTCCGGCTCCACCAGGATCAGGCCGTACATGCCGTTGGCGATGTGCATGCCGACCGGCGCCATCGCGCAGTGGTAGATGTACAGGCCGGGATTCAGCGCCTTGAAGGAGAACTGCGTTTCCTTGCCCGGCAGGGTGAACGTGGCTTCCGCGCCGCCACCCTGGCCGGTGACCGCATGCAGGTCGATGTTGTGCGACATGTGCGAGTCGTGGCGGTTCTTCAGCTTGAACTCCACCGTGTCGCCCTTGCGCACGCGGATGAAGCTGCCCGGCACGGTGCCGCCGAACGTCCAGAAGTTGTAGGTCACGCCGTCGGCCATGCGCATGTCCTTCTCGATCATCTCGAGATCGACGACGACGTGGGCCGGCGTCTTGCGCGTCAGCGGCGGCGGCACCATCGGCGGTGCCGTCAGCACGGCATGGATCGTTTCGCCGGCGGGCGTGATCTTGCCGCCTTCCCCACCCGCGAAGGCGGGGCCGGCGAGCAATGCGGCGAGGGCACAGGCAAGCAGCGAGGTATGCAGGCGTTTCATGGCGCTTTTCCTTGATCGGTCGTGGGTGGGTGTGTGGCCATGGTGGAAATGCGCGCGCCCCACGACGTTGATCTGGATCAATCGACGCATGCCGATCGCGCGGATTCGTGCGCAGGCTTGACCAAGGTCAAGCGCGCGGCCGCCTGCGACACCGTGTCGCATCTGCACTCCAGGGTGCATCCCGACAATGGATGCATCCATGAGGAGCACCGCGCCATGAACCGAAATCTGCTTGCCGTCGCCCTGATCGGCGCACTCGCCCACACGGTGTCCGCCCATGCGCAGGACGCGCACGCCGGCGCGCACGCCGACGCGCTGCCGGTCACCACGCTGGACGACGTTGTGGTGGTGGGTGTCGCGCCCGCGATGGCCACCACCGTCATCACCGATCCGAAGCTCCCGCGCCAGCCCGTGCCCGCCAGCGACGGTGCCGATTACCTGAAGACCATTCCCGGCTTCTCCACGCTGCGCAGCGGCGGCACCAACGGCGATCCGGTGCTGCGCGGCATGTTCGGTTCGCGCATCAACCTGATGACGAACGATGGCGCGATGAGCGGCGCCTGCCCCGCGCGCATGGACAACGCGCTCTCGTACATCGCGCCGGAAACCTACGACCGGCTGGTCGTCATCAAGGGGCCGCAGACGGTGCTGTGGGGCGGCGGCGCGTCGGCGGGCACGGTGCGCTTCGAACGCGAGATTCCGTACTTCGCCGAACCGGGCGTGCAGGGGTCCGGCAGCGTGCTGGCCGGCAGCCACGGCCGCAACGACCAGGTGCTCGACCTCAGCGCCGGCACCCCGCGCGGCTATGCGCGCCTGTCGGCCAACCGCTCCGAGGCCGACGACTATGAGGACGGCAACGGCGACATCGTGCCGTCCGCCTGGAAGAAGTGGAACGCCGACGCTGCGCTCGGCTGGACGCCGGACGAGAACACCGTGCTCGAACTCAGCGCCGGCATCGGCGATGCGCAGGCGCGCTACGCCGGTCGCGGCATGGACGGCGCGCAATTCCGCCGCGACAGCCTGGGCCTGCGCTTCGAGAAGAAGCATATCGGCGGCGTACTGGACGCCGTGGTCGCCAACGTCTACCAGAACGACGTGGACCACGTGATGGACAACTACAGCCTGCGCGAACCCGACCCCGCCAGCAGCATGCCGATGCCGATGGCCAGCAACGTGGCGCACCGCACGCGCGGCGGTCGCGTCGCGACCACCTGGCAAGCGGGTCGCTGGGAAGTGACCACCGGCCTGGACCTGCGCGACAGCCGGCATGGTCAGCGCAGCGCCAGCGGTCGCGGCGCCTACCTCGCCGTGCCCTGGCGGGTGGACGCGAAGTTCCAGAGCTGGGGCGCGTTCGCCGAGTCGCACTGGCACATCACCGACACGCACCACCTGATGAGCGGCGTGCGCCTCGATCGTGCCGAAGCGCAGGACCTGCGCGTGACCACCGGCGGCATGATGCCGATGCCGAATCCCACCGCCGGCATGACGCGCGAGGAATCGCTGCCCAGCGCCTTCGTGCGCTACGAATACGACCTGGGTGGCCGCTGGGGCGCGTACGCCGGCCTGGGCCACACGCAGCGCATGCCCGACTACTGGGAGCTGTTCTCGCCTACGCGCGGCCCGGTCGGTGCAGCCAACGCCTTCGCGGGCGTGGAGCCCGAGCGCACCACGCAGCTGGATGTCGGCCTGCAGTTCAAGGGCGCGAAAGTGGATGCGTGGGCATCGTTGTATGCCGGACGCGTGCAGGATTTCATCCTGTTCGACTACTCGACCGGGATGATGGGCAGCAGTACCCGTGCGCATAACGTGGATGCCGACATCCGCGGTGGCGAGGCCGGCATCGACTGGCGTCCGGCGCAAGGCTGGAAGCTGTCGGGCGCCGCGTCGTACGCCTGGGGTGCGGTGCGCGATACCGGCACGGCGCTTCCGCAGATGCCGCCGCTGGAGGCGCGTTTCTCGGTCAGCCATGAACGCGGGCCGTGGTCGTGGGGCGCGTTGTGGCGCGTGGCGGCCGCGCAGGAGCGCGTCAGTACACAGCAGGGCAACATCGTCGGCCGTGACCTCGGGCCGAGCGCGGGCTTCGCGGTGTTCTCCCTCAACAGCGGCTATCGCTTCAACGATCGCCTGCAACTGACCGCCGGCATCGACAACCTGTTCGACCGCACCTACAGCGAGCACCTCAATCTCGGCGGCAACAGCGCCTTCGGTTATCCGGCCGACCCGGTGCGCATCAACGAGCCCGGGCGCACCGCCTGGGTGAAACTCAACCTGCGCTATTGAGCCCCGTGCGCGCGGCGCCGGCGCATCAGCCGGGACCGGGCGCCTGCCACGTCATCGAGAGCCGCCAGCAGCGGAGGAGCGCGTGCAGGCTCACCGCATAAGCCAGCGTCACGACGAGGCCTGCGATGCGCGCGAGCGCGGGCATCGCGACGGCGGCGACCAGCAGTCCGCCTGCGATCGCCTGGATGACGAAGGCACGCTGCTTCCGGGTTTCGTCGAACAGGCTGCCCACGCCCGGCACGCGCACGCCGCGCGGCACCCGCTGGCGCAGGGCGATCCAGGTCAGGAAGCCGGTGATCTCCATCGCCATGCCCACCACCGGCAAGGACAGGCCGACGCCGAGTACCAGCGCACCGGTGAGCATCACCGGGATGGCAGGCCACGGCGCGAGCATTCCGGCAAGGAGCAGGGCGGCGCAGCCCGCTTGCCAGAACGCACGCAGCTTCGCGTTGCGCCGGTGCGGCGCGCGTGCCTGCAGGACGAACACCGCCATCGCGAACACGACGAACGGCCACGCCGCGATACGGGCGGCCTCCGCCGCAAGAACCCCTGCGCGCGCGGCCACGACGATGCCCACGGTCAGCAGCAGCGCGATCTGCCAGGCTCGCGAGGCCGCGGCCGGCGGTGCGCGCGTGCCCTGCAGCATCGGCAGCGTCACCGCGCCCACGGCCGCGAGCAGTCCCATCGCCCAGCCGATAACGCCGAAGGCCGCGTGCATATCGACCACGCCCGGTGCCGCCGGCGCACGCCAGCCCGTGCGCGCCGCCAGCAGAAGCAGCCCCAGCAGCGCCGTCGCCAGCAACGCGAGCACGGCCATGCCGATGCCCTCGCGCACGACGCGCGCCCCGCGTCCGCGCACGACGGCCGCCAGCGCCAGCGAGGCGAAGAGTGCCAGTGATCCCCCCAGCAACAACGCAGCGGGTACTGCCAGCACATGCGACGACATCGCGAGCGTCGCCAACAGCAAGGCCAGGCCGAGGTTGAACGCGAAGTGCAGTCCCGGCACGAGGCGCATGCAAGGCAACGGACTGCCGGCGGCGACCGGGAGGAACTGCACCAGGCTGCCCAGCATCGCGTTGCCGAGCAGGCCCAGCGCGAACACGTGCACCAGCACGAGCGTCGCCGGCGTCCACCGCGACAGCAGTGCGACCTCGCCATGCCAGGCCAACCACAGGCCGGCCACGCCGCCCCATGCCAGCGCCGTGGCGAGGAAACGCATCGGCAGCGACGGCGGCGGCGCCTGCGCGAACGCCAGCCCGCTCATGCCGCCTGCGGCGGTTCCAGCGCGTGCCGGTCGGCGACGTGGCAGATCGCGATGCAGGCACTGCCTGCTTCGGCATCGCGCACGCGATAGGCGAATCCCCACTGGTCGAGGATCGGCAGCAGCGGCGCCGGAAACAACGGCGTCATCGCCACCAGTCGTTCTCCGCGCTGCAGGCCGCGCAGGCAGTCGAGGATGCGCTCCATCGGCTCCGGTGCGGCCAGGTGGCGCAGGTCCATGCGCAGCAGGGTCAGTCCATGCGCCATGCGTCGTCGCTCCTGTCGTCAACGGCGGGTGCGCACTCGAGCGACAGCCCCGCCGCATCCAGCGATTCGCGCACGCAGCAGGCGCACGGTGCGAATGCCTCGGGCAGCCGTGCGGTATCGAACACGTCGTCCATCCGGCTCAGCCCCCCAGCCACAGCCACCAACCCCGCGGATCGTGTGCCCGCGCGATGCCATACACCTGCAGGAAGCACAGCGCCGCCGCCGCCACCAGCGCGGCGCGCGCACCGCGGCCGCGTGCGGGACGGAAGGCCGCCATGCCCAGCCCGATGTACGCGACCAGGAAGGCGATCTTCACCACCAGCCAACCGTTGGCGAACAGGCCGGCCGGCAGGATCGTCAACAGCATCATCGCGCCGGTCAGCAGCACCGTGTCGATGCTGTAACTCAGGTAGCGCACCGCGGCAGCGCGTGGCCAGCGCATTCCGGCGATCAATGCGAGCGAGCGCAGCGCGAACAACGCGCCGCTGGTCATCGCGGCGCCCATATGGACCAGCTTGATGTCGGGGTAGAAGGCCATCATCGCGCTCATCCCGGCCGCCCGTCGGCGCGCGGACGCAGGTAGATCCCGCCGATCCGGCCCACCCACGGCGCCAGCGCCAGCAGCCAACCTACCGCGGCCGCGGCCTGCCACGCCATCGCGTCCGGCGCGAGGTCGGCGACGATGCGCATCACCGCGACGACCTGGATCGCGACGAAGGCGAACCATGCCACCTTCGGCATCACCAGCGGTCGCCCTGAGTGGCCCTGCGTCACCCGCGTCACCATCGCCACCAGCAAACTGCCGAAGAAGCCGATGAACATCGCGTGCATGGGCGCGCGTCCGAGCACGAAGTGATCCGTCGCGAGGAACGTCACGCTCTGCACGACATACAACAGGAAGGTGATCGGCAGCCACGCGGTGCCGATGAACAGCACGGCCAGCAGTCCCGGCATGCGGCCGCGCGGCCACCAGCGGTGCACGGCCCGGGCGGTCAGCACCAGCAGCGGCACGTCGGCCAACCACAACCACCCGTACGCGTGCACCAGCTCCAGCCCGAGGTGCATCATCAACAGCGCCCACACCGCACCCAGCCACGGCAGCGAACGCCACGGCACGTAGCCCGGCACCACGTTGCCGGCGAAGAACGGAAACATGCGGTGCGCCACCGTCACGTACACCGGCAGCAGCAGACCGAAGCCGCCGAGCTTGATGCTGGCGAACGCCCACGTCGGCGACGCGCCCAGCGCGAAGGCGATGAACATCACCAGCCCCAGCCAGCCCAGCAGCAACCCGACGAAGCACGAGCGCGCATGCCAGGTCTTCGCCGTGTCGTCGGCCAGCAGTCGGCCCAGTGTCAGCAGCGCGGTGGTCCAGCCGGCCAGCGCCATCCACAGGCCCACGGTCAGTCCCGCCTGCCAGCCTGCGACGCCGAGCAGGATCGCGAGCTGTCCGCCCATCAAGCCCAGGCCCACCGGGACGTAGTGCCAGCGTTTCAGGTCGGCCATGCCCATCCAGCGCGGGAACACGGTCAGCAGGAAACCGAAGATGAAACTCGGCAGCACCAGGTACTGCATCAGGAACGCATGCAGCCAGCCCGCGTAGATCGGCGTCTCCGGCATCGCCCACAGGCCCCAGCGCGTGGCCACCAGCCACAGCGTCCACCACAGCATCGCCAGCAGCACGTTGCCGGCGCCGACGAAGAACATCAGCCGGTGCGGCGCATGCGCGAGCCACGCGGGGGAAAGTCCTGGCGGCGATGGCGCGGCGCGGGGACGGGGCGGGGGAACGACGTCGATCTTCATGCGGCCAGCGTGCCCTTCCCGCCACGCCACCGCCTTGACGTGGGTCAGGCCGGACGCGATCCGGCGGCCCGCGGGGCCTTGATCCGGGTCAAGGCCGCCCGTGCCGCCAGCCCCTACAGTCCTCCCACCCGCGCATGCGCGCACCCACCCGCACAGGAAGCCCGATGTCCGATCACGCCCATCCCCCGACCGAGCAGCGCCAGCAGGCCATGACCGACGCGCTGCGCGCCTGGGATCCGGAAGCCGAAGTCACCCTCGAGGCCGGCACCGGCCGCCTGATGGTGATGACCACCCTGCCCACCGAGCGCGTGATCGCCATCCTCAAGGAAGCCGGCGAACATGCCGAAGCCGGCGAAGGCGAACCGCGCGGACACAAGGCCGGTCAATGCTGCGGCGGGTGTTCGCACTGATCGGCAGATGATCGGAGGCAGAGGCGAGCCGTCACCCACATCGCCTCGTACGCCCTCAGAGCTTCCTACTGATCCAGAGATAGCGGAGGCCGCAGTAGGCAGCCACGACCAAGGCGCCGACGCCCAGCGCCAGGACCATGTGGGGCAGGTAGGGCTTCAGCGTAGGCATCAACGACTCGAGCCACACACCTTTGACGTGGCGATACGCCGGCGCGGTGATCCAGCCATGCTTCGCGTTGAAATACACCAACAACGCCGCCACGCCGACCATCGAAGAGCGGACGCAGCGCCAGGCCAGCCGGTCCAGTTCTTCTTCCTTCAGTGCATTCGTCGTCATGGCGGCGCCCTATTCGCCGCGACCGTCGAGGGCAACGCGAACCAGGGTGATGCCCGCAAGCAACGCCAGCTGGGCGAGCAGCCAGGCGATCCAGCCGGCGCCCGTCGAGAAGACCACGAGCGACACCACCAACGAAAGCGCGGCCCACAGGACGGCGTGGTCACGCGCGCCATTGCGCGCCTCGATCTTCCCCGCATTGAAGTACAGGGACATGCCGACGATGCACAGGGCGACCTGGGTGTAGATGCTCACGCGCGCCCGAACTCCGCCGCGATCGGCTTTGACGCCAGCTTCCATGCGATCCAGCCGAACAGCGCGCCGAACGCGAGCGCAAAGACGACGCTCACCAGGCCCATGGCGATGAAGAACGCTCCCATATCGGGCGCGCCCTGCATCTGGGCCGCGGAAAACTGGTCCCGCATGAAGGAGAACATCGTCGCTTGCATGATCAGGCCCACCACCTGCCAAACCACGCCCAGAATCATGATCGCGATGAAGCACAGTCGCGCCCAGTTCCGGCGTTTCAGCAGTCCGATCGAACACGCCAGCATGAACAGGTTGACCAGCAGCATGGCCAGGAAGAACCACTGGACATGCTCGAACATGAAGGTGGCCATGGGCGGCAGGCTGGGCTGCCCAGGCGCGGTCTGCATGGCGTGACCGAACTCTCCGCTGCGGAAGACGGTCTGGATCATGATGTTCTGCAGGATCCCGATCAGCGCGCCGAAGCCCGACAGCGCGATGAAGATCCATGCCACTACGGTGACGAAGGTCGAGCGTTGTTTCACGTCGGACATGGCCCTTCCCCGGGCGACGAAGACGGGCCCATCATGGGGCAAGTTTCGGACGAGGCCAATCGCCGCGCGTTGCCTTGTCGGTACGTCAGGAGAGACGGATGCACGCGGCAGTCGCGAAGAAGAGCGCCGATACCAGCAGGAGCCAAGGCCACGCACCGACGTCCTCGCGCGTGAAGCCCGTGCCCGGATTCCTCGGGTCGTAGCGGACGACGGTCTCCTCGACCAACGGGGGCCTGCGCCACAGCTTGAAGCCGGAGACCTGGATCACGGCGCGATCTTCCACCGGCTTGCGGTATTCCCGCCCGTCGACGGTCCAGACCAGGACATGATCCGTGTCGCTGTTGAAGACGAACTGGCTCCGGCTGAATTCTCCGAACGACGATTGGGGCGGTAGTTCCACCACTCGCGCGGGCGCGGTAGGCCACGTTCTTGCCGCGCGCGTACGCAGGAAGTCCAGCACGGCCCACGTGCCGGTCACGCCGCCGCCAGCGAGCAACAATCCAAACATCGTCATCGTAGATATCCCAAATGGAGCACCTGCATTTCCAGGCGATTCATGGCGCCTGACGTCCAAAGAGCGTGATCCCGATGACCAACATGGCCAAGGAAACAAGGACGGTGGCCGCCAGTTCTATCAAGTCGCTGGCCTTGAGCTCACCGATATCCGCGAAACGGAAGGTAAAATCCTGCGCCTCGCCCCGACGCGCGCGACCCCTGCCCATGATTGCGTTGACACGAAAGCAGGACAGCGACATGCCACCCAGTACGAGAACGATCATGCCCGGGTGCGAATCCGCGGCGAGCATCACGCAGGTGGCGGCGACGAGCACCATCGAAATGAAGACGTTCATGCCAATTTTTTGCATACCGGGTCCAGGTTAGCTCGTTTCGCCGGCGTGCTTCGTGATGCACGAGCGTCCGATGTAGGCGCGCAGCGATTCGATCAAGCTGCCGCCCTGTTCGAATCGGATGTTCGCGATACGCCACGATTCGCCCACCTTCACCAGGACGACGGTATCCGTCCAACGCAGACTGGGGTCGTAGGCCAAGTGTGCCGAGACAAGCGCAGCGGATGTCCCTCGCGAAACCAGTGAGGTGCCCTCGATCGAGTTGGCGCCGTCCGATGAGTAGTAGTACCAAGGGTCGGCATCGATGATCCACGGCTTCACGTCGGGCGGTACAAGTTGGGTGCATGCATCCTGATAGCGATCGGTCGCGGTCAGCAGCGCATCCAACTCTTTCGACAGCAGGTGCCGGACGTTCCCGAGCATGCGCCCGTCCGTAGTGAATGGCCCATGGATCTCCCGCGTATAGAAGTCCTTGACGACGTCTTGCGGGTTCGCGGCTTCTGCGCCTTGGGCGGATGACGCCAGTGCAAGCAGCAGAATGAGCTTCTTCATGTGTCGTTCTTCCGTTCGGATCGGACGCGGCATGCGTTTGGCGGTGAAGGACTCAACGGTCCGGCGTGGGCGAGCGTGCACGGGCAAGCCCCCACAGCGACGGAGCCAGCCAGCCCAGGACGGTGAGGGCAGCGATGACCACGCCCACCACCCCATTGATGCGGAAGAACTGGAAGAAATACTGCGTCCCTTCGATGAACGTATAAGCGGCCACCAAGGCGCTCGTAACCAGACCGCAGAGCAGGACGGTCCCACCCACCCGTGTCGAAGCGATGGTGCCCATTGCATTGCGGCAGGCGAAAAAGGAGATCGGTGCGAGCGCGAAGGCGCCCGCGCTACCGGCGACCCAGCCGTGTCCGCCGCCCGACAGCAGGACGCCGGCCAGCAGCGTCAGCAGTGCTACCGCCGTCGAGATGACGAATTCCTTGGACACCCGACCAGCACTCCCCCGGCACCCCTGCCGCCCCACCCGATGTTAAAGGCGAAACACCCCACCGGCCCGGATAAATGTGAGGACATGGGGCTCCAAGCCCCATCGATCGCCCTCCGAGCGCCATGCGCAAGGCGCCGAGTCCCAACGATGGGGCTCGGCGTGTGAGGTGCCGGGCTCCCGAGGGCGATCGATGGCTCTCCGAGTGCCATCGATGGCTTTCCGAGCTCGATGTGCAAGGCGTGGAGCTTCGCGGATCGGGCTCGGAAGGTGAGGTGCTGGCTTTACGAAACCCATCGATGGCTCTCGGCGTGTGATCTGCCGGGCTCAATGTGAGAAAGATCGGGCTCGGAAAGCCATCGATGGCATGGCGGTGCCTCGCGCATGACATTCCGAGCCCCGTTCGCAGAGCTCCGAGCCTCGTCGCCGGGAGGGTCCGGTGGATGCACGAACAAAAGAGAGCCGCGTGCGCGGCTCTCGGGCTGCAACCTGCAGCAGGTGGCCCGGCCTCCCCACCCGGAGAGGCCGGTTCCAGGGTCAGGCTTCGGTCGGTTGTGCGACCGGCAGCGGCTCGCGGCGCGGGGCCAGCCACAGGCTGGCCACGAACCACACCAGCGCCAGCGCGCCCACGCTGAAGAGCGTGTCGGCCGGTACGCGCATCCACACCAGCATGTCCACGATCGGCTGCTGCATGAACTCCGCCGAACGCGCGAACCAGTACCCGTGCTCCAGCGCCGCGTTGAGCTGCAGGATGCCCAGCGGCAGCAGGGTCAGCAGCGACATGCCGGCCAGGCCGATGTTGAGCGACCAGAACGCGGTCTTCAGCAGCTTCTCGTTCCACACCACGTCCGGCTTCAGGCCGCGCAGGCAGAACAGCATCAGGCCGATGCCGAGCATGCCGTACACGCCGAACAGCGCGGTGTGGCCGTGGTTCGGCGTCAGGTTCAGGCCCTGCATGTAGTACAGCGGGAGCGGCGGGTTGATCAGGAAGCCGAACAGGCCCGCGCCCACCAGGTTCCAGAACGACACCGCGATGAAGAACTGGATCGGCCAGCGGTAGCGCTGCATCCACGGCGTGGCCTTGCCCATCTTCCAGCTGTGGTACGCCTCGAAGCCCACGTAGGCCAGCGGCACCACTTCCAGCGCCGAGAAGCTCGCACCCAGGGCGATCACCGCCGTCGGCGTGCCGGTGAAGTACAGGTGGTGCAGCGTGCCCAGCACACCGCCGGCCATGAACACGATGGTGGCGAACAGCACCGCGATGGTCGCGGTCCTGGTCTGCAGCAGGCCCAGGCGGGTGAACAGGAAGGCGATCACCGCCACCGCGAACACCTCGAAGAAGCCTTCCACCCACAGGTGCACCACCCACCAGCGCCAGTACTCGACCATCGACAGGTGCGTGTGCTCGCCCCACATCAGGCCGGCCGCGTAGAACAGGCCGATCGCCACGGTGGACAGGAACAGCAGGCTGACGATGCTGCGCGACTCGCCGCCGTTGCGGATGGCCGGCCACAGCGCGCGGCCCACCAGCACCAGCCACAGGGTCAGGCCGATGAAGAGGAACCACTGCCAGAAGCGGCCCAGGTCGACGTACTCCCAGCCCTGGTGGCCGAACCAGAAGTTGTGCTCCAGGCCGAGCTTCTGCATCACCGCGAACCACTGGCCGGTGAACGCACCGACCACGATGATGATCAGGCAGGTCCAGAGGAAATTGACGCCGAGGCGTTGGAACTTCGGCTCATGCCCGGAGATCGCCGGACCGATGTACAGGCCCATGCCCAGCCATGCGGTCGCGATCCACAGCACCGCGAGTTGGGTATGCCAGGTGCGCGTCAGCGAGTACGGCAGGATGTCGGCCAGCGCGAAGCCGTAGGCCTCCTGGCCTTCCACCTGGTAGTGCGCGGTGATCGCGCCGAGCAGGATCTGCACCACGAACAGGGCGATGACCACCCAGAAGTACTTCGCGGTGGCGCGCATCGACGGCGTGATCCTGATCTTCGCCAGCGGATCGCTCTTCGGCAGCACCGGGGCCATCTCGTCGCCGTGGTTGACCGCGTAGTGCCAGCCCAGCAAGGCGACGCCGGCGATCAGGAACAGCACGCTGAAGACCGTCCACAGGAACGCACTCGGCGGTGGCGTGTTGCCGACCAGATCGTCCGCCGGCCAGTTGGCCGTGTAGCTGATCGTCGCGCCCGGGCGCTCGGTGACCGACGACCACGCCGCCCACCAGTAGAACGCGGTCAGCTGGCGACGATGCTCGGCATCGGGCACGGTGTCGTTACGCATGGCATAGGCCTCGCGCAGGTCGCCGGTGGCGGGGTCGGCGGAGAACAGGCTCTGGTAGTGCGCGCCGACCACGCCGATCGCGTCCGCGCGATCGTTCGACAGGGTGATCGTGCCGGTCGTGGCGTCGTAAGTGTTGGGCCGCATCAACGCCTGCACGCGCGTGGCGTAGGCGGCCTGGGTGGGCGCGTCGAGCTGCTTGTAGCCCGGCACGCCGGCCTCGCGTGTCGCCCAGCCGTCCAGGATGGCCTCGGCTTCGCGGTGCAGCCAGTCCGCGCCCCAGTCGGGCGCCACGTAACCGCCATGGCCCCAGATGGAGCCCAGTTGTTGGCCACCGATGGACTGCCAGACCTGGCGGCCGGTCTCGATGTCCTGGCGGGTGAAGATCACCCGGCCGTCTTCCGCCACGACCCGCTCGGGCAGGGGCGGCGCCTGGCGATGCACTTCGCTGCCGACCCAAAGCAGGACGGCGAACGACGCAATGAGCAGGGCCGCCAACCCCACCCACAACTTGCGTGTCGAATTCATGATGCGGCTCTCCTCGGGAAACGGCCGCATCATCGGCGCGCCGGCCCGGGGGCTCCATGACGCAGGTCAAGTGGGGAGCAGAACGGACGATGTGCCCTCTGTAGGAGCCGTTGGCCGTTGTTGTGGGAGCGACGTCAGTCGCGATGGTCCACCGGTAAAGCTTCATCGCGACTGACGTCGCTCCCACACCGGCATCCCCGCCGCGATCAATCCCGCAGCACGGCCAGCGCGAGGGCTTCCAGGCGGGGCAGGTCGAGGATCTCGACGTCGCGCTGCTTGATGTGCAGCAGGCCGTCCTGTTCGAAGCGGCGCAGCACGCGGCTGACCGTTTCGGGCGCCTGGCGCAGGTAGTTGGCGATGTCGGTGCGCGCCATCGTCAGCTGGAACCGGCGTGGCGAGAAGCCGCGGGCGGCCAACCGGCGCGACAGGCCGATCAGGAACGCGGCCATGCGCTCGTCGGCGGTGTTGTCGCGGGCGAACAGCGAGGCGACGCCGATGTCGCGGCTCATCAGCTTGAACAGGTGCGCCTGCAGGTTGGGCAGGCGCGCGGCGAGCAGCGCGATCTTCGGGAACGAGAAGCGGCACAGCATGACCGTGTCCAGCGCGATGGCGTTGCACGGGTAGCGGTCGCCGTGGATGGCGTTGAGGCCGATCACCTCGCCGGGCAGGTGGAAGCCGAGTACCTGCTCGTGCCCGTTGCGGTCGATCTGGTAGGTCTTCACCGTGCCGGCGCGCACCGCGGCGATCGCACCGAACGGGTCGCCTTCGCGGAACACGTGTTCGCCGGCGCGCAGCGGGCCCACGTGTTCGACCAGCACGTGCAGGTCCATCAGCGCGCGCTTGTCCATGCCTTCGGACAGGCAGGCCTGCGAGAACGCGCAGGTGGAGCAGAAGGTCAGCGAATCGCCGTCGTCGGCGACGATGCTCGCATCGGTGCGCGGGAAGACCAGCGGCGAGGTCATGCGGACACTCCCGGAAACGTCAGACCGTGCGCGAGAAGCGAGGCGTCGAGGCTGCGGCGGTGGGCAGGTAGCGGTCGAAGCACATGGCGATGATACGCAACAGCATGCGCCCGCGCGAGGTCGCGCGCAGGCCGTCGCCGCGCAGCTCCACCAGGCCGTCGTCCTGCAGCGGGCGCAACCGCTGCAATGCGTCGGCGAAGTACGTGGTGAAGTCGATCACGTGCCGACGGCCCAGGTCGCGGTAGTCCAGCGTGCCGTGGCACATCAGCTGCTGGATGACATCGGCGCGGATCACGTCGTCTTCTTCCAGGCGCATGCCGCGCCACACCGGCAGGTGGCCCTGGTCGATCGCCTGCTCCCAGCTGCCGAGGTCGCGCGGGTTCTGGCTGAAACTGGGGCCGATGTGGCTGATGGCGCTGACCCCCAGCCCGACCAGGTCGCTCTCGGCGTGGGTGGTATAGCCCATGAAGTTGCGATGCAGGCCGCCGCGCCGCTGCGCTTCGGCCAGGCTGTCGCCGGGCAGGGCGAAGTGGTCCATGCCGATGTAGACGTAGCCGGCTTCACCGAGCTTGTCGATCGCGCATTGCAGCAGGCCGAGCTTCACCTCCGGCGAAGGCAGATCGTCGGCGTTGATGCGTTGTTGCGGGCGGAACATCGACGGCAGGTGGGCGTAGCTGTAGATCGCCAGGCGGTCCGGCCGCGCGCGCAGGGTGATGTCGAGCGTGCGCGAGAACCCGTCCAGGCTCTGCTTCGGCAGGCCGTAGATCAGGTCCACGTTGACCGACTGCAGGCCGTGCGTGCGGCAGGCGTCGATGATCGCCAGCGTCTGTTCGACGCTCTGGATGCGGTTGACCGCGCGCTGCACCTCGGGATCGAAGTCCTGCACGCCGAGGCTGGCGCGGTTGAAGCCGGCCGCGGCGAGTTCACCCACGTCGCTCGGGGAGATGAAGCGCGGATCGAGTTCGATCGAGCAGTCCAGCCGCGCGGGCGCGGCGAACGAGAAATGCCGGCGCAACACGTCCATTGCTTCGGCGATCTGCGACGGCGACAGGAAGTTGGGCGTGCCGCCGCCGAAGTGCACCTGCTCCACGTCGCGGTCGCGATCGAACAGCGAAGACACCATCGCCACCTCGCGATATAGGCGGGTCAGGTAGGCGGCGCCGCGCGCGGTATCGCGGGTGATGATGCGGTTGCAGCCGCAGTAGAAGCACGGGCTGGTGCAGAACGGGATGTGCAGGTAAAGCGAGAGCGGGCGCGGAATGGGGTCGCCGTTGCTGATCGCCGCCATGCCGCGCAGGTCGGCTTCGTCGAATCCGGGCGAGAACTGCGGCGCGGTGGGATACGAGGTGTAGCGCGGCCCCGGCGTGTCGTAACGCCGCAGCAGCTCGGGATCGAAGAGAGAGGACAGGCTGGCCATGGGAGCAGCCTAGGCGCGCGACGCGGGACTGTCCTTGACATGGGTCAACCGGGTGCGGTGCACCGTCGCAGCCTTCAGCCGCGTGAAGGCAGGCTAGACCACCCGGTGCGCCCGTCCGGTGCATTCGATCACGGCGAGCCCCGCGTCGGGCGCGTTGGCGGCGAGCGCGGCGATGGGCGAAGCATCGGACCACAGGACGACCACGTGCCGGCCATCCGCAACGGCATCGCCGAGCGCGCGGGCCGCGTCGTCCTCCCATGCGGCGAGGACCGTCCGCGCCGCATCGCGCCGGGCCAGCGCGACGATGCCTTCGTCCAGTCCGGCGTGGACCGCGACATGGTCGGCCTGGTGCATCGCGCGCAGGGCGCACAGGGTGAGCTGCGCGGCGTCATTACCGGGCACGGTGATCAACGTGAGGCTGCCGCACGCGACGCCTGTGTCGGTCGAGGCGAGCGATGCCGCCAGCGCGCGTTCCGCACCGGCGGTATCGCCCTGTCGCAGCAACGCCATGGCGTCGCCGTCGATCCGGGCGTCGTACCACCGACGGCGTTCCGCCAGGTCCGGGAAGCGGCGGCGGATCGCATCGCGGTGGCGCGCGAACAGCGCGGCCAGTGCGCCCCACGCGGGATCGAGCTCGGTCTCGAACTGCCGGCCGAGCCGCCGCGCCAGCATCGGTGCCGCGCCGGACGAGGAGATCGCGACCAGCAGGGGATCGCGGTCGACGACGACCGGGACCTGGAAGCTGGACAAGGCCGCGTCGTCCACGACGTTGACCAGTTTCTTCCGCGCCGCGGCCTCCCGAGCGAGGTGTGCGTTGAAGGCCCCGTCGTCGGTCGCGGCGACGATCAGCCAGACGTCATCCAGCCACGCGGGTTCGAACTCGCTCGGGCGATGCCGCACGCGACCGGTAGCCGACCACTGCGCGAGCGCAGGGGACAGCGCGGGCGCGCACACCTGCACGCAGGCGCCTGCGCGAAGCAGCGCCTCCACCTTGCGGGTCGCGACGTCGCCCCCACCGACGACCATCACCTCACGTTGGTTCAGGTCCGCAAACAGCGGGTAAAGCGGCATCGGCGTCCTTCCTGCGTCGGGGCTCGCGGTCGCGTTTGTTGCATGGCAACATGCGGGCGAGAGCCACGTCAAGCCAACGAGCCATCCCCACGATGTTGCGCGTCCTGCTGGTCAACGACACCGACAAGCCGATCGCGGAACTGCGCGAGGCGCTGCTGGCGCTCGGTTACGACGTGCTGCCCGAAACGGTCGGCAGGTCGGCCGGACTGTTGATGGCGGTGCAGCGGCAGCAACCGGACGTGGTCATCCTCGACGTGGATTCGCCGTCGCGCGACATGCTCGAGCAACTCGCGATGCTGAGCCGGCAGGCGCCCAAGCCGGTGGTGATGTTCGCGTCCGATGGCGACGACCGGCTGATCCGCGACGCGTTGGGTGCAGGGGTGGCGGCCTACGTCGTCGATGGCCTCGCACCGGCGCGGCTGGCGCCCATCCTGCGGGTGGCGATGGCACGCTTCGAGCAGCAGTCGCACGTACGCCAGAAGCTGGACGACCTGGAACAGCAACTGCGGGACCGCAAGGACATCGACCGTGCCAAGGGCGTGTTGATGGACAAGCGCGCCATGAACGAAGCCGAGGCCTACGCCACCCTGCGCCAGCAGGCGATGAGGCAGGGCCTCCGCCTGGCCGACGTGGCGCGCCGGATCATCGCGATGGCAGACCTGCTGGGATGACGACCATGACGACCCCGCTCCGCACCCTGGATATCGGCTTCATGCCGTTGGTCGACAGTGCGCCGCTGATCGCGGCCGCGCGCCTGGGCCTGGACCGCGCCAACGGCCTGCGCCTGCGCCTGCACCGTCAGGCTTCGTGGGCGGCGATCCGCGACCGCCTGCTGTCCGGCGAGCTGGATGCGGTGCACGCGATGGCGGCGATGGTGTACGGGGTGCAGACCGGCATCGGCGGTCCACGCGCCGACCTGGCCATCCTGATGGGGCTGAACTGCAACGGCCAGGCGATCACCCTGTCTCCGACGCTGGCCGACGCCTGCAGCGGTGATCGGCCGCTGGCGGATGTGCTGCGTGCGCTGCCGCGCAGGCCGGTGTTCGCGCAGACGTTTCCCACCGGCACGCATGCCGTGTGGCTTTATTACTGGCTCGCCGCGCAGGGCGTGGATCCCAATCACGGCATCGACGTGGTCACGCTGCCGCCGCCGCAGATGCCGGATGCGATGGCGCGCGGCGAGCTGGACGGATTCTGTGCGGGAGAGCCCTGGGGCGCGCAGGCCGAAGCCATGGGCGCGGGCCGGAGGGTGATCCGCAGCGGCCAGCTCTGGCCCGGGCATCCGGAGAAGGTGCTCGCATGCCGGCGCGAGACGGCGGCGCTGCAGCCCGAGCTCGCGCTTGCGCTGACGAAGACCGTCCTGGAAGCCTGCCGATGGCTGGACGATCCGGCGCACCATCCCGACGTCGTCGCGTGGCTGTCCGAGCCCGATGCGATCGGCGTGCCGGCAGCGTGCATCGCCGCCTGCCTGCATCCGAGCGAGGACGAACGTCCGGGTGAAGGGTTGCGCTTCCACGCGGGCGGCGACGCGAACTTCCCCTGGTTGTCCGATGGTCGCGGATTCCTGCGGCAGTTCAGACGTTGGGGCTGGCTGCCGGCCGCGCCGGCGAAGGACGACGACTGGCTGCGCGACGTGCATCGCCTGCAGACGTATCGCGAAGCGGCACGGGCACTCGGCGTGGCCGTGCCCGTGCGCGACGAGCGCGAGAGCGTCCTGTTCGACGGCGTGCGCTGGGACTAAGCGCGCACGTTGCGCACGATCATGGTGCGCGCGCGCACTTGCGGAGTGCACATGCGCCGCGCGTGACGGCATGCCGCGACGTGGAGGCCCGCGGGCGGTCGCGCTAACAGGTTGAAATCGTTCGTCATTCGCGAGGCTGCGCGCATCGCGGCGCGATTGGCACGGCGATTGCGTAGTCATCCCCGCGGGTACAACGGCGTACCCGCAAAAAAAGTGGATATCGCGTACGGGCCAACGGCGGTCCGTCCGCGCAGACAACGGCGTCTTTCCGGTGCGAATCGGAAGGCGCCTTTTTTTTTGTTCTCCGATGCAGTCGTCCACCTAGCGGCGGCCGGCCTTGCCGTCCGCACCCCACCTGGAGATGGCGTGAATGAATCGATCGTTCTGGCAGGCCGGGCATGTGCCCACGCTGTTGTCGGCCTTCCTCTATTTCGACCTCAGCTTCATGGTCTGGTATCTGCTGGGCCCGTTGCAGGTGCAGATCGCCGAAGCCCTGCGGCTGGATACCCAGCAGCGCGCGTTGATGGTCGCGGTGCCGATCCTGTGCGGTGCCGTGCTGCGACTCGTGCTGGGCATCCTGGCCGATCGCATGGGTGCCCGCCGGACGGGCCTGCTGGCCCAGGCGATCGTGATCACGGCGCTGTTGTGCGCGTGGCGGTTGGGCGTGCACGGGTTCGCCCACGTGCTGCTGCTCGGCGTGATGCTCGGCGTGGCCGGCGCGTCGTTCGCGGTCGCGCTGCCGCTGGCATCGCGCTGGTACCCGCCGGAACACCAGGGCACCGCGATGGGCATTGCCGGTGCCGGCAACTCGGGCACCGTGCTGGCCGCGCTGTTCGCGCCCGCGCTCGCGGCGGCGTTCGGTTATCAGGCCGTCTTCGGTCTGGCGTGCATTCCGCTCGTCCTGGTGCTGCTGGTGTTCGCCGCCTGTGCGAAGGAGGCGCCCGGGCAGGTGGTGCGCAAGGGCCTGGCCGACTACGGCCGCGTGCTCGTCGGCAACCGCGACGCGTGGTGGTTCATGTTCTTCTACGCGATCACCTTCGGCGGTTTCGCGGGCTTCGCCAGCGCGCTGCCCGGCTACTTCCACGATGAATTCGGTTTCGGGCCCAAGGCCGCGGGGTGGGCGACCGCGGCCTGCGTCCTGGCCGGCTCGGCGATGCGTCCGCTCGGGGGTGTGATCGCCGACCGCATCGGCGGCACGCGCACGCTGCACGCCGTCTATCTGTCGGTCGCCCTGCTGGTGGCCGTCGCGGGCATCGGCGCCGGCGGTCCCGTCGTGGCCGTGGTGGTGTTCGTACTGACATTGCTGTGCCTGGGTGCCGGAAACGGTGCGGTCTTCCAACTGGTGCCGCAGCGATTCGGCACCGACATCGGAGTGATGACCGGCCTGATCGGCATGGCCGGCGGCGTGGGCGGCTTCCTGCTCGCGGCCGGCCTGGGCGTCCTGAAGCAACAGACCGGCGGCTATGGCGTCGGGCTCTGGGCCTTCGCCTACATCGCCCTGCTCGCGTGGGGCCTGCTGCGTGGCGTCACCCGCCAGTGGCGCAACCAGTGGGCGGCGCTCGGCGCCGCGCGCGTCTGAGGAGCACGACGATGAAGAAGCCACGGCTGGTGGTGGTGGGCAACGGCATGGCCGGCATCCGCACGCTCGAGGAGCTGCTGAAGCTGGTGCCGGACATGTACGACATCACCGTGTTCGGTGCCGAGCCGCACCCCAACTACAACCGCATCCTGCTCTCGCCGGTGCTCGCGGGTGAGCAGGACTTCGACGACATCGTGCTCAATCCGCTGTCGTGGTACGCCGACCACGGCATCCGCCTGCACCTGGGCAAGGAGGTGGTGAAGATCGACCGCGTACGCCGTTGCGTGGTCGCGGCCGACGGCACGGAAGCCGAATACGACCGTCTGCTGCTCGCGACCGGCTCGCTGCCCTTCATCCTGCCGGTGCCCGGCAAGGACCTCAGGGGCGTTATCGGCTATCGCGACATCCACGACACGCAGGCCATGATCGATGCCGCGAAGGTGAAGCGGCATGCCGTGGTGATCGGCGGCGGCCTGCTCGGCCTGGAGGCGGCCAATGGATTGAAGTCGCGCGGCATGGATGTGACCGTCGTCCACCTGGCCGGCTGGCTGCTGGAGCGCCAGCTCGATCCGGTGGCGGGCGCCCTGCTGGAGAACTCGCTGAGGGCGCGCGGCCTGCAGTTCCGGCTGAACACCTCGACGACCGAAATCGTCGGCAATCCCGACGGCGACGTCGTCGCTGTCCGTTTCTCCGACGGCGGGGAGGTGCCCGCCGACCTGGTGGTGATGGCGGCGGGCATCCGCCCCAACACGGTGCTGGCGCAGGCGGCAGGCATCCACTGCAATCGCGGCATCGTGGTCAACGACACCCTGCAGACGTTCGATCCCCGCGTCTACGCCGTGGGCGAATGCGCGAGCCATCGTGGCATCGCATACGGACTGGTGGCCCCGCTGTTCGAGCAGGCGAAGATCTGCGCCAACCACCTGGCGACCTACGGCATCGGCATCTACAAGGGGTCGGCCGTGTCGACCAAGCTCAAGGTCACCGGCATCGACCTGTTCTCGGCCGGCGACTTCATGGGCGGAGACGGCGCCGAGGAGATCGTGCTGTCGGATCCGGCGGGCGGGCTGTACAAGCGCCTCGTGATCCGCGACGACACGCTGGTGGGCGCATGCCTCTACGGCGATACCGGCGACGGCGCGTGGTACTTCAAGCTGATCAAGGATGGCACCGGCATCGGCGATCGCCGGGACCAGCTGGTGTTCGGCGAGAAGGCATTGGGCGATGCCGGCATCGCAGGCCAGGACCGTGCGGCCAGCATGGCCGACGGCGACGAGGTCTGCGGGTGCAACGGCGTGTGCAAGGGCGTCATCGTCAAGGCGGTGCGCGAGCAGGGCCTGTTCACCGTCGACGAGGTGAAGAAGCGGACCAAGGCGGCCAGCTCGTGCGGTTCGTGCACGGGCCTGGTGGAACAGATCCTGATGAACTGCCTGGGCTCCTCCTTCCAGGAAACGCCGAAGACCAAGGCGGTCTGCGGCTGCACCGACCTGAGCCACGGCGACGTGCGGCAGGCGGTTCGCGAACACCGGCTGGTGAGCCACGCCCAGGCCTATGCGTTCATGGGCTGGCGCTCGCCGAACGGCTGCGCCACCTGCCGGCCGGCGGTCAACTACTACATGCTGTCGACGTGGCCGCGGGAGGCGGTGGACGATCCGCAGAGCCGTTTCATCAACGAGCGCGCGCACGCCAACATCCAGAAGGACGGCACGTTCTCGGTAGTGCCGCAGATGAAGGGCGGCGTGACCAATCCGTCCGAGCTGCGGCGCATCGCCGACGTCGCCGACAAGTTCGCGATCCCGATGGTCAAGGTCACCGGCGGCCAGCGCATCGATCTGCTCGGGGTGAAGAAGGAAGACCTGGTGGAGGTGTGGAAGGACCTCGGCATGAAGTCGGGCCACGCCTACGGCAAGTCGATACGCACGGTGAAGACCTGCGTGGGCAGCGAGTTCTGCCGCTTCGGTACCCAGAACAGCACGCAGATGGGCATCGACTTGGAGACGATGCTGGCCAACATGTGGAGCCCGCACAAGGTGAAGCTGGCGGTGTCCGGCTGCCCGCGCAACTGCGCCGAATCGGGCATCAAGGACGTGGGCATCATCGCCGTGGATTCGGGGTGGGAGATCCACGTGGGCGGCAACGGCGGGATCAAGACCGAGGTCGCGCGTTTCCTGGTGAAGGTGAGGACGGCCGATGAGGTGAAGGAATACACGGGCGCCTTCCTGCAGCTGTATCGCGAACAGGCGTACTACCTCGACCGCACCGTGCACTACCTCGACCGGGTGGGCCTGGACTACGTGAAGCAGCAGGTGGTCGAGGATGCCGGCAACCGCCGCGCGCTGTTCGAGCGCCTGCTGTACGCGCTGGAAGGGCTGCCCGACCCGTGGGCCGCGCGCATCGCCGGCACGCAGGCGCGCGAGTACGCGCCGCTGCGCATGGACCGGCGCATCGCCGCCCAGGTGGAGGACTGACATGGATACCGTGGCTTCGTGGGTGCCGGTGTGTCCGCTGGACGACATCCCGCTGCTGGGCGCGCGCGTGCTGGCGCGCGACGGGCTGGACGATATCGCGCTGTTCCGACCGGCCGAAGATCGCGTGTTCGCGCTCGCCGACCGCTGCCCGCACAAGGGCGGGCCGCTGTCGCAGGGCATCGTGGCCGGCGACACCGTCGCCTGTCCCCTGCATGGCTGGCAGATCGCGCTGGGCGACGGGCAGGCCTGCGCGCCGGACGTGGGGTGCGCGCGTCGCTTCGATGTCGAACTGCGCGAGGGCATCGTCTGGCTGGCGCTGCCCTCGCCGCCGCAGGACGCCGGCGCCGTGGCGGTGTCGTCCTGATGGATGGCATGGGCGCCTCCGCGGCTGCAGCACGACGGTCGACGCGTTCGACCTGCTGCTACTGCGGGGTCGGCTGCGGCGTGCTGGTCGAGACGCAGCACGACGCCGACGGCGAGCGCATCGTCGGCGTGGAAGGCGACCCGGCGCATCCGGCCAACCTCGGCCGCCTGTGCAGCAAGGGCCGCGCGCTGGCCGAAAGCGCCCGCGGACTGCAGGGTCGCGCGCTGGCGCCCGAGCTGCGTCGCCGTCGCGACGAGCCGCGACGTACGGTCGACTGGGGCGTGGCCCTGGACACGGTCGCCGACCGCCTGGCCGACATCGTCGCGCGGCACGGTCCGGACAGCGTGGCGTTCTATCTGTCCGGCCAGCTGCTGACCGAGGACTACTACGTCTTCAACAAACTGGCGAAGGGGCTGATCGGCACCAACAACATCGACACCAATTCGCGCCTGTGCATGTCCAGCGCGGTGACGGCCTACAAGCTGGCGTTCGGCGCCGACGGCCCGCCGACCTGCTACGACGATCTGGAGTACGCGAAGACCGTGCTGTTCGCCGGCAGCAACACGGCCTACGCGCACCCCGTGCTGTACCGGCGACTGGAAGACGCGCGCGCGCGCGACCCGGAGGTGCGATGGATCGTGGTGGATCCGCGCCGTACCGACACCGCCGCGATGGCGGACCTGCACCTGGCGATCCAGCCGGGCACCGACGTGGCGCTGTTCAACGGGATGCTGCACCACCTGGTGTGGGAGGGATGCATCGATGCGGCGTTCATCGACACGCACACCACCGGTTTCGAAGAACTCAAGCGGTCGTTGCGCGACTACACGCCGCGCATGGCCGCCGACATCTGCGGGATTCCGGTCGCCGACCTGATCACCGCGGCCGAGTGGTTCGGCCGCAGCCCGGCGGCGCTGTCGCTGTACTGCATGGGCCTCAACCAGTCGGCGCACGGCACCGACAAGAACCTCGCGCTGATCCAGTTGCATCTGGCCACGCGACAGATAGGCCGGCGCGGTGCCGGGCCGTTCTCGCTGACCGGCCAGCCCAATGCGATGGGCGGGCGCGAAGTCGGCGGCATGGCGACGATGCTCGCCGCGCATCGCGAGATCGCCAGCGACCACGATCGCGCGGAACTGGAAGCCTTGTGGCGCCTGCAGACCGGCCGCCTGTCCGAGCGACCGGGCCTGGCGGCCGTGGAGCTGTTCGAGGCGCTGCGCAACGGTACCGTCAAGGCGGTGTGGATCGCCTGCACGAACCCCGTGCATTCCATGCCCGACATCGGACGGGTCCGCGAAGCGCTGCAGCGTGCGGAGTACGTCATCGTGCAGGACGCATTCCGCGACACCGACACCGTGCCGTTCGCCGACGTGCTGCTGCCGGCGGCGACGTGGGGCGAGAAAGAGGGCACGGTGACGAACTCCGAGCGTCGCGTGTCGCGCGTCCGCGCGGCGGTGGCGCCGCCCGCGCAGGCGAGGACGGATTTCTGGATCGCCCGCGAGGTCGCACGCCGGCTGGAGGCGCGGCTCGCGTCGCCGGGCGCACCGGCGCTCTTCGACTTCGACGATGCGCGCGCGGCGTTCGAGGAGCACCGCCGACTCACCGTCGGGCGCGATCTCGATATCGGCGGCATCGACTACGCACGCCTGGACGCCGACGGGCCGCAGCAGTGGCCGTTCCCGGCCGGCGCGACGCAGGGCCAGGCGCGGCGCTATGAAGAGGGTCGCTTTGCGACACCGGACGGACGCGCCCGTTTCCATCCCACGCCTTACCGCCCGGTGGCGGAACCGACGTCGGCGCGTTTTCCCCTGCGCCTGCTGACCGGCCGCCTGCGCGACCAGTGGCACGGCATGTCGCGTACCGGTCGCGTACCGGCGCTGTTCGCGCATGCGCCGGACCCCGCGCTGCGCATGCATCCCGACGACGCTGCGCGACGCGGCCTGTCCGCGGGCGAGTTGGTGCGGGTGGCCAGCAAACGCGGCGAACTGGTATTGCCGCTGGAGCTGTCCGACGAAGTGGGCTCGGGCACGGTGTTCGCGGCGATGCACTGGAACGCGCAGTTCCTGTCCAGCGGCGGCATCAACGAGATCAGCCTGCCCGCGGTCGATGCCCGCTCGCGGCAACCCGAGCTCAAGCACGCGGCCGTCCGCGTGGACCGGGCGACATTCGGCTGGCATGTGTTGGCCGCGCGCCGCGGCGATGCATCGGCGATGCGCACCGCCGCGCAGCCGTTGCTGGCCGCGTGCGGCTACGCATCGCTCAGCCTGCGGCTCGAAGCGGGCGCGCCCGAGGGCGTGGCCTGGCTGGTGTTGCGCGCGGCCTGTGCGGCGGCCCCCGCGCAAGACTGGCTGGCGGCGCTGGATGCCGCGCTCGATCTGGGCGGCGGCGCGGACACGCTGGAATACCGCGATGCGCACCGCGGGCTGTTGCGTCGGGTGGCGTGGCGCGCGCACGCATCGGCGGACTTCATCGACGGCCTGCAGTGGATCGACCTGCAGCCGTCGCCGCAGGCCGCGTCGCTGCTGTCGACGGCGTTGGCGGGGCAGGCGTGGCCAGGGTCGCGCCTGTCGGCGTTCGCCGGCACGTCGTGGCGTGCGGCCGATCCCGTCGTTTGCGTATGCCGGCAGGTCGGCGAAGCCGCGATCCGGGCGCGCGTGCAGGCCGGCGCCGATGTGGCGGCGCTGCAGCGAGATCTCGGCTGCGGAACGGTCTGCGGTTCCTGCCTGCCGCAACTCCATCGCCTGGCCGGTGTTCCGGCGCGGGCCTGACATCGATCATGACGAAACCCTTGAGGACAACGATGCATGCCGACTCCCTCCCTGCACGCGCGCCGGCCGACGTGGTGCTGCTGTCTGCCGGCCCCGGCGACCTGGACCTGCTGACGTTGAAGGCGGTCAAGGCGCTGGCTGCGGCGGACGTGTTGTTGCTGGACGAACTGGTCGACCCGCTGATCGCCACGCTGGCACCTTCCGCGCGGGTCGTGCGCGTCGGCAAGCGTGCCGGATGCCGCTCCACGCCCCAGTCCTTTATCTGCCGCTTGACGAGACGCTATGCCCTGCAGGGCTTGAACGTCGTGCGGGTGAAAGGGGGCGACGCGCTGATGTTCGGGCGCGCCGGCGAAGAGATCGCGTTCCTGCGCGCGGCGGGGATCGGCGTGCGCATCATCAATGGCGTCAGCGCTGCATTCGCGGCCGCCGCCGCGCTCGGCATCTCGCTGACCCATCGCGAGCACTGCCATGGCGTCACCTTCGTCACCGCGCACACGCACGATCATGGGGAGCCGGATTGGGGAGCGCTGGCACGCACCGGCACCACCCTGGCCATCTACATGGGCATGTCGCGGCTTGCATCGCTGGCCGCAGGCCTGCTGCCGCACCTGCCTGCCGCCACGCCCGTGGCCATCGTGCAGGGCGCCAGCCGCGCCGGCGAACACTGCCGTCTGACCACGTTGCGCGCCTTGCGCGATGCGTCATCGCAGACCACGACAGACGCGCCCGGCGTCATCCTGGTAGGGGCGGCCATCGCCGATGCGCGGGTGTGCGAACGCGGGGCGGAGCTCGGGACGACGATGTGGGCCGTCGGCGGCTGAGCCGCACCGTCCCGTTGGCAACTGCGTGGCGCGGGCACTAGGCTGTCGGCTTCGCGCCGCCCGTCCTTATCGGTGGTGCACCGCGCAGGCGGCACGGACAGGGAGGCGGGGTGATCGGGTATCACGAGGCGGTGGCACGGATGACGGACGGCGCTGCGCTGCGTGGCACGCAGACGGTCGCGTCCGGCGACGCGCTCGGCCGCGTGCTGGCGGCAGCGGTCGTCAGCGACATCGCCCTGCCGCCGTTCGACAACGCCGCCGTGGATGGCGTCGCCCTGGCGACCGGCGGCGTGCCGGTGTCGGCCGCGCAGGCGTGGGAGATCGGTGCGCGCATCGGCGCCGGCGAGCCAGCGCCGCAGGACGATGCGTCGGCGTGGGAGATCATGACCGGCGCGCCGTTGCCGGCGCGTGCCGACACGGTGGTCCCGGTGGAGCGCATCGATGCGCTGCCCGCTTCCGCGTCAGGCGTCTCGCGCATCCGCGTGCAGGGCGAGGTGGTGCCGGGCGCGAACATCCGTCGACGCGGCGAGGACGTAAAACCGGGGCAATGCGTGCTGCCGGTCGGCCATCTGCTCGATGCCGGCGCGCTGATGCTGGTGGCCGGGCTGGGCATCGACCGCCTTGAAGTGGCACGGCGTCCGCGCGTGGCGGTGCTGGCGACGGGCCGCGAGATCGTCGCGGCGGGCGCGCCGCTGCCGCCGGACGGCATCCACGATGCGACCTCGCCCTGGCTCGCGCTCGCCGTGGCGGCGTCGGGCGCGGAGGCGGTCCGCACTACCCGCGTGGGCGACGACGTGGCCGCGTTCCAGGCGGCGCTGGATGCCGCGCTCGCCGACGGCGCAGACCTGGTGCTCAGCACCGGCGCGGTGTCGAAGGGCTGCTACGACTTCGTGCCCGGCGCACTCGAGGCACGCGGTGCCGACCTCCTGTTCCACGGTGTGGCGATACGACCGGGCAAGCCGGTGCTGGCGGCGCGCCTGCGCGAGGGACCGGTGTTCGTCGGTCTGCCGGGCAATCCGCTGTCGACGGCGGTAGGGTTCCGCTTCCTGGTCGAGCCGCTGCTGCGCGCCTGGTTGGGCCTGCCGCCGGAAACGCCACGCTGGCTGCCGCTGGCCGACGACTGCCGCACGCGTGCCGGCCTGCACGCCGCCTTCCACGGCACGCTGCACTGCGATGACCAGGGTCGACTTCGTGCTCACGTCGCGCAGGCGCAGGCCTCGTTCCGCCTGTTCCCGTTCTCGCGGGCGTCCGCATGGATCACGCTGCCTGCCGAGGCCGGTGATGTGGCCGCCGGCACGTCCGTGCAGGTGCATGGCCTGAGCCATCTGCAGCCGCCCGGCTGGACGCCGGCATGACCCCGCCTTCATCGACCTGGCGCGCGGTGCTGCTCGCGGGCGGACGCTCGTCGCGGATGGGCACCGACAAGGCGGCGCTGCCGTGGGGCGACGGCACGCTGCTGACCCACATGCACGCATTGCTGAGGGCGGCGGGCGCGGACGAGGTGATCGTCAGCGGGGATCGTCCCGAGGTCGGCGGCGTGCCCGACGCAACGCCCGACACCGGCCCGATGGGTGCGCTGGCACAACTCGCGCCACGCCTGGGCGACGGTGCGTGGATCGTGGTGCCGGTGGACATGCCGTTGCTGTCCGTCGACCTGCTGCAGGCACTGCTCGTCGCCGGTGCTCCTTGCGCCTGCGTGGACGGCCACGCCTTGCCGATGGCGCTGCGCATGGACGTCCCCATGCGCGCGGTGATCGAAGAGATCGGTCGCCGGTCCGGTCGCGAGCGCTCGCTGCGTGCGCTGCATCAGCACGTGGAGACGCAGAGGCTGCCGCCCGCGCGCTGGACGCAGGCGTTGCGCAACTGCAACACGCCGGAAGACTGGAGCGCGCTCCAGCGTCCGACATCCTGAGCGTCCTGCCGATGACAGGCGCCGGGGCGGTCACATGAATGTGATAGCCTGCGGCCGCAGCATCGTCGCACCCAGTACCCAACCGCAAGGTAGGCATCATGGAGCAGAGCGAAGGAACAGCCGTTGCGAGCAAGCAGCAGGAGCGTCTGGCGTTCCTGCTACTGACCGTGGTCATCTTCCCGTTGATGGCCGTGCTGATCGTCGCCGGCTACGGCTTCCTCGTGTGGATGTGGCAACTGGTGTTCGCCGGCCCGCCGACCGGTCCGTGAGCGATGGACGGTATCCGCTCCGCCTCCCGTCGTGCCCTGCTGTTCGGCCCCGTGCCGACTGCACCGCCGCCTGCCGTATTCCGCCCGCCGTGGGCCAAGCCCGAACCTGAGTTCCTCGCCGCGTGCACGCGCTGCGACGCCTGCGTGCGCGCGTGTCCGGAGCAGGTGCTGCTCCGCGATGCCGACGGCCTGCCGCGCTTCGATGCGCGCGCTGGCGAGTGCACGTTCTGTGGCGACTGCGCGGCCGCGTGCGGCAGCGAGGCGTTCGAGCCCGTGCGCGATCCGCCCTGGATGCTCATCGCCGACGTCGCCGGCACCTGCCTTTCGGCGCAGGGCGTCGTCTGCGCCAGTTGCCGCGAGGTCTGCCCCGCGTCCGCGATCCACGTGGCGCCCGGTGCGCGCGGCCCGGCCCGTGTCGATTCCGATGCGTGCACGGGGTGCGGCGCCTGCGTCGGCACCTGCCCCGTGGACGCCATCCGTCTGCAGAACATGTCCGCCATGGAGGCCGTCGCGTGAACGCACCCGCATCCGATGCCGAAGTCCACATCGCGAGTTTCGTCATCCAGCACCGCGAGACGGCCGCCGCTGCGCTCGCGGCGATGATCCGTGAACACCGCGACCTCGACCTGGCCCTCGCCGCCGGCACCCGCAGCGTGGTGATCTGCGAATCCGCCGACCGCCATGCGGTGATGGAGCGCGTGGACCAGCTGCAGGCCGTGCCGGGCGTGCTGAACGTGCTGCTGGTCTACCACCACGCCGAGCCGGCGCACGCGCTCGATGAGCCCCTGCCTTCCCTGTCCATCCTGTCCGCGACCGGAGATGCCCATGAGCACACGTCGTGAATTCATCCGCCACAGCGCGCTGGCCACGGCCGCCGCCGCGGCCGGCCTGCCGCTGACCGGCACCGGCAGCAACGTCGTCACCGAAGGCGACCTCACCACCCTGAAGTGGGACAAGGCGCCCTGCCGGTACTGCGGCACGGGCTGCGGGGTGAACGTCGCGGTGAAGGACGGCCGCGTGGTGGCCACGCATGGCGACGTGCATGCCGAGGTCAACCGCGGCATCAACTGCGTGAAGGGCTACTTCCTGTCCAAGATCCTGTACGGCGCCGACCGCCTGACCCAGCCGCTGCTGCGGAAGAAGAACGGCGTGTACGCGAAGGACGGCGACTTCACCACGGTGGAGTGGGACGAGGCGTTCGACGTGATGGCGGCGCAGTTCAAGCGCGTGCTCAAGGAAAAGGGCAGCGATGCGATCGGCATGTTCGGTTCCGGCCAATGGACGATCTTCGAAGGCTACGCGGCCAACAAGCTGATGAAGGCCGGCTTCCGCAGCAACCACATCGATCCCAACGCGCGGCACTGCATGGCGTCGGCGGTGATGGGCTTCATGCGCACCTTCGGCATGGACGAGCCGATGGGGTGTTACGACGACATCGAGGCCGCCGATGCGTTCGTGCTGTGGGGCTCCAACATGGCCGAGATGCACCCCATCCTGTGGACCCGGGTGACCGACCGGCGACTGTCGCAACCGCACGTGAAGGTGGCGGTGATGTCGACCTTCGAGCACCGCAGCTTCGAGTTGGCGGACATCCCGATCATCTTCAAGCCGCAGACCGACCTGGTCATCCTCAACTACATCGCCAACCACATCATCCGCACCGGCAAGGTCAACCAGGATTTCGTCGGCAAGCACACCACCTTCAAGCGCGGCAACGACGACATCGGCTATGGCCTGCGTCCCGAGCATCCGCTGGAGATGAAGGCGAAGAACGCCAAGGATCCCAACGGCGGCCAGCCGATCGGCTACGAGGACTTCGCGCGTTTCGTGGCGCCTTACACGCTGGAGAAGACCGTCGAGATGACGGGCGTGGAGCGCGGGTGGCTGGAGCAGCTGGCCGAGCTGTACGCCGACCCGAAGGTCAAGGTCATGTCGTTCTGGACGATGGGCTTCAACCAGCACACGCGCGGGGTGTGGGCCAACAACATGGTCTACAACATCCACCTGCTGACCGGGAAGATCGCCACGCCCGGCAACAGTCCGTTCTCGCTGACGGGGCAGCCCTCGGCCTGCGGCACCGCGCGCGAAGTGGGCACCTTCAGCCACCGCCTGCCCGCCGACATGGTGGTGACCAATCCCGAACACCGGAAGCACGCCGAGGAGATCTGGAAGATTCCGCACGGCACCATCAACCCCAAGGTGGGCTACCACGCCGTCGAACAGAACCGCGCGCTGAAGGACGGCAAGCTCAATGCGTACTGGGTGATGGTCAACAACAACATGCAGGCCGCGGCTAACCTGCGCGAGGAGACCTGGCCGGGCTACCGCAACCCGGACAACTTCATCGTCGTCTCCGATGCGTATCCCACGGTGACGGCGCAGGCCGCCGACCTGATCCTGCCCGCCGCGATGTGGGTGGAGAAGGAGGGCGCCTACGGCAACGCCGAGCGCCGCACCCAGTTCTGGCATCAGCTGGTGAAGGCGCCGGGCGGCGCGCGTTCGGACCTGTGGCAGCTGATGGAGTTCTCCAAGCGCTTCACCACCGACGAATGCTGGTCCGCCGAGCTGCTGACGGCGAACCCGCAGTTCAAGGGCAAGACCCTGTTCGACGTGCTGTACCGCAACGGCAACGTGGACCGGTTCCCCAACGAGCAGATCGAGCGCGGCTACGCCAACGACGAGTCGGCGCTGTTCGGGTTCTACGTCCAGAAAGGCCTGTTCGAGGAGTACGCCGCGTTCGGCCGCGGCCATGGCCACGATCTCGCGCCGTTCGACGAGTACCACAAGGCGCGCGGCCTGCGCTGGCCGGTGGTGAAGGGCAAGGAGACGCGCTGGCGCTACCGCGAGGGCGCGGACCCGTACGTCAAGGCGGGCACCGGCTTCGAGTTCTACGGCAACAAGGACGGCAAGGCGGTGATCTGGGCGCTGCCGTACGAGCCGCCGGCGGAATCGCCCGACGACGAGTTCGACCTGTGGCTGGTGACCGGACGCGTGCTGGAGCACTGGCATTCGGGGTCGATGACGATGCGCGTGCCGGAGCTGTACAAGGCGTTCCCGGCGGCGGTGGTGTTCATGAACCCCGACGATGCGAAGGCGCGCGGGCTCAAGCGCGGCGACGAGATCATCGTCGCTTCGCGCCGTGGCGAGATGCGCTCCCGGGTGGAGACGCGCGGGCGCAACCGGATGCCGCGCGGCGTGGTGTTCGTGCCGTGGTTCGATGCCGGGCAGCTGATCAACAAGGTGACGCTGGACGCCACCGATCCGATTTCCAAGCAGACCGACTACAAGAAGTGCGCGGTCAAGGTCATGGCTGCGTAGGAGGCTCGCCATGCAGAACAAACAGCTGTGGATAGCGGTGGGCCTGACGGGCGTGCTGATGGCGCTGGTGTTCGTCGCCGGCTGGATGGTCGGACGCCCGGACAGGCACGATGCGCCGGCGGCGGTGGCGTCCACGCCGGTGGATGCGCGCGCGGTGTTCGTGCCGGGCGGCGGGCAGATCGATGCGATCCGTCGCGGCGTGCCGATCGACCAGGAAGGCCATCCGCCACCGATGGCGCACGTGGAGAACGCGGACCTCAAGCGCGCGCGCGCCTACCCGATGCAACCGCCGACGATCCCGCACGCCATCGACGGCTACCAGATCGACAAGAACAGCAACCGCTGCATGCTGTGCCACGCGCGTGCGAACGCGGCCACGTTCCAGGCGCCGCCGGTCAGCGTGACCCACTACATGGATCGCGACGACCAGTTCCTGGCCACGATCTCGCCGCGCCGCTACTTCTGCAACCAGTGCCATGTCGTGCAGACCGATGCGCCGGTGCTGGTGGCCAACCAGTTCCGCGACATCGACAGCGTGCTGTCGTCGCCGGCGGCGGCGAAGGAGTAGCCCATGTGGCCACGGACGAAAGCGCGGGTGCTGGGCCTGTGGCGCACGTTGCGCCTGCCCAGCCGCCATTACAGCCTCGGATTCCTGACGGTGGCCGGCTTCCTGGCGGGGGTGATGTTCTGGGGCGGCTTCAATACCGCGCTCGAGGCGACCAACACCGAGGCGTTCTGCACCAGCTGCCACGAGATGCGCGACAACGTCTTCGAGGAGCTGAAGACCACGATCCACTACAGCAACCGGTCCGGCGTACGCGCGACCTGCCCCGACTGCCACGTCCCGCACAACTGGACGGACAAGATCGCGCGCAAGATGCAGGCCTCGAAGGAAGTCTGGGGCAAGGTCTTCGGCACCATCAACACGCGCGAGAAATTCCTGGACGAGCGCCTGATCCTGGCCACCCACGAGTGGAACCGCCTCAAGGCCAACGACTCGCTGGAGTGCCGCAACTGCCACGACTACGATTCGATGGACCTGACCCGGCAGGGCTCACGGGCCGCGCAGGTGCACAAGCTGTGGTTGGGCACCGGCAAGAAGACCTGCATCGACTGCCACAAGGGCGTAGCCCACCACTTGCCGAACATGGAAGGGGTGCCTCAAGGCTGATGCGCCATGCCGTGTCCGCATTGCCTGCGGCGCGCCGAATGCTCCTGTGCAGCGAACGGATTTCGCACGGCACGCACGGGAGGCGGACATGGCGACAGGGGATCTGCAGGGTGTCGATGGAGACGAGACGTCCTTCCTGGACGACGCACGGTGGCGCCTGATCGCCGACCGCCTGCCGCCCCTGGTGCGCGCCCGCGCCCACAACGGCGAACGCACGCGCAGATTCCTTGAAGCCGTGCTCTGGGTGGCGGTGAATCGCGCGCCCTGGGGCTACCTGCCGGCCGCCTACGGCGCCTGGCATACCATCTACGTGCGCTTCACCCGCTGGGTGCACGAAGGCATCTGGGACGAGGTCCTGAAGGCGTTGGCTCCGCATCCCGAGCTGGCCGAACCGATCCGGTGGCTGCTGGCCGGCTACCGCGCGACGCGGTATCCCCGCGGTGGACGGAACGCGATGCCTCCCACGTCCCTCGACGACTGAGCCGCGCGGTATCCCGCGCGGTCGCGTCAGGGCTCGCCTGGATGGCCCTCGATATCCGCGTCGACTGCGTCCGGTGATTGGCGCGCGACGATGCTGCTCGCGGTCAGGTCGCCGGTGACGTTGCCGGTGGTGGCGAACACGTCCGGGATGGTGTCCACCGCCAGCAGCAGGCCCAGCGGTTCGATCGGCAGGCCCATCGACTGGGTCACCGGCATCACCGTGGCCATGAAGCTGACCTGGCCCGGCAGGCCGATCGAGCCCAGGCTGATCACCACGGCCAATGCGGCACCGGCGGCCAGCGTCACCGCGTTGAGGTCGATGCCGTAGGCCCACGCGACGAAGCACGCAGCCACGACGTACTGGATGGGGCTGGTGATGCGGAACAAGGTCACCGCCATCGGCAGCACCAGCGCCGCGACCGCGCGCGGATGGCCCAGGCGGAAGCGCGCGGTTTCGACCATCGCCGGCAGCGAAGCCAACGACGATTGCGTGCTGGCAGCCACCACCTGCGCGGGCAGGATCGCCTTGGCGAACGCGAGCGGGGACTGCCGCGCGAACACCGCCACCAGCAGGTAGCAGATCAGCGTGGCGCCGAGGTACATGCCGCACTGCAGGGCGATGTAGCCGGCCAGCGCACCGATCACGCCGATGCCGGCCTGCGCGCAGACCGCCAGCACCAGTGCGAACACGCCGATCGGCGCGGCCACCAGCATCCAGCGCACGATGACGATCATCGTGTCGGCGATGCCATGGCAGAACGTGATGATCTGCGCGCGTCGATCCGCGTCCACGCGGGTCAACGCGAAGCCGAAGAACAGCGCGAACACCACCACCGGCAGCATGGCGCCCTGGGCCGCCGCCATGATCGCGTTGCTCGGCACGATGGCGCCGATCCATTGCGCCAGGCCGGGCGTCTCGGTGACGCCTGCGGCGGGCAGCGTTCCGTGCAGCGTCGCGGTCAGCGCCGGGCTCGGCGGCACCGCCGACAGCACCAGGGGCGCGACGATGGCGGCGTACGCGGCGAACAGCGACAGCACCGCGATGAACACCACCATCGCGCGTCGCGCCACGCGGCCGGAGGCGGCGGCATCGCTCGCCGTGGCCACGCCGAGGATCACCAGCGACAGCACCAATGGCACCACGGTCATCTGCAGGCCACTGAGCCACAGCTTGCCGATCGGCTGGGCGATCGCGACGGCGGTGCCGGCGGAGTCCGGCCACCAATGCGCCAATGACAGGCCGGTGAGCGCGCCCGCCACCAGGCCGATCAGGACGCGCGCGGTGGCGCCGGGCCACTTCATCGTGCGGTCTCCGGCAACTGCCAGTCGCGTGCCAGGCGTGCGTACTCCGCGCGCGGCAGCAGGACGAACACCGGCCGCTCGGCCGGCTGCAGCCAGGCGAACAGCGCGTCCATCGTCTCGGCCGCCATCGCGGTGCAACCGGCGGTCGCTTCACCGGCCGTGCGCCACAGGTGCGCGAAAATGCAGCTGCCGCCGCGTGGCGTCGCGGTGGCGTTGTGGCCGATCACCAGGCCTTCGCGGTAACGCGGGTCGCCGTTGTTGTGCAGGTCCAGGCGCATCGGTTCGGTGGAGCCCTTCGCCGCGGCCTCACCGGTCTCGCGCGTGTCGATGATGCGGTTGTAGAGCGGCGAGTCCGGCACGTCGATGCAGTAGCTGGTGGCCTGCATCGCGCGGTAGGGCAGCGCGGTCTCGCCCTTCGCCGCGTAGCCGAACGCCTCACCCAGGGTGAACACGCCGGCGGGCGCGCGGCCGTCGCCTTCCTGTTTGCGCGGGCCTTCGTTCTGCGCCGGATGCAGGCCCAGGCCCCAGGCGGCGCCATTGCGGCCCACGGCAATCGGCGCGGTCTCCGCCGCGGCGTGCCACCGGTTGTCCTTCCATTCGAAGCGCTGCAGCGTGCCTTGCGTGGCGTCCCACCCGTCGGTCAGTACCAGCACCAGCTGGCGGGCATCGCGCCACGGCAGCGGCGACGGCGTGGTCGCCGGGGCGGCGCGGGCGCTGGCGCAGGACACCAGCAGGGCGGCGGACAGAACGAGGCGGAACACGCGGGGCAGGACGGGCATCACGACTCCAGCAGGTGATGGATGCGTTCGAGGTTGATCGCGAGCTGGCGGTGCCGGCCGGGGTTCTGGCAGAGCAGCACGAACAGGAAATCCAGCAACGACTGCAGGGACGAGCGGTACAGCAGCTGTTCGACGTGCGGCTCGGGATCGTGCGCGGACACCACCAACGCCGCGTCGGCATGCGCGCGCAGCGGGTTGGCGGTGTGGCGGGTGATCGAGATGACCTTGCCTTCGCAGGCCTGGAACTGGCGGCTGACCTGCGAGAGCTCGGGCAGCTTGCCGAATTCGGAGAACACCAGCAGCACGTCGCCCGGACGCGCCGCCGACAGGTTGGCCATCATCAGGATGGGGTCGGCGTGCGGCACGGTCAGCAGGCCGAGCAGCGACAGCCGCACGGCGAACTCGCGTGCGAACAGGCCGTCGTCGCCCAGGCCGCAGACGAACACCTTTTCGGCGCCGTCGAGCAGGCCGACGATGGCTTCCACCTGCGCGCGCGGGTTGAGCGCGCGGGTTTCCTCTTCGGCCGCGGCCTTGCTCAGGCGCAGACCTTCCTGCAGCCGCAGGTACGCATCGCCGGCGTCGTCCTGCGTCGCAACCGGCAGCGCGGCCTGGCCGTTGCCGTTGCGCGCGATGGTCTCGCCGATGGAGTACTTGAGGTCGGGGTAACCCTTGAAGCCGAACTTCTGCGCGAACTTCACCACGCTGGACTGACTGATGCCCAGCGCGCTGGCCAGCTGCTGCGAGGAGTAGTCGCGCAGCAGGTGGGCGTTGTCCAGGATGAAGTCGGCGATGCGGCGCTCGATGGCCGACATCTGGTCGCGTTCGGAACGGATCTTCACCAGGGGCGTGGTCATGGCGGCAGTGTGAAGGCGGCGGGGTGGGCCTGACAACGGCGGCCGGTGGCCGCCGTCACCCCGGCAGCAGTTCGAGGCCGCGGATTTCGCGGATGCCCAGGCCCGGCGCGTCGGTGATGGTGATTTCCGACTCGTTGAAGATCACGCCGCCCTCGACCGGGTTGAACTGGCCCAGCGACGGGCCGTCCAGGTCGATCTTGGTGATCACGTTGGCCTTCGCCGCCGCCACGTGCACGGCCGCGGCGACGCTGACGCCGGCCTCGATCATGCAGCCGATCATGCATTCCACGCCGTACAGCGAGGCGATGTCGGCGATCCGGATGGCGTTGGAGATGCCGCCGGTCTTCATCAGCTTGATGTTGATGATGTCGGCCGCGCGCATCTTGATCAGGTCGATCACTTCGGTGGGGCCGAACACGCTCTCGTCGGCCATCACCGGCGTGTGCACGCGGTCGGTGACGTACTTCAGGCCGTCCAGGTCGCGCGCCTTCACCGGCTGCTCCAGCAGCTCCAGCACCACGCCGGCGTCTTCCAGGTTCTGCATCGCGAACACGGCCTGTTTCGCGGTCCAGCCCTGGTTGGCGTCCAGGCGCAGCAGCGCGCGGCCTTCCACCGCCGAATAGATCGCCTTGACCCGTTCGATGTCCAGGCCGATGTCCTTGCCCACCTTGATCTTCAGCGACTCGAAGCCGCGTTCCACCGCGCTGATCGAATCGGCCACCATCTTGTCGATGTAGTCCACGCTGATGGTGATGTCGGTGGTGATCACCGGGTCGCCGCCGCCCAGCATCTTGTACAGCGGCGCGTCGTAGAGCTGCGCCCACAGGTCGTACACCGCGATCTCCACCGCGGCCTTGGCGCTGGTGTTGCGCTCCAGCGCGGTCTGGATGAGGTCGGTGATGCGATTGAGGTTGGCGACGTCCTGGCCGATCAGGCGCGGGCGGATGAACTTGCCGATCGCCTCGATGATCGAGCCGTGGGTGTCGCCGGTGATGACCGCCGTGGCCGGCGCCTCGCCGTAGCCGATGTGGCCGGTGTCGGTGTGCACGATCACCACGATGTCCTCCACCGTGTCGACGGTGCGCAGCGCGGTCTTGAACGGCGTCTTCAGCGGCACGCGCAGCATGCCGAACCGGATGTCGGTGATCTTCATGGAGCCCCTTGGGGACGGATTCTCTGGATGGCGGTGATGCGGTCGACCGTGGGCTGTTCGCTGTTGAACATCAGCGGCTCCAGCGGGGTGACGGCGACGGAATTGAGGCGCGCACGCACGGGCGCGCCGTCGGTGCCGCGGTAGGTGATGCCGGTGGTGTCATGGATCGTGTAGGTGGTGCCGTTGTCGTGGCCGATCACCATCATCACGTGGCCGGGGATGTAGACCAAGTCCCCCACCTGCAGGGTGCGCAGCACGGCCAGGCGCTGTTCGTGGGTGGTCGAGGCGTCGAAGCCCACGCGTTCCAGCGCCGGGCTCACGGCCTGGGCGCTGGTGTTGCGCGGCAAGGTGATGCCCATGCTGCGGTAGACCTCGGACACGAAGCCGCTGCAGTCGCGGGTGTTGTAGCTGTGGCCCCAGCCGTAGCGCTCGCCGAGGAACTTGAAGCCCTGGCGCAGCACGTTGGCCGGCGTCAGCGGCAGGTAGTCGGACGCGACATCGGCCGTGCGCGGCAGCAGCGCGGGCAGCAGGGCCAGGGCGCCGTCGTCGCGGCGCACCGGCAGCTGGACCACGTAGGCGGTGTAGGGGTGCTGGCCGTTCACCGGCGCGTCGGCGGGCCAGTCGGTGCGCAACGGCACGCGCACGCCCATGTCGAGCTGCAGTTCGGACAGGCCGGGCTCTTCCGGGTTGTAGACCGTGCGCGCGGTGGCGCCGGTCACCACCAGCGCAGGGCCGCCGCGGCCGTAGCCGAGCACGGTGTCGCGCGCGCCTTCGCCCACGAACCGCTTTTCGATCCACGCCGCGTACAGCGGGCTGACCACGAAGTACCAATCGCCGTCGGCGCTGGTATACGCGATGACCACGGGCGTGCCGGGGAACAGCGCGCTTTCCTGGAAGCGGTCGATGTCGGTGTCGCCGCGGCTGCTGAAGACGCGCTCGCGGGTGGGGAAGGTGCGCAGGTCGGCGCGGTGCACGACCAGGCCGTAGCGGGCCGTCGTGGTGTCGGCGACCCGCGCGATGGCGGCGTTGTCGGCGAAGGAGGCGAGCCGGGCCTTCGAGACCTCGCGGCCCTGCAGGTCGTACAGCGTGCGGGTAGGCGGCGCCGACAGCGGCACCAGCCATTCGCGGACCTGGTCGCGGGTGAGCGTGGCGGGCAGGGCGTCGAGGTCGTGGACGTGGCGGTCGGCCTGGACCATCTGCCGGTTCTGCGCGGCGACCCCGGCTGCGTCGAGAAGGGCGTGTTGCGGCTGCGCCAGCTTGTCGATCCAGTACGCGGCCTGCAGGTGGCGGTCTTCGACGCCGATGACGGCATGCGCCGGCCGCGGCAGATCCACGTTGCGCGCCGAGGCGGGCAGCGCGGCCAGCAGCATGGCGGCCAGCAGCAGGGACGCGCCCGACCGGACGCGGGCGGGGTGCCCGTGGAGGCTTGGCCACCGGGCTGGCCGGTGTTGCATCACTCGGTTCATCCGCTCCCCTTCCTTCGTGGCCCAAGCCCGCCCGTGTACATCACGCCATGCCGGGACAGGTTCTGCAAGAATATTTATTTCTTCCCATATAAAAATCAAGAATAAATTATTGACCCTGTATTCATGCCGTGTTACACAACCGTGACCGGTCGGCCTGGGGATTGTTCGACGTGGATGCCAGCGTTTGCCAGCACACGGTTGCAGTACGGGGCAGGCGCCGACAGCGTCGGCTGGCCGCGTGGCTGTGCCTGGGCGGGTGGCCGATGGTACTCCTGGCGCCGGGCTTGGCCGCGGCCGGCGATCCGCTCGCCGCCATCGTCGCCGACGTCGACCAGGGCCGCTTCCTCGAAGCCGAAACCGCCATCCGCCGGGCCCTGGCCGCGCGCGGCACCCGCGCTGCCGACCAACAGGCCCTGCAGTTCCAGCGCGAACGCATGCGCCGGATCCGCCTGGACTTCAGCCTGGACGGGGCCGCGGCGCGCGCCCGTGTCCGTAGCCAAGTGCCCGACCTGCGCGAGGACGAGTTCCAGCGCTGGGACGCCGCCGGGCTGATCGAACGCCTCGATATCGATGGCGAGCCCCGCTACTTCAACCGGTCCGTCTCGAACCTGTTCCGCCTCAGTCCGGAGGCCGCTGCGCGCCGCGCGCCGCCGGTGCGCCCGTTCGCGCAAGGGCCGTACGAAACGTTGCACCGCCACCATCGCGACGTGCTCCAGGTGGCGAAGGCGACGGCCTCCACCAGCACGCTGCCCCGCCGCGTCCGCATCACCCACCGCATCGCGGCGAAGGCCGATGCGGTGCCCGCCGGCGAGACGGTGCGCGCGTGGATCCCGTATCCGCGCGCCATCGCCGGCCAGCAAGAGGCCATCGCGCTGGTGGACAGCCAGCCGGCGCGGCCGCAGGTGGCGCCGGAACGCGCGCTGCAGCGCACCGCCTACCTCGAGCAGCCTGCGATCGCGGGCCAGCCGACCGCGTTCTCGGTGACCTATGAAGTCACGGTGCACGCGCGCCACGTGGCGATCGACCCGGACCGCGTGGTGCCCGCCACGATCACGCCGGCGCTCGCGCCCTTCGTCGCCGAGCGCGCGCCGCACGTGATGTTCAACGAAGACCTGCGCCGCTTCAGCGCGCAGGTGGTCGGCGAGGAGACGAATCCCTATCGCATCGCGCAGAAGCTGTTCGCGGCGGTGGACCGCATCCCGTGGGCGGGTGCGCGGGAATACTCCACGATCACCAACATCAGCGACTACGCCTTCCGCGCCGGCCACGCCGATTGCGGGCAGCAGACGCTGCTGCTGATCACGCTGCTGCGCATGAACGGGATCCCCGCGCGCTGGCAGTCCGGCTGGGCCTACTCCGAGGACGTGGAAGGCCACGACACCATGCACGACTGGGGCGCGCTGTACCTCGCGCCCTACGGCTGGGTGCCGATGGACGTGACCACCGGCCAGCTGGCCTCGGACGATCCGGCGCTGCGCTGGTTCTACCTCGGCGGGCTGGACGCCTACCGCGTCGCCTTCAACGACGACTATTCACGCGACTTCATCCCCGCCAAGCAGCACGAACGCTCCGAGACGGTGGACCTGCAGCGCGGCGAAGTGGAGTGGAGGGGCGGGAACCTCTACTTCGACCAATGGGATTACCAGTTCGAATGGACCGTGCTGCCCCGGGACGGGCGCGGCTGAACACACCACCACCACACGATTCAACCAACATCTTTAGCAGGAGAGAGCGGGGATGAAAGGCAAGGTTCTGAAGAAGGCGGCACTGGGCATGGCGCTCGGTGCGTGCCTGGCGTCGATGGCGCCGCTTGCGATGGCGCAGAGCGCGACCGGTGCGGTCGCGGGTCGCGCGAACGCGGGCGACCAGATCACGATCACCAACACCGCCACGGGCGCGACGCGCTCGGTGACGGTGGGCGGCGACGGCGGCTACCGCCTGGCCCAGTTGCCCGTGGGCGACTACCAGTTGCAGGTCAAGCGCGCCGGCGACGACGTGGGCGAGGGCGTGGCGGTCAACGTCTCGCTCGGCGGCACCACGACGGTCAACCTGGGCAGCGACGGCGGCGTCGTGAACCTCAACGCAGTGCAGGTGGTCGGTTCGCGCGTGGTCAACCGCGTGGACGTGCGGTCGACCGAGTCGGCGACCAACATCAATCGGCAGGAACTGGCCAGGCTGCCGGTCGACCAGAGCCTGAGTTCCGTGGCCCTGCTCGCGCCGGGCGTCGTCAATTCCGGCGCCACCTTCGGCGGCCTGTCTTTCGGCGGCTCGTCTGTCGCGGAGAACGCGATCTACATCAACGGCCTCAACGTCACCGATCCGTACCGGCGCCAGGGCTTCTCCTCGGTGCCGTTCGGCTTCTACGAGGAAGTACAGGTCAAGACGGGCGGCTACTCGGCGGAGTTCGGGCGCAGCACCGGCGGCGTCATCAACGCCGTCACCCGGTCGGGCAGCAACGAGTTCCAGGCGGGCGCCGAACTGACGCTGGAGCCGGCGGCCTGGGAAGCCTCGAGGGAAGACCACTTCCATCACGACGGCACGCTCGACGAGCGCAACCGCACCAGCCGCGACACCAGTCCCTTCTACAAGGCCAATATCTGGGCCTCCGGCGCGATCGTGAAGGACCGGCTGTTCTTCTTCGCCATGTACGAAATGCGCGACAGCCAGCCGAAGGACATCGACACGATCGAGGCGTGGAAGACCAAGAGCAACAACGACTTCTGGGGCGCCAAGCTGGACTGGCGGATCAACGACGATCACGCGCTGGAACTGCTCGCCTTCTCCGACAAGGCCGATTCCGAGACCACCAAGTACGGCTACACCTGGGACACCGGCATGCTGGGCGACTGGCGGGGCGGCAGCACCGCCGGCTCCGGCGGCGACAACTGGTCGCTGACCTACACCGGGCATTTCGGCGACAACTTCACCGCCAAGGCGATGTACGGCGAGAACGAGCGCAGCGCCCTCAGCGGCACCCCGCTCGACGCCGACTGCAGCATCATCACCCGGTCCGGCAGCTATACGACCCGCTTCGGCGCCGAGACGATCCCCGAGGGCTGCCATCCGACCGACACCAGCATCAGCAGCCGCTACGACAAGCGCGAAGCGGCGCGCCTGGACTTCGAGTGGACGCTGGGCGACCACCTGCTGCGCTTCGGCCTCGACCAGGAGATCATGGATTCCGACAGCTCCGTGGTCTATCCGGGCGACGGCGTCAGCTACCAGGCGCAGGCCGCCAACGCCGGCGCCGCGCTTCCCAACGGCGCCCTCGTCCCCGCCGGCGTCACCCGCATCATCGATGCGCGCCGCTACATCACGGGTTCTCCCGTCACCACCGAGGCGCAGGCGTTCTATGTCGAGGACAACTGGAGCGTCACCCCCAACCTGCTGCTGAACCTGGGCCTGCGCTTCGACAAGTTCCACAACAAGCTCGCCTCGGGCGCCACGTTCGCGAAAGCGGACTTCTCGGACATGATGGCGCCGCGCGTCGGCTTCAGCTGGGACATGAAGGGCGACGGCACGACCAAGTTCTTCGGCAACGCGGGCCGCTACTACATTCCGCTGACCAACAAGCTCACCGACTACTTCGGCGGCGGCACCACGGACGAGCACACCTACTACGTGCTCAACGGCTGGATCCAGCAGACGCATCCGGTCACCGGCGCGACCTACCTGGTCCCGGACCTGGGGCCGCAGATCGGCCCGGTGAACACGGACGGCAACGCGCCCGCGCCGGATGATGTCCGCACCGCCGTCGCCAAGGACCTCAAGCAGGTGTTCCAGGACGAATACATCCTCGGATTCCAGCAGGCGATCAACCAGGAATGGTCGTACGGCGTCAACGCGACCTACCGCAAGGTGACCCGCGCGGTCGAGGACGCGCGCATCAACCACGTGGCGGGCTGCCCGTGGTACTCCGGCGACTGGCCGATCATCAATCCGGGCGAGAGCACCACGCTGTGGTGCCCGGACACCGACGACTGGGTCCAGTTCGATTCGTCGCAGGACGGCTACATCGCCAGCGGCAGCGGCAACATCATGGGCTACAAGAAGCCCCGTCGGACCTACAAGGCGGTGGAGTTCCAGCTCGACCGCGCGTGGGACGACAAGTGGGCGTTCAACGCCAGCTATCTGTGGTCCAAGTCCGAAGGCAACATCGAAGGGCCGGTCAACTCGGATACCGGCTACGCCGACACCAACCTGGTGCAGTACTACGACCATCCCGCCGTCAACGAGCGATACGGCGTGCTGTTCAACGACTTCCGCCACCAGATCAAGCTGCGCGGCAGCTACAAGCTTAACGAGCAGTGGAGCTTCGGTGCGACGCTGTCCACGCGTTCGGGCGGTCCGATCACCGCCTTCGGCGTGGTCTGGCCCGACGACAACCGCGCCGCGGGCGGTCCCGGCGAGTTCAGCGGCGGCGGTTCGGGCTGGCTGTGCTACCAGTCGCCGACAAACAACTGCGCCAACTGGGCGACGCGCCAGCTGACCTATTCGGAACGCGGTGCATTCGGCCGCATGCCCTGGGTCACCGACGTCGGCGCGAACATCACGTGGACCTTGCCGGTGGAAGGCATCGATCTGAAGGCGCGCCTGTCCGTGTACAACCTGTTCAACAACCAGACCGTCGTCAACGTGCATTCGCGTTACGAGGCGCAGCCGGGCGTGCAGCTTCCGCACTTCGGCCAGGGCACGGTCTGGCAGGCGCCCCGTTACACCCAGCTCGTGGTGACCTGGACGTTCTGACCGCACAGCGCATGCGTTCGGACGTGTGACTCTCCCATGGCCTGCCGTTCGCGGCAGGCCTTTCTTTGTCCGTGCCGTCGCCGTGCGGCGGAGCGATCCGTGCTATTCCTATGGCCGCGTGCCGTCCGAGGTGTCCCCCATGACGAAGCCCGTCCCGTCCGTAGTCCGTTCTTCCGCGCTCGCCGTGCTGGTCTTGCTGCTCGGTGCGTGCGCGCATTCCGGCCCGCGCAATCCGCTCGCGACGTGGGTACCGTCGAAGAACTTCGACGAACGACGCCCCGTCGTCATCGTGCTGCACTACACCGAGCAGGATTCCGTCGAACAGTCGCTGGACACGCTGCGCAGCCGCAACAGCGCTAGGCGGGTCAGTTCGCACTACCTCGTCGGCAAGGACGGGCACACCTACCAGCTGGTCAGCGACGCGAAGCGGGCGTGGCATGCGGGCGCCGGACGCTGGGGCGCGATCACCGACGTCAACAACGCTTCGATCGGCATCGAGATCGACAACGACGGCAAGAGCCCGTATCCGGACGCGCAGATCGAGAGCCTGATCGTCCTGCTGCGCGATCTGACGACGCGGCTCCGCATTCCACCGACGCAGATCATCGGTCACTCGGACGTGGCGCCGACACGCAAGATCGACCCCGGCCCCCTGTTTCCTTGGAAGCGCCTGCACGAAGCGGGTTTCGGTCTGTGGCCCGCGGCGGATGCGGGCGAACCGCCCCCCGGTTTCGATCCGTGGCTGGCCCTGCAGGCGATCGGCTACGCCGTCGACAACCGGGGCGACACCGTGCGCGCGTTCCATCACCGCTTCCGCGGCATCGACGGAAACGAACTGGATGCCGAAGACCTGCGCATCCTGCATGCGCTCACGCGTTCGGCGCCGCCGGAAAGTCCTCCGCCGACAACGCCTTGAATGCGAATATTCAAGTCGGTTTCTTCTGATGAAAGGAATAATTTATTGACTCGCCGCACATGGCGTGCTACATCGAAGTACAGGGGTTTTTCCCCGCCGGACGCGATGTTCGTTCCGGCGGCGCAGTAAACCGGCGGGGTGCCGGCGCAACAACCAGATCGTCAACGATGTTCCGCGTTGCGTGCCCGGGATGGGGCGCGTCGGTTGGTACGTATGGGGAATCCTGAGGCTCCTGTGGCGCGCATGTCGATGCGGCGCGTCCGGGCTTGAAGCCCGCAGTGGGGATCCCGTCGAGCGACCCGCGCCGCGCAGCACATCGTCCTGGCTGCATCCGCAGCGTTCTTTCATCCAGGAGATTCCGCATGCCCGCTCGATCCCTCCCGCTCAAGCCAAGCCATCTCGCCGCCGCCATCGTGCTGGGTCTGGCCGTCCCGGGCGTCAGCCTCGCGCAGGAGTCGGCGCCCGCCAGCGGGAACAGTGCGCGCACGCTCGACACCGTGACCGTCACCGGTTCGCGCATCAAGCGCACCGAAGTGGAGGCGCAGTTGCCGGTGACGGTGCTGCAGAAGGAGCGCATCGACGAACTCGGCATCTCGTCGGCCGAGCAACTGCTCATGTTCCTCAACATCGCGGGCAACGGCTCCGACAATCTCGCGAGCAACGGCGGCATCGTCAGCGAGGAGCAGCGCGGCAACAACGGCGTCTCCGGCGCCAACCTGCGTGGCCAGGGCGCCGATGCGACGCTGGTGCTGCTGAACGGGCGCCGCGTCGCCACCCATGGCCTCAAGGGCCGGGCCGTGGACCTGAACTCGATTCCCTTCGCCGCGCTCGACCGCGTCGAAGTGCTGCGCGATGGCGCGTCCGCGGTGTACGGCACCGATGCCATCGGCGGCGTGATCAACTTCATCACCAAGAGCGACTACACCGGGCTTGAAGCGTCGACCTTCGTGGATGTCACCGAGGAAGGCGGCGGCAACATCTTCCGCGCCAATCTGCTGGGTGGCTGGGGAGACCTGGACAACGATCGCTGGAACGTCTTCGGCACGGTCACCGTCAAGAAGAACGAGATCCTGCGCGGCACGGATCGCGACTACTCCAATACGTTCCAGGCCGACCGCGGCCTGTCGCCGGACACGCGCGGCACGCCGTTCGCGACGGTGTTCAGCCTGGGCAGCACCGGGGTGGGCGCGACCAGCCTCCTCCGCAACGGCCAGATCGATCCCGCCGATCCGCCGGGGCCGAATCCGTTGCGCCAGACGGCGATCAACATCCTCGACCTGCCGGGCGCGTCGGGATGCGCGAGTGGCGGCGACATGATGGGGCCGTACGACCATCGCCTGTGGAGCAGCACGGCCTCCCGTTTCGCATGCGCCTGGGACTATCCGGCCGCCGCGATCATCCAGCAGCCGCAGAAGAGCGTGGACTTCATCGGTCGCGCCACCTTCAAGATCAGCGACAACCACCGGGCCTACGTGGAGCTGGTGGGCTCGCAGGTGGATGTGGAGAAGACGTTCGAGCCGAACCAGATCTCGTCGAGCACATCGACGGCCACCACCGCCCTGGGCCCGAGCACGTGGTATCCGCTCAATGCGACGACCCAGGCCACGTACGACATGATCTACAACGCACTGGCGACCTACTTCGGCGCGGGCAACCTCAACTACGGCGCCCCGATCGCGTACCGCTGGCGCTGCATCGCGTGCGGCCCGCGCCAGATCGAGACGACGACCAAGTCCTACCGCTTCCTCACGTCGGTCGAAGGTTCGCTGGGCAGCAAGTGGGACTACAACGTGGGCCTCTCGCGCGCCTCCAGCAAGTCCGAATCCACGCTGGGCAGCGGTTTCCACTACACCGACGCGTTGAGGACCGTCCTCGGCAGCGGCCTGCTGAACCCCTTCCTCATGCCGGGCCAGGAGCAGAGCGCCGCGGCGATGTCCGCGCTCGATGCGGCGTCCGCCGCCGGCGTCATGCTGTACGGCGGCGAATCGATCCTCACCACCCTGGACGCGACGTTCTCGGGCAGCCTCGGCTTTTCGCTGCCGGGCGGCGAAGTGCTGGCGGCCACGGGCATCGACCTGCGTCGCGAGGAGTTCAAGTTCGACGGCGACTCGCGCGTCGACAGGCGCCCGGTGTTCAACGCCCCATTCGACGACTCGAACATCCTCGACAACGTCAGCCGCGACATCAAGGCGGTCTATGCGGAAGTCTACCTGCCGCTGCTCGACAACCTCGACATCACGGTGGCGGGCCGGTACGACGAATACGACGGCTTCGGCAGCACCACCAACCCGAAGGTGTCGTTCAAGTTCGAACCCTTCGAAGGCGCCGCGCTGCGCGGCGCGTACAGCACCGGCTTCAAGGTGCCGTCGTTCAACCAGTTGTTCAATGGCGTGACCGAGACGCTGTACGTCGGACAGGACCTGGCCGATCCCGCCACCTGCCCCAGCGGCATCGCCAATCCGGCGGTCGCCGGCTGCGAATCGATCCGCCCGGTCGAGCTGTTCGGCGGCAAGGAAGACCTGCAGCCCGAGGAGTCCACGCAGAAGAGCTTCGGCGTCGTGCTGGCGCCGGTCGACTGGCTCAACGTGAGCGTGGACTGGTGGGAAATCGAGCGCGAGAACACGATCCGTTCGGCGCCGCGCGACATCCTGATCCAGTACTACGACGTCTTCGCGGCCAACTGGATCCGCGACGCCAGCGGCGAGGTCGTGGCCATCGATCGGCGTTACGTCAATTCGGGCGGCAGCCTGATGCGCGGCATCGAGATCGACGGCAACGTCATGGGCGATCTCGCAGGCGGGACCTTCCGTCTGAACCTCAACGGCAGCTACATCAACACGTTCAAGACGAAGGCGCTGGAGACTCTGCCCTATACCGACAACCTGGTCGGCGACTATGTCCGTTACTACAACCTGCCGATCAAGTGGAAGCACACGCTGACCTTCACGTGGCAGAAGGGCGACTGGTCGCACAACCTGAGCCAGATCTACCGCGACGGCTATAACGACGAGCTGCCCGTGAGCGTGCGCAATAACACGTACATCCCGGAGAACTGGAACCCGCGCGTGTCCAACTACACCACCTACAACTACAGCCTGGTGTACTCCGGCATCGAGCGGATGAAGCTGACCTTCGGCGTCAAGAACGTGTTCGACGAGGATCCGCCGTTCACCGCCCACCAGAACGATTTCGCCGCCGGCGCCGCGTGGGAGCCCCGCATCGCCGATCCGCGCGGTCGCGCGTACACCCTGCTGATGGAATACAAGTTCCGCTGAGCGGGGAAGGGCGTCATGGCACGGGCGGCGGCACGCCGCCCGTGCGCATCGAAGGGTCGCCGGTGCCCCGGTGGCCAGAAGCAGGAAGGAACACGCGTGCAGTCGTCCGAATCGAACCTCCTGGCGCACGCCCGCACGCGCCTGCGCGTCGTGCTGGCGTGCGCGCTGGGTGCCATCGCGGTAACCGCCGCCGCCGAGCCGCCGGCGTTGCGCAACCAGCGGGACGCCGCGTTCGAAGCCACCTTCGAACGCTACCGCTTGCCTGGCTTGGCCGTGGGCATCGTCCGCGACGGGCAGGTGGTCTACCAGCGTACCGCCGGTGAACGCGTGGCCGGCGGCGGCGAACAGATCGATGCGGACACGCTGTTCAAGATCGCCTCCAACAGCAAGGCGATGACGGCGGGGGTGCTGGCGCGGCTCGTGGATGCCGGCAAGCTCAAGTGGGACGATCCCGTCACCCGGCATCTGCCGCAGTTCCGCATGCACGACCCCTGGGTCACGCAGCAGATGCAGGTGCGCGACCTGCTGATCCACAACAGCGGCCTCGGACTCGGCGCCGGCGACCTCATGCTGTGGCCGGAGCCCAACCGCTTCACCCGTGCCGACATCATCGCCGGCCTGCAGTACCTGAAGCCGACGCACAGCTTCCGTGCCAACTACGCCTACGACAACCTGCTGTACGTGGTGGCCGGCGAAGTCGCCGCAGCGGCCGGAGGCGCGCCGTACGACACGTTGGTGAAGCGCGAACTGTTCCAGCCCTTGGGCATGCGACGCTGCCAGGTCGGTGAATGGAACCGCGCGCGGGTCGGCAACGTGGCGCAACCGCACATGCGCACGGACGAGGGAAACCGTGCCATCCGCGAAGATGGCGACGTGGTGCCCGACATCACGTCGATGGCGGCCGGCGGCATCCGCTGCAGCCTCAACGACATGCTGACCTGGGTCGGCATGTGGCTGTCGCCGGACGCGACGCCGGCCTGGCTGTCGCCGGCCCAGCGCAAGGCGGTCTGGACTGCGCACATGCCGATGCCGGTCAGCGCGCGGATGCGCGCGTGGGACAACAGCCACGTCTCTGCCTACGGCTACGGCTGGCGGCTGTCGGACGTGGACGGTGCCTGGAAGGTCGCGCACACGGGGACCCTGGCCGGCATGTACTCCTCGGTGATCCTCCTGCCCGACCAGCGCACCGGCATCGTCATCCTCATCAACGGCGAAGGTGAAGCGGCCCGCACCGTGCTGGGCGAAGTGCTGACCAAGCAGATCACCGTGCCGGGCCAGGCGCACTCCGTCGCGCATTACGCCGCGCTGCTGGACGAGGAGCGCGCCGGTGAGCGCGCGGCCAATCCCGAGTCCGATACACGCCATCGCACGCCGGCGCCCGCGAACGCGCTGGCATCGTGGACGGGGCGCTACCGCGATGCCTGGTTCGGCGAGGTGACCGTGTGCGCGCAGGGCGATCGCGTGCGTTTCGCGTCCGCGCGTTCGCCGATGCTGACCGGCACCGTGATGCAGGTGGATACGCGCTGGCTGGTCGACTGGGACGATGACAGTGTCGATGCCGAGCCCTGGCTGCACTTCGCGACGGATGGGGGTTCGAAGACGCTCAAGCTTTCGCATGTCGATCCCGACGCGGATTTCAGCTACGACTACCAGGATCTCGCCTTCGTCCGCGAAGCCGCATGCGACGTGGTGTCCGCGCCGAAAGTCGAAGTGTCGCCTGCGAAGGAGGCGGCCGCCGTCGGCCTGGTGGATGTCGCCGCGCTGGCGCCGAACCTGCAGCGCGAGATGCGTTATGCCGGCACCGCCAATTTCACCGGTGCACGCGTGCCGGGCTACGGGGCGAACACCTGCCTGTTGCTGGCGCCGGTCGCGCAGGCGCTGGCGAACGTGCAGGCGGACGTGCAGCGCGAGGGCCTGTCCCTGAAGCTGTTCGACTGCTATCGCCCGGTGCGTTCGGTGAAGCATTTCGTGGCCTGGGCGCGCGACACCCGCGACCAGCGGACCAAGGCGGCGTATTACCCCAACCTCGACAAGGCGACGCTGCTCGATGGCTACATCGCCGAGACGTCCGGCCACAGCCGCGGCGCGACCCTGGACCTGACCCTCACGCGCTGCGAGGGCGGGGCGTGCGTCGACCTGGACATGGGCACACCGTTCGACTTCTTCGATCCGCGCGCAAACACCGCGCATGCCGATCTGTCGCCTGAGCAGAAGGCCAACCGCGCACGCCTGCTGGACGCGATGGCGCGCCACGGGTTCCATAATTACCCGATGGAATGGTGGCACTTCACCTTCCGCCCCGAACCTTCTCCCCACACCGCGTACGACGTCCCGATCCGATGACTTCCTCCCCCTCCTTCCGGCCGCCGCGGACCACCGACGTCGCGGTGATCGGCAGCGGCATCGTCGGCCTGTCGACAGCCCATCACCTGCTCGACCGCGGGCTGTCCTGCATGCTGATCGATCCGAAGGGACCGGCCGGCGAGACCTCGTTCGGCAATGCGGGCTCGATCTCGGTCGGCAACGTGATGCCGCAGTCGACGCCGGGCATCGTCGTCAAGGCGCTGCGCATGCTGGCCAATCCGCTGGCGCCGCTGAAGCTCGACTGGGGCGTCAGCCCGTCCTACGCGCGCTGGTTGCTGCAGTTCCTCGTCCAGGGCCGGTTGCAGCACGTGTTGCCGATCATCGATGCGCTGAGCGCGATCAACCGCGCTTCGCGCGACGCCTGGCTCGACCTCGGCGAGCGCATCCAGGCGCAGGACCTGATCGCGCACACCGGTTACCTGCACGTGTACTCCGCGCTGGAGAGCTTCGCGAAAGGCGAATGGGAGCGCGGCCTGATGCGCGACCGCGGCGTCGCGTTCGACGTGCTCGATGCCGCGCAGCTGCGCGAGCTGGAGCCGGGGATCGGCGAGGGTTTCCAGCGCGCGGTGTTCCAGCGCGAGTCGCTGGCGATGCGCGATCCCGGCGATTTCTGCCGGCGGCTGTTCAACCATCTCAGTGCGCGCGGCGCGGTGCCGCTGACGGCCAGCGTGTCGGCGATCGCGCGTCGCGACGGCGGCTACCGGGTCGACACCGACCACGGTCCGGTGCATGCCGGCCGCGTGGTGGTGGCGGCCGGCGCATGGAGCAATGCGCTGCTGCAGCCGTTCGGCCTGAAGATTCCGGTGATCCCGGCGCGCGGCTATCACCTGATGTATCCGCAGGCCGACGCGGTCGTTCGCCGCCCCACGCTGTGGGCCGAGCGCTACATGGTGGTGTCGCCGATGCAGGCGGGCATCCGCATGACCAGCATCAAGGAGCTGACCGCGCTCGGCCGCGATCCGCACTACCACCTGATCCGCCGGCTCGATCCCGAAGCACGCAAGCTGTTCCCCGGCATCACCGGCCAGGCGGTGTCGGAATGGGCCGGCAACCGGCCCTGCACGCCGGATTCGCTGCCGATCATCGACCGCGTGCCGGGCGAAGAGATCTTCGTCGCGACCGGCCACGGCCACCTGGGGTTGACCCAGGGACCAGTGACCGGCCGCCTGCTCGACCAGCTGATGGCAGGGGCGGCGACGGACATCCCGCTGGCGCCGTACGCGCTGGCGCGCTTCGGCTGAGGCGCTTGCCGCGGCTCAGGCCGCGGCGTCGTTCGCTTCCCGCAGTTTCTCCGCGCATTCCTCGCAGCAGACTTCGACGGTGCGACCGCCGAGGGTCACCTTGATCGCGTTGCCGTCCAGCGGATAGTCGCAGGCGGCGCAGGTTTGTTCGGCCATGACACGTTCCAGTAGGCAGCCCGGGTTTGGGCAGCCACAGGAAACCATGGGCGCCGGCGCGACGCTGTCGGAATCTTTAGCGGTTTTCGAGCGCGCTCAGGACGTGCGGAATGCGCTCGGCGAACGGCCGTAGGCTTGCCGGAACGCGGAGGTGAAATGGCTGTGGCTGGAGAAGCCGAGGTCGTGCGCCAGCGTGGAGACATCCGTCGCGGTCGCGAGCAGGTCCAGCGCGCGGGCCAGCCGCAGTTGCAGCTGGTAGCGGTACAGCGGCATCCCTTCGACCTGGCGGAAGACCTGAGTGAGATAGACCGGCGAGCCGCCGACCTCGTGCGCGATCTCGGCCAACGTCCAGCGCCGTCCGGGATCGCTGGCGAGCAGCAGCTTGACCCGGTCCACCAGCCGTTGCCGCGCGCGCGTCGCACCCGGTACATGCGCGGTGCGCGCGCCGAGGCTGCGCGAGGCCAGTGTCAGCGCGAGGCCTTCGGCTTCGAGCGGTTCGCACGTCCCGCGCCGCAAGGCATGGCCGAGCAGCGCGACCAGCGCCTGGGTGCGGGCATCGATGCGCAGGGCCTGGTGGCGGAAGGCGACCGTCGTGCTCTTGCGCCGCAATGGCGTCGGCGCGAGTTCGTCGAGCAGGACGTCGGCGAGTTGCAGGACCAGGCTGGCATCGCCGCCGTCGACCGGATGGCTGACCTGATAGCCCTCGCCGGCATTGAACAGCAGCACATGGTTGGCATCGGCCACGGCCTGGGTCTGGCCGACATGGCGCAGGTAGGTGCCCCGATACGGGAACACCAGATGCGTCGCGCCGACGCATTCCTCTTCGCTGCGGTGCCGGCATTCGCCGCGGCAGCGTACGTCGCGCACCGACACGGTGGCCGTGTCGAGCAAGCGCGCGACATCGAACTGCGAAGCGGACGGCGGGCGCGCCGGGGAGGCCATGGCGCCAGCCTACGCGCAATCACGCGCCGCCGGTGAACCCGGCCTGCCGCCAGACTTCGAACACCACCACGGCCACGGTGTTGGAGAGATTGAGGCTGCGGTTGTCCGGCCGCATCGGCAGGCGCAGGCGCTGCTCCGGCGGCAGGCCGTCGAGCACGTCCTGCGGCAGGCCGCGCGTTTCCGGACCGAACAGGAAGGCATCGCCACGACGGTAATCGGGCTGGTCGTAGCGCACGGTACCGCGCGTGCTGAGCGCGAACAGGCGCGCAGGACGGATGCGCTGCAGGGCCGCATCGAGCGATGCATGGACCTGCAGCGTGGCGTATTCGTGGTAATCCAGACCGGCGCGCTTGAGCTGCTTGTCTTCCAACGAGAACCCGAGGGGTTCGATCAGGTGCAGTCGCGCGCCGGTATTCGCACAGAGGCGGATGGCGTTGCCGGTATTCGGGGGAATTTCCGGCTGGTACAGCAGGACGTCGAGGTCCAGGGCGTCGGTCATGGCGCGCATTCTACGCGGCGCTGCATGGCCTCGCGGGCGGTGATGCGGTGGAACTCCGGCCGCAGCCGGCTTGCGTGTTACGCGGTTGGAACGTGTTGCCTGCGTATCAACGCGAAGCCAGCTGGCCGGCCAGCACACCCGCCTGCGCAGCGACCTGCTGCATGTCTTCCGCCGACGGACGCACGGTGACCACCGGCATGTCGACCACGCGCACCGCCTGGCTGGCGACGAAGTAGGCGATGTCGCTGGCGTTCGGCGTCACGGTGACCGTGGCCAGGTCGACGATCTTGGCGTCCTTGTAGGTGTTGTAGTGGGCCAGGTCGGCGGCGTCCGGCGTCACGGTGACGGTCGGCAGGTCGACGATGGTGGTCGCCTGGGCGACGTTGTGGTTGTTGTCGGCGTGGGTGGCGGAGATGACCATCGAACCGGCGCACAGCGCGAAGACGACGGCGGCGGTCAGCGGGAGGAGGTTCTTGGCGTTCATTGTCATGCCTCTGTAGTGATGTTGTTGGGTGGTGTGGTAGTAAGGTAGTACACCTAGACAGAACGGTCAAGCGAAACTTTTCGCCTTGGTGTGCTGATTCAGGGTTCAGTCAGGTTCGGTGCGGAACGGCGGGAATCTTGTTATAGGTAATGCAGGAACCGTGCCAACTGCAAGTTATTGATCCAATTGAACTTAAGTATGTTTCTTCGCTGTCCGGTGTCCGAGTTGCGTGTCCGTCCGGGTGTCCGTCCTGCATGAGCAAGACGCCAGGAGGTGTGTGTTGTGACTGCGAACACGCCGCTTCGGTCGGGGGCCGGTCAGGTGGGGGTGTGCTGGTTGTGATGCCGTTTAGGTAGGAACCGTTGCAGTTCCTCGGCGTCGCCGCGGGCGGCGTTCAGTTTCACCAGGGGAGTGGCTCGCCTTGCCAGTCGAGGAACCGCCCACTGTCCTCCGGCGTGAGCCGGTCGATCACATGCAGCAGTCCCGATGCGGACTCCTGCACGTGAAGCGCCGCGTTCTGCCCGCCCATGTCGGTGCGGACCCAGCCGGGGTGCAGCGCCACCACCGTGACGCCTTGGGCCGCGAGCGCCTGCGACAGCAGTGAAGTGGCCATGTTCTGCGCCGCCTTGCCGATCGCATAGCTGGGTGTGCGGAATTCCTGCCGCAGGCCGATCGAGCCGACTTCCGAAGACATGTTGGCGACCACGCCGCCCTCGGCCAGCCGGGGCGCCAGCGCCTGGGTCAGCAGGAACGGGCCGGCGGCATTGGTGTGGAAGCTAGCATCGAGATCGGCGGGCGCCACCTGGCCGAAGCGTTCGCCGCCGCGCAGGATGCCGGCGTTGTTGACCAGCAGGTGCAGCGGTTCCTCGTCGGTGACCAAGGGCAGTTCGCGGACGAGCTCGGCGCGGCTGCGCGGATCGGCGACGTCCAGCGGCAGCACGTGCAGGCGTCCGGGGTGGTCGCCTGCAAGGGTGTTCAATGCGGTCGCCTTGCCGGGCTGCCGGCAGGTGGCGATGACGTGGCATTGCCGGCCCAGCAGCTGGCGGACGAGCTCCAGGCCCAACCCGCGGTTGGCGCCGGTGACGAGGCAGTGCTTGCGGTCCATGGCACCTCCAGGGGCGGACGGGGGGTCCGGCGGCATGCGCCGCATAGGCCATCCGTCATGGCTTGTGGCCTAGTGTAATGAGCCGGGGCGACGGTTAGCATCGCGGATTCTGCTGCCCGTTCAGTATTACTAAGGAGTCTTCGATGCGCGTTTCCCGCCGGCCCCGCGCCGCCCTGCTTGCCGTCGCCCTGTCCGCCGCCCTCGGAGGGCTGGCCTACGCGCCGGCACCCACGTACGCGAAGCCGGCCGCCGGTGCGGACATCGTGATTCCCTATGAGGAGTTCACCCTGCCCAACGGCCTGCGGGTGATCGTGCATACCGACCGCAAGGCGCCGATCGTCGCGGTGAACATCTGGTACCACGTCGGCAGCAAGAACGAGACCCCCGGCCGCACCGGCTTTGCGCACCTGTTCGAGCACCTGATGTTCCAGGGCAGCGAAAACCATGCGGGCGAATTCTTCACCCCGTTCGAACTGGTCGGCGCCACCGACCAGAACGGCACCACCAACCAGGACCGCACCAACTACTTCCAGAACGTGCCGACCACCGCGCTCGACATGGCGCTGTGGATGGAGTCCGACCGCATGGGCCACCTGCTCGGCGCGATCGACCAGAAGGGCCTGGACGAGCAGCGCGGCGTGGTCCAGAACGAGAAGCGCCAGGGCGAGAACCAGCCTTACGGCCGCCGCATCATGGCCCGGATGTTCGAGGCGCTGTATCCGGCCGGACATCCCTACAGCTGGCAGACCATCGGCTCGATGGCCGACCTGGACGCCGCCACCCTGGATGACGTGAAGACCTGGTTCCGCAGCTGGTACGGCCCCAACAACGCCGTGCTGGTGCTGGCGGGCGACATCGACGTCGCCACGGCCAAGCAGAAGGTCACCCGCTACTTCGGCGACATCCCCGCCAGCGCGACCTTGGCCGACATGAAGGCCGACATCCCCACCCACGCCAAGGACACCCGCGAGACCATCCCGGACCGCGTGCCGCAGGTGCGCCTGTACCGCGGCTGGGCGGTGGCCGAGATGGGTTCGAAGGATGCGGCGCTGCTGGACCTGTTCGCCCAGGTGCTGGGCGGCAGCGCGGCCTCGCGCTTTGATACCCGCCTCGTGCACGGCGAGAAGATCGCCGACCAGGCCAGCGCCTACCAGTGGAGCAGCGAGATCAGCGGCACCTTCTTCCTCGTCTCGACGGTGAAGGAGGGCGTGGACCCGGCGAAGGTGGAAAAGGCGCTGGATGAAGAACTCAAGCGCCTGATCACCGAAGGGCCCACCGCTGACGAACTCGAGCGCGCCAAGGTGGCCGGCCGCGCCAGCTTCGTGCGCGGCATCGAGCGCATCGGCGGCTTCGGCGGCAAGTCCGACGTGCTGGCCTCGTGCGCCGTCTACGAAGGCACGCCGGACTGCTATCAGGAAGAGCTCGCCATCCTCGCCGACGCGACCGCGTCGGAGGTGCAGGCGGCCGCGAAGAAGTGGCTGGCAGGTGCGTCGCACACGATCCTCGTGCAGCCCAGCGAAACGCCGGCGTCTTCGCTGCCGGAGACCGTGTTCGCCGCGCCCGCGACCACGCCGGCCGCCACGCCCAAGGTCGATCCGAAGTTCAAGACGGTGAAGACCGACGTCGACCGCAGCGCCGGCGTGCCGAAGACCACCACCTTCCCGGACCTGAAGTTCCCCGCCGTGCAGCGCGCCACGCTGTCCAACGGCATGCAGGTGGTCCTCGCCGAGCGCCACGAGACGCCGGTGGTGCAGGTCAATGTCGAATTCCCGGGTGGCTACGCCGCCGACGTGGGCAAGAAGCTGGGTACCGCGAGCTTCGCGCTGCAGATGATGGACGAGGGCGCCGGCGACTACAGCGCCTTGGCCTTCGCCGCGCGCAAGGAAGCCCTGGGCGCCGAACTGAGCACCGGCGGCGGGCTGGATTCGGCCTCGGTCGGCCTGTCCGCGTTGACCGAAAAGCTGGAACCCTCGCTCGACCTGCTGGCCGACGTGCTGCGTCGTCCGACCTTCGACGCCGGCGAGATCGAGCGCGTGCGCGCCACCTGGATCGCCGGCATCAAGCAGGAGAAGGCGCGCCCGCAGACCGCCGCCCTGCGCACGCTGCCGCCGCTGCTGTACGGCGCCGGCCATCCGTACGCGATCCCGTTCACCGGCTCGGGCACCGAAGCCTCCATCGCCTCGCTGACGCGCGACGACCTGGTCGCCTTCCATCGTGACTGGCTGCAGCCCGACCAGGCCCGCGTCACCATCGTCGGCGACACCACGCTGGCGCAGATCGTGCCGCTGCTGGAAGCCCGCCTGGGCAACTGGAAGGCGGCGCCGAATGCCCCGAAGCTGGCCGCCGTGCCCAAGGTCGCCAACCCGGCCAAGCCGCGCGTGTTCCTGATCGACCAGCCCGGCGCGATCCAGTCCAACGTCTACGCCGCGCAGCTGGTGCCGCCGACCGGCGACGCAGGCACGATCGATTTCGACTTCGCCAACGGCGTGCTCGGCGGTCAGTTCAGCTCGCGCCTCAACATGAACCTGCGCGAGGACAAGCACTGGGCGTACGGCTCGTACAGCGGCGCGCGCAACACCCTGGGCCAGCGCCCGTGGTGGGCCAGCGCGGCGGTGCAGAGCGACCGCACGGCCGACTCGATGAAGGAACTGCAGAAGGAGATCAGCCAGTTCGCCACCGGCCAGGCCCCGGCCAAGCCGGACGAGATCGCCAAGATCCGCGCCGCGAATACGCTGGAACTGCCGGGCGCCTACGAGACCGCCTCCGCCGTGCTCAGCCAGATCGCCTCCAACCAGCGCTACGGCCGTCCTGACGACTACATCGTCCAGTACAAGGCCCGCAACGAGGCCATCGGCGGCGCCGACGTGGCCAAGGCCGCGGCGACGCTGTCGCCCGCCGCGCTGACCTGGGTGGTCGTGGGCGACCTGTCCAAGGTCGGCGACTCGGTGCGCGCGCTGCAGCTGGGCGAAGCGGTCGAGCTGGACGCCGACGGCAAGACGAAGAAGTAAGGCAGTCCCTGCCGCCGCTCCTCGCACGAGGGGCGGCGGTCGGCCCGGATCGATTCATCCGGCGTCGGCCAGAATGGCCACGACTCACACTCCAAGGTGACCCCGATGCGTCTCGCCCTGCTTGCCGTGGCTTCCACCGTGCTGTTGTCCGCCTGCACCTGGGTGCACCTGGCCCCGACCGCGAAGAACGTCCGCGTCATCCCGGGCGGCGCGGCCCCCGCCGGCTGCGAGAAGCGCGGCGAAGTGTCGGTGTCGGTGAAGGACAGCGTCGCCTTCTACGAGCGCAACAACCTGCGCGTGCGCGACGAGCTGGAAACCCTCGCCCGCAACGAAGGGCCCGGCCTTCAGGCCGACACCCTGCAGCCGCTGGGCGACCCCGCCAACGGCGAGCAGCGCTTCGCCGCCTACCGGTGCGGCCGATAAAGTGTGAACTGAGTCACATTTATGCGCCGGCCCATGAACACGGCTGGCGACGGCGGGTGGCGTAAAGGTGCGGTGAAGACGGGAAGTCGTTACCCTTGTCGCCCCCTTCCGCCTGAGCCTTGGCGCTAACCTCGATGCTCTTCAAGAATGTCTCCATCGCGGGACTGGCGCATATCGATGCGCCCCACACGCTGACGTCGGACGAGATCAACGCCCGCCTGCAGCCCACGCTTGACCGCCTGGGCATCAAGACGGACGTCCTCAACGACATCGCCGGCGTGCATTCCCGTCGTCTGTGGGACGCCGACACCCAGGCTTCCGACGCCGCCACGATGGCCGCGCGCAAGGCCCTGGCCGATGCCGGCATCACCGCCGACAAGGTCGGCCTGGTGGTGAACACCTCCGTCAGCCGCGACTACCTGGAGCCGTCCACCGCCAGCATCGTCTGCGGCAACCTGGGCGTGGCCGAGCATTGCCAGACCTTCGACGTCGCCAATGCCTGCCTGGCCTTCATCAACGGCATGGACATCGCCGCCCGCATGCTCGAGCGCGACGAGATCGACTACGCGCTGGTCGTCGACGGCGAGACCGCCAACCTGGTCTACGAAAAGACCATCGAGCGCCTCAACGGGCCCGACATCACCGAACAGCAGTTCCGCGACGAACTGGCCGCGCTCACCCTGGGCTGCGGCGCGGTCGCCATGGTCATGGCGCGCAGCGCGCTGGTCCCGGACGCCCCGCGCTACAAGGGCGGCGTGACCCGCTCGGCCACCGAGTGGAACAAGCTCTGCCGCGGCAACCTCGACCGCATGGTCACCGACACCCGCATGCTGCTGATCGAGGGCATGAAGCTGGCCAACAAGACCTTCGCCGCCGCCAAGGTCGCGCTGGGCTGGGCGGTGGACGAGCTGGACCAGTTCGTCATCCATCAGGTCAGCCGCCCGCATACGCAGGCCTTCATCAAGTCCTTCGGCATCGACCCGCAGAAGGTCATGACGATCTTCACCGAGCACGGCAACATTGGCCCGGCGTCGGTGCCGATCGTGCTGAGCAAGCTGAAGGAACTGGGCAAGCTGAAGAAGGGCGACCGCATCGCCCTGCTCGGCATCGGCTCGGGCCTGAACTGCACGATGGCCGAAGTGGTCTGGTGATTCCGGCCGCACTTCGTATCCAGGGGGCCGGTTCGCCGGCCCTTTTCTTTGACGGCGGCGACGCACGATGAACCTTCCCGGCTATCCCTCCCATCCGCAGCGCTTCGAGGTCCGCCCGGGCCTGTCGATGAACTACCTCGACGAAGGCCCGCGCGACGGCGAGGTGGTGGTGATGCTGCACGGCAATCCGTCGTGGAGCTATTACTGGCGCACGCTGGTGGCGGGGCTGTCCGACCCCGCTGCTGACAAGCGTTACCGGTGCATCGTGCCGGACCACATCGGCATGGGCCTCTCCGACAAGCCCGACGACAGCCGCTACGAGTACACGCTGCAGTCGCGCGTGGACGACGTCGCCGCGCTGCTGCGCCACCTCGGCATCACCGGCCCGGTGACGCTGGCCGTGCACGACTGGGGCGGCATGATCGGCTTCGGCTGGGCGCTCTCGCACGCCGCGCAGGTCAAGCGCCTGGTGGTCACCAACACCGCCGCCTTCCCGATGCCCGCCGCGAAGACGATGCCGTGGCAGATCGCCCTGGGCCGTGACTGGACGGTGGGCGAATGGATCATCCGTGGGTTCAATGCGTTCTCGGCCGGTGCCTCGTGGATCGGCGTGGAGCGGCGCATGCCCGCCGACGTGCGCCGCGCCTACGTGTCGCCGTACGACACCTGGGCGAACCGGATCTCCACCATCCGCTTCATGCAGGACATCCCGCTGGGACCGCAGGACAAGGCGTGGCCGCTGCTCGAAGCCTCCGGCAAGGCGCTGCCGTCGTTCGCCGACCGCCCCGCGTTCCTGGGCTGGGGATTGAAGGACTTCGTGTTCGACAGGCACTTCCTCGACGGCTTCCGCGCTGCGCTGCCGAACGCCGAGGTGCACGCCTATGAAGACGCCGGCCACTATGTGCTGGAAGACAAGCACGAGATCCTGGTCCCGCTGATCCGCGACTTCCTGGATCGCCATCCGCTCGCATAGCGCGTAGCCCGGGTAAGGCCAACGGCCGCACCCGGGAATCGTGCGCCACCGCGTGGCGTCCCGGGTGCGCTTCGCTTACCCGGGCTACGCAGGCCTACTCGCCTGAGCGGCGGCTCAGATCTCCGGCAGCGGATTCTTCTCCGCGTCCACCACGCCCGCCCAGTCCGCTTCCACCAGCAGGGGCAGACCATGCGCCAGCCGCGCCTTGTCGCACTGCGCGCTGCGTTCGCCGAACTCCAGCGACGCCGGCACCAGTGCGCATACCGACGGACGCCGGTCGTGGATCGTGCAACGGCTGTAGCGGCCGATGTCGGCATCGAGGGCCACGCAGCGCGGGTCCTTCTGCGAGGTGCCGCGCATCACCCGCTCGTGCACGCGCAGCGGCTCGGTCAATGCGATCGGCACCACGCCGCCCTGGTCGGGATCCGCCTCGCTCCAGTGGAAGCTCACGCGGAAGTGGGCGCAGCAGGCGCCGCAGGTTAGGCAGGGATGCATCGGAGGTCGGCTGGCGGTGGTGCGCGGGCGGGACGCGCATTCTGCCAACGCCGCGGGCTGACGCAAGTACCGCCCAGCGGCGACAATGCCCGCATGACCGATCCGTGCAACATCGCCGCCAGCCTGCCCCGGCTGGCCCGCGAGCAGCCCGACCGCGTGGCCATGCGCTGCCCCGATGGCGCCGGCTGCTACACCCGCGAGCTCACCTACGCGCAACTCGACGCCCGCAGCGACGCCATCGCCGCCGGCCTCGGCGCCTACGGCATCGGTCGCGGCAGCCGCACCGTGGTGATGGTGCGGCCCACGCCGGAGTTCTTCCTGCTGATGTTCGCGCTGTTCAAGGCCGGCGCGGTGCCGGTGCTGGTGGACCCGGGCATCGACCGGCGCGCGCTGAAGCAGTGCCTGGACGAAGCCGAGCCCGAGGCCTTCATCGGCATTCCGCTGGCGCAGGTCGCGCGCCGGGTGCTGGGCTGGGCGCGGTCGGCGAAGAAGATCGTTACCGTCGGCACGCGCTGGGCCTGGGGCGGCACCACGCTGGCGAAGATCGAAGCGCGGGGCAGCGGCGCGGGTCCGCAACTCGCGGACACCTCGCCCGACGATGTCGCCGGCATCCTGTTCACCAGTGGCTCCACCGGCGTGCCGAAGGGCGTGGTGTACCGCCATCGTCATTTCGTCGCCCAGATCGAGCTGCTGCGCAACGCGTTCGGCATGCAGCCCGGCGGCGTCGACCTGCCGACGTTCCCGCCCTTCGCGCTGTTCGATCCCGCGCTCGGTCTGACGTCGGTGATCCCCGACATGGATCCCACCCGGCCCGCCAGCGCCGATCCGGACAAGCTGCATGCAGCCATCGCGCGCTTCGGCGTCACCCAGCTGTTTGGCTCGCCGGCGCTGATGAAGGTGCTCGCCGACCATGGCGCGCCGCTGCCCACCGTGCAGCGCGTGACCTCGGCCGGGGCGCCGGTGCCGCCGGACACGGTCGCGAAGATCCGCACGCTGCTGCCGGACGGCGCGCAGTTCTGGACGCCTTACGGCGCCACCGAATGCCTGCCCGTCGCCGTCATCGAAGGCCGCGAACTGGAAGCGACGCGTGCGGCGACCGAGGCCGGCGCCGGCACCTGCGTCGGCCGCGCGGTGCCGCCGAACGAGGTGCGCATCATCCGCATCGTCGATGCCCCGATCGCCGACTGGAGCGGCGTGGAGGAGGTGCCCGACGGCGAGGTCGGCGAGATCACGGTTGCCGGACCGACCGCGACCGATACCTACTTCCGCCGCGACGCCGCCACCCGCATCGCCAAGATCCGCGAAGTGCAGGCCGACGGCGGCGAGCGCATCGTGCACCGCATGGGCGACGTGGGCTGGTTCGACGGCGAGGGCCGGCTGTGGTTCTGCGGCCGCAAGACGCAACGCGTGGAGACGGCCGACGGCCCGCTTTACACCGAGCAGGTCGAACCGGTGTTCAACACGCATCCGCAGGTGCGCCGCACCGCGCTGGTCGGTGTCGGTGAGGCCGGTCGCCAACAACCGGTGCTGTGCTACGAGCTGATGCCGGGCGTGTCCGCCGACCGGGCGCGCCTCGAAGCCGACCTGCGCGCGATCGGCGCGCGCCATCCGCATACCGCGCGCATCGGCACGTTCCTGCCGCATCCGGGCTTTCCCGTCGACATTCGCCACAACGCCAAGATCGGCCGCGAGACGCTGGCCGTATGGGCCGCCACGCAAAAGGAGCAACACGCATGAAGATCCTCGTCACCGGCGGCGGTGGTTTCCTCGGCCAGGCGCTGTGCCGCGGCCTGGTCGAACGCGGGCACGAGGTGATCAGCCTCAACCGCGGCTACTACCCGGTGCTGCGCGAACTCGGCGTGGGCCAGGTGCAGGGCGATCTCGCCGATGCGCATGCGGTGCGGCACGCGGCCGACGGCGTGGACGCGGTCTTCCACAACGCGGCCAAGGCCGGCGCCTGGGGCAGTTACCGCAGCTACCACGACGCCAACGTGGTCGGCACGCAGAACGTGCTGGATGCGTGCCGCGCGCAGGGCATCGGCCGGCTGGTCTACACCTCCACGCCCAGCGTGACCCATCGCGCCACCCACCCCGTGGAAGGCGGCACGGCCGACAGCGTGCCGTACGGCGAAGGCTTCAAGGCGCCGTATGCGACGACCAAGACGATCGCGGAAAAAGCCGTGCTCGCCGCCAACGACGCCAGCCTGGCCACGGTGGCACTGCGCCCGCGGCTGATCTGGGGCCCCGGCGACCACCAGATCCTCCCGCGCCTGGTGTCGCGCGCACGCACCGGCCGCCTGCGCATCGTCGGCAGCGGCGAGAACCACGTCGACACGACCTACATCGACAATGCCGCGCAGGCGCACTTCGATGCCTTCGATCACCTCGCGCCCGGCGCCGCCTGCGCGGGCAAGGCGTACTTCATTTCCAACGGCGAGCCGTGGCCGATGCGCAAGCTGCTCAATGCGCTGCTGGAAACGGCCGGCGCGCCGCGCGTGGACAAGCATCTGTCGTTCAAGGCCGCCTACCGCGTCGGCGCCGTATGCGAAACGTTGTGGACGGTGCTGCCGCTGAAGGGCGAGCCGCCGATGACGCGCTTCCTCGCCGAACAGCTGGCGACCGCGCACTGGTACGACATGGCGCCGGCGCGCCGCGATTTCGGCTACGTGCCTCGCGTGTCGATGGACGAAGGCTTCGCGCGCCTGCAGGCCTGGTTGCGCGACCATCCCGTCTGAGGCGGCGCCGTCGGCGCGGCGCCCTTCACGCATGGATCACGACGCTTAAGCGTTTCCGTCTGCGTGCGCGTCATGCTCACGCGGCGATGACTCCCGGCATTCCAGCATGGCCCCACCACCGGCCTTCCCGGCCGCATGCCAACAGGAGTTTCCCATGCTGCACTACGCCGTCATCTTCTTCATCGTCGCGATCATCGCGGCCGTGCTGGGTTTCAGCGGCATCGCCGGCGCCGCCACCAACATCGCGTGGGTGCTGTTCGTCGTGTTCCTGATCCTGGCCGTCGTTTCGATGCTGCGCGGTCGACGCGTCTGACCCCACCGTCTCTCTCCGCCGGGGCGGCAGGATGCCGCCGCGCCCGTCCAGTCCGGCAGGAGGCCGGTGCATGGTCGGGCAGGGGCGCACGGGCTTTGCCGCTAGAATGACGGCATGGACCTGTCCCCGTTCGATGCCCTGAAGCCGCTCGCCGGCCGCGCGCTGGAAAACGCGCTCAACCACGCCCTCACGCTGGATCCGGATACCCGGGCGGCACTGTTGCCGTTGGAAGGCCGTCGCATCCAGTTGCGCATCGATGCACCCGCGCTGGCGATTGACATCATCGTCGGCGGCGGCCAGCTGCAGGTGGGCCCGGCCAGCGAAGTGCTCGAGGCCGATCTCGCCGTGCGCAGCACGCTGGGCGGCCTGTTGTCGCAGTTGCCGTTCTTCCGCCGCGATGACGCGGCGCCCGTGGGCAAGCTGCGTGTCTCGGGCGACGCCGATCTGGCGCGCCGGCTGCAGACGCTCGCCACCCGCTTCGATCCCGATTGGTCGCTGCCGTTTACCCGCGTCTTCGGCGACGTAATCGGCGTGCAGGTCGCCAACACCGTACGTGCCGGCCTGCAGCAGGCGAGGATCGTCGCCGGCAATGTCGCCGAAAGCGCCGCCGAGTACGTCACCGAGGAATCGCGTGACGTGGTCGGCCGCGCCGAACTCAACGCCTTCCACGACGATGTCGATGCCGTGCGCGACGATGTCGAGCGCCTGGCCGTGCGCGTCGGCCGTCTCGCCGCCCGCGTGGAGCACCGCGCATGAAGTCGGTGTTGCGGGCCAGCCGCATCGGTCGCGTCCTGCTGCGGTACCGCTTGGATGATTTGCTGGAAGGCACGCCGGTCGAGCGCTGGCTGCGGCTCGCGCGCCCGTTCGTGCCGCGCGCTTCGGCGCAGATCGCCGCCCAGCCGCGCGGCGCGCGCCTGCGCTTGGCGCTTCAGGAACTCGGCCCGATCTTCGTCAAGTTCGGCCAGATCCTGTCCACCCGCCGGGACCTGATTCCGCCCGACATCGCCGAAGAACTGACCCTCCTGCAGGACCGGGTCGCGCCGTTCGATGGCGAGCGCGCACGCGCGCTGGTCGAAGAGGAACTCGGCCGTCCCATCCACGAGGCGTTCGAGCACTTCGACACCACGCCGCTCGCCTCCGCGTCGATCGCGCAGGTGCACGCGGCCACGTTGCCGGGCGGCCGCGAGGTGGTGGTGAAGGTGCTGCGCCCCGACATCCGCAAGCAGATCGCCGGCGACATCGCCTTGCTGGAGAGCGTCGCGGCGATCGTCGATCGTGCGCATCCGGCGGCCGACAAGATCCGTCCGCGCGAGATCGTCGCCGAGATCGAGAACACGCTGGCCGCCGAACTCGACCTGCAGCGCGAAGCCGGCAACGCCAGCCTGCTGCGCCGCAACTGGGCCGACTCGCCCGACCTGTACGTGCCCGAGGTGATCTGGTCGCACACCGCGGAACGCGCGATGACGATGGAGCGCGTGCGGGGCATTCCGTCGGACGACATCGCCGCGCTCGACGCTGCGGGCATCGACCGCAGGGCGCTCGCCGCCAAGGGCGTGCGCGTATTCTACCAGCAGGTGTTCCGCGACAATTTCTTCCACGCCGACGCGCACGCCGGCAACATCTGGGTCGATCCGGACCGCAAGACCGATCCGCGCTTCATCGCGCTGGATTTCGGCATCATGGGCCAGCTCTCACGCGACGATCAGTACTGGCTCGCCGAGAACTTCATGGCGATCTTCAACCGCGACTACCGCCGCATCGCCGAACTGCACGTGCAGGCCGGCTGGATGCCGTCGCATATCCGCATCGACGAACTGGAAGCCGCCGCGCGTGCCGTCTGCGAGCCGTACTTCACCCGTCCGCTGAGCGAGATCTCGCTGGCGGAGGTGCTGGCCAAGCTGTTCCGCACCGCGCAGCGCTACGAACTGACCCTGCAGCCGCAGCTGATCCTGCTGCAGAAGACCTTGCTCAACATCGAGGGCGTGGGCCGCCAGCTGGATCCGCAGATCGACATCTGGGCCGTCGCCAAGCCGGTGCTGGAGCGCATCCTGCTGGAGCGCTACAGCCCGCAACGCGCCGCGCAGGAATTCCGCAAGCGCCTGCCGGAGATCATGACCCACGCGCCGGACATGCCGCGCCTGGTGCACGCGTGGTTGAGCCAGCAGGTGGACGGCCGGCACGAGCTGTCGTTGCGCTCGAAGGACCTCACCGATCTTGCGCTGACGATGAAGGGCATGCAGCGCCGCGTCGTCGCCGCCATCCTCGGGGTGGGTCTGCTGATCGTGGCGGCCGTGCTGTACGGCTTGGAAGCGGGCGGTCCGAGCATTTTCTCGGTACCGGCCGCCGCCTGGATCGCCGGCATCGGCGGGTTGTGGGCGTTGCTGGCGGCGTGGCCGCGGCGCTGACGCGCGATCAGGCGCGTCGCCGTCCCCACGCCAGCCACCAGCCCAGCCACACCTGCAGCGGCAACGTCAGCAGGCAGGCGAGGGTGAACCAGCGCGGGAAGTCGTCCCACGCCATCACCGTCACGTACAGATCCAGCGCCAGATAAAGGGCGAACAACGCCCAGGCGTGCGTGGTCTTCGCCACTGCCGCCACCCCGACCATCAGCGCACTGCCCGCGACGCCGGCCAGGAACACCCACAGCAGGTCGTAAGCGAGCCGTGCATCGCCGCCGGGCGGCAGACGCAGCAGCGCCGCGAGTTCGCCGCCGGCCAGGTTCACCAGCGGCACGGCGACCACGGCCAGCGCGAGCGCCAGCAGGCTCCGCAGCACAATGCGCGGGCGAATCCCCATCGTCAGGCTTCCGATGATGAACAGGTACGCCATTGAAGCATGGCGTGCGAGCGCGTTGACACGCTCGCAACGATTCTTTCGCGCGTCGTGCGCATGGCGGGGACTAGGGTGGGATCTCTTCTTCCCCCCAGGAGTACACCATGAGCCATCTGACCGGAAAACGCGTCGCCATCCTCGCCACGAACGGCTTCGAGCAATCCGAACTGACCGAACCGCTGCGCGCACTGCGTGAGCACGAGGCGGACGTCGACATCGTCTCGCTGGAAAGCGGCCGCATCCAGGGCTTCAAGCACTTCGACAAGGGCGAGCAGATCGAAGTGGACCACGTGCTGTCCGAGGTCTCCGCCAAGGATTACGACGCGCTGGTCATCCCGGGCGGCCTGTTCAATCCCGACGCGCTGCGCGTCGACGAGCAGGCGTTGGCCTTCACCCGCGGTTTCTTCGAAGCCGGCAAGCCCGTCGGCGCGATCTGCCACGGCCCGTGGGTGCTCGCCAACGCCGATGTGCTGAAAGGCCGCACCGTCACCTCGGTGCCGAACATCCGCAAGGACCTGGAGAACGCCGGCGCGACCTGGAAGGACGACGAAGTCATCGTCGACAAGGGCCTGGTCACCAGCCGCACACCCGACGATCTGCCCGCGTTCTGCGCCAAGCTGGTGGAAGAGATCGCGGAAGGGAAGCATGGCGGACAGCGGCGGTCCGCGTAACGCGAGATCATCCGGCGTCGCGCGACTAGGCGCGACGTCGCGTTTCCGCGGTGCCGGCGGCAGCGGCGAAGGTCCATGGAGCTTGTTGGCGACGGCGACGCCTTCCTGTTCGATGACGTTGGCGGATCTCACCGCTCATCGATGTATGTGAAGTATGCGACCCCGCCGCTGCCGGACAAACGCGTGTGCCGTGCATGCAGGAGCGCGTCCAACGGCGGCTCCCGTCGCGGCCAGGCTTGCTTGACGCAGTAGTAACCGACGCAGGGCTCTAGATACGCGCCGACATACCCCGCTGAGATCGGCAGCGCTGAGTGCGGCAATCCGGCTGTTGAAGCGAAGACTTCTGAAGCACCGACGGGCGCCGGCAGCGTCAGGAGAAAAGGCTTGAGTCAATCCAAGCGTGGGTCGACGATGTCGATGCTGGCGTAACGTAGCTGCGCGCCGCGTGCGATACGGCATCGCACCTCGATGTCCTGGCCTTCCGCGCGCAATCTGCCCTCGACGTGCAGCGTGTTCCCGCGCTCCACGTGCGAGGCTGTCCACTGGTACGTCGACATGCCCCGCGCTGCGTAACGGGCCTCGGCCTCGCTCCGACACCAACCCACCAGGTCGCCGGCAGCATGTACGGTGCGGTCGAGATACGCCGACTCCTGTGCGGTCGCGGACCCCGACGAGAGCGCAAACAAAGCGGTCAGCAACAGCGACATGGCGATACTCCTATCGGCGAGATGAGTGCATCCGGGCGGGCCTATACTTCGGTACCGCACCGTTGAGGTCAGCGATGAAGAGAATGACACGGCACCTCTTGCACCTGCTCATGGCAGCCGCCCTCGGCTTCAGTACATGTTTAGCATGGGCCGCCGAGAACCCCCTGCGCGTCATGAGCTTCAACATCCGCCTGCCGGCCGAGAGCGACGGTGTGGATTACTGGGAGACACGCAAGCCGCTGGCGGTGCGCATGCTGCGCGAGCAGCAGCCCGATGTGATCGGCCTGCAGGAACTGGTGCAGGCGCAGGCGGAGTACCTGGCGCGCGAACTGCCCGAGTACGCGTGGTTCGGCCGCGGCCGCAATGCCGACGGCGGCGGCGAGCACATGGGCGTGTTCTACCGGAAGGACCGCCTGAAGGTGGTCGAGTCCGGCGACTTCTGGCTGTCCGACACGCCCGACGTGCCCGGCAGCATCACCTGGAACCATCTCTATCCACGCATGGTGACCTGGGCGCTGTTCGAGCAACGCAGCGACGGCAAGCGCTTCTACCTGTTCAACACCCACCTGCCGTACCGCGATCAGGACGAAGCCGCGCGCGTGAAGGGCGCACAGGCCATCGCGCGCCGCCTCGCGACGCTGCCCGCCGGCGTGCCGGTGGTGCTGACCGGCGACTTCAACACCTCACCGGACAGCCAGGTGCACGCCGTGCTCGCGCAGACGCTGCAGGATGCGTGGACCACTGCGCCGCGGGTGGAAGGCAGCGAAGCGACGTTCCATGGATTCACGGGCAACGCCGACAAGCGCATCGACTGGATCTTCGTCCGCGGCGTGCAGCTGGAATCGATCACCTCGATCACCACGCGCTGGGGCGGACGCTATCCGTCCGATCACTTCCCGCTGCTGGCGACGCTGCGGCTGCCGTAAGCCTGCGTGGCCCGTCGAGGGCGCGCAGGCGGGGCTCGATGTGAGAACCGAGCGCCGAAGCCCATCGATGGCGCTCAATGTGAGAGAGATCGAGCTCCTGAGCGCCATCGCCGGGCTCCGAGGCCGGTGTACAAGGTTTGATGTGAGGCGGAGGGGCTCGCCAGGCGTTCGCGACGTTCAGGCGCGCGATGGCGGCTTTTCCCTTCGCCCCGCTTGCGGGGAGAAGGTGCCCGGAGGGCGGATGAGGGGCGGTCACGATGGTCGGTCACGCGGGATGCGTCGTCGCGCCGCCTCTGGCAACAGGACGGGCGCGTTGTACGTCGCCTCTCCGTTCGCCCCTCACCCGCCTTCGGCACCCTCTCCCCGGATGCGGGGAGAGGGGAACATCTGCAGGGGAGAGGGCAACATCTGCGCGGGAAAGGATCTTCTGCGAGCGCAAACACGAAAACGGCCCCTTGCGGGGCCGTCGTTCGGTGGCACTCTACCGCCTGGGCACGTCAGCGCGGCGTTCGCGCGAACTTGCGTTCGCCGACAAACCACATCACCGTGCCCCACACCACGCCGCCCCCGGGAAATCCGACCAGGGCGACCGTCATCAGCTGCACCCAGTCCTTCTCCGTGAACAGCGCCATCAGCGCGCACCACAGCACGGCCGTGGTGACGCCCCAGCCGAGCACGCCGCGCAGCAGGATGAAGCGCAGCGGACCTCGCTCGCGAATCTGCTCCCAGCGCGCGAACGTGGCTTCACGCTTTGCATCGGTGTCGGTGCTCATCGCTTACTTCCCCGGCGCCGCGGCAGGAGCGCTGGCCGCCTTCTTGGCGAAGTCGCCGGCGAGGAACACGCTCAGCGCATCAGGCTTGAGGTGCGTGCGGATCGCGGCGTTCACCTGGTCCACCGTCAGCGCGGCGTACTTCGCGTCCAGGTCGGCGGTGAACTGCATGGTACGGCCGTAGAACAGCTGGTCGGCCAGCATGCCGGCGACGGTGCCGTCCTCCGCGCGCGCCTGCTGGCGCTCGGTCAGCGTGCCGGCCACGGCGTCCTTCAGTTCTTCGGCGGTGATGCCGTCCTTGACCAGCTTGGCCAGCTCTTCGCGCACCAGCGCTTCCACCTTCGCCATGTTCTCCGGTGCGGCGATGGCCTGGATGCTGAAGCTGCCGGCATCGTCCTTGCCGGTCAGGCTGTCGTCGGCGCGCACGCCGCTGGACACGCCGTAGCTCAGCCCTTCCTGCTGACGGATGCGGTCGCCGAGGCGCGACTTTAGCGCGCCGCCACCGAAGATGCGGTTGGCGACCACCAAAGCCGGGTAGTCGGCGTCGGTGACCTTCAGCGGCAGGTTGTGGCGCGCCAGCAGCACGGCGTTCGGCTTGTCGGGCGTCTCGAAGCGCGCCTGCTTCGCCGCGACGCCGGTGTATTGGGTGGCGATCGAGCCGTAGGGCTTGGCCGACGTCCAGCCGGCGAACAACTGCTCCAGCTGCGCACGCACGGCCGCGGGGTCGAAGTCGCCGACGATGGCGATCTCGCCGTTCGAGGTGCCGTAGAAATCGCGGTGGAACGCGCGCACGTCGGCCAGTTTCAGCGCCTTCAGCTCGGCCAGCGATTCGTCCAGCGTGCGGGCGTGCAGCGGGTGGCCGGCCGGCCACGGATCGAAATACATCGCCAGGGCGCGGCCGGCGATGGCGCCGGGCTCGAAGCGCGAGGCTTCCATGCCGGTGACCGCCTGGGTGCGCAGCTGCTCGAACTCGCTGTCGGGGAAGGTCGGGTTGCGCAGCACGTCGGCGGCCAGGGCCAGCGCGTCGGCCAGGTGCTCGCGCCGCGTCTGCAGGCCGATGCTCGCACCCTGCAGGCTGCCGCCCACGCTGCCCTGGGTCTTGAGCTGCTCCAGGCGCTGGTCGATCTGCTCGCGCGTCATCGTCTTGCTGCCGCGCATCAGCATCGCGCCGGCGATGCCGGCCGCGCCTTCGCGACCCTTCAGCGACGCTTCGTCGGCGAAGCGGAAGTTGGCATCGACGATCACCGTGCCGCCACGGGTCTTCTTCGGTAGCAGCGAGACCTTCAGGCCGTTGCCGAGGGTGAAGGTCTGCGTGCGTGCGTCGATGTTCTTCGGCGAAGGATCGAACTGCTCGCCCGCGCTCACCGCGGTGCGGCCGGCGTAATCGTCCACCAGCGTGGCCACCGCCGGCGCGGCCGGAATCTCCACGCGGTCCGGCGTGGGGGTGGGCACGAACCGTCCCAGCGTTCGGTTGCTGGACTTCAGGTAGGCGGCGGCGACGCGGTTGACGTCGGCGGCGGTGACCTTCTCCACCGCGTCGCGGCTGGTGAACAGCAGGCGCCAGTCGCCTGCGGACTGGAACTCCGACAGGCCCATGCCGACCGCGTTGACGTCGGTGAAATACAGCTCGTAGGCGTTGCCGATGCGCTGCTTGGCCTCGTCGACCTCCTGCGCGGTGATCGGACGCGCGGCGAGCTGCTCGACCTGCTTCAGCAGTTCGGCCTCGGCCTTGGCGGAATCGCCGTCGTTGGGGACCACGGCGATGGCCGTGAGCAGGCCGGGGTCGCGCATGGACTCGCCGTTGGCGCCGGCCGCCGCGGCCAGCTTGGCCTCGACGAGCGCCTTGTGCAGGCGGCCGCTGGGCGTGTGGCCGAGCACGTTGGCCAGCACGTTCAGCGGTGCGCTGTCCGGATGCGCCAGCGCCGGCGTGTGGTAGGCCGCCGCGACCAGCTGGAGGTTGCCGACGCGGCGCACGGTGACTTCGCGCTCGCCGTCCTGCGCGGGTTCGGTGGTGTAGAAACGCGGCAGCACGCGCGCGGGCTTCTTCACCGGGCCGAAGTGGCGCGCCACGCGGGTCAGCACGTCGGCGCTGTCGATGCGGCCGGCGACCACCAGGGTGGCGTTGTCCGGCTGGTACCACTGGCGGTAGAACGCCTGCAGCTTGTCGATCGGCACGCCTTCCACGTCGCTGCGCGCGCCGATGGTGGTGTTGCCGTAGTTGTGCCACAGGAAGGCGGTGGAGCGGATGCGCTGGAACAGCACCGCGCCGGGGTTGTTCTCGCCGGCCTCCAGCTCGTTGCGTACCACGGTCATCTCGCTGTCGAGGTCCTTCTTGGCGACATTGGAGTGGACCATGCGGTCGGCTTCCATCTTCAGCACCCACTCCAGGGTGTCGGTGTTGGCCGGGAAGGAGGCGAAGTAGTTGGTGCGGTCCAGGCCGGTGGTGGCGTTGAAGTCGATGCCGCGCTTCTTCATCTCGCCGCTGATGTCGGCCTGCGTGGGCGTGCCCTTGAACAGCAGGTGCTCCAGCAGGTGGGCCATGCCGGTCTCGCCGTAGTTCTCATGCACCGAGCCCACGCCGTACACCAGGTTGACGGTCACGGTGGGCTTGGTGTCGTCGGGGAACAGCAGCACGCGCAGGCCGTTGGAGAGGGTGTACTCGCTGATGCCCTCGATGCTGGGGCCGGCGACGACGCCCTTCGGCAGTGCGGTGGCGGCGTCCGCCCAGGCCGGCTGGCCCAGGGCGAGCGTGACGGCCAGGCCGAGTGCGACAATGAAACGGGGTGACTTCATCCTCAATCCTCCATCGGGGCCACGTGCGTCCATCGCGTGCGGCGAACCCCGAGTTTCGCAGATTTGGAAGGCACGCAGATTCATGGATTACGGTGAGACAAAGGCCGACGACGGTGCGGTACCCGTGCTGTACGCGGATGCGCAGATCGCGGTGGTCAACAAGCCCGCGGGCGTGATGGCGCACGACAGCAAGCTCGCCGGCGGCGAGACGGACTTCGTCGCCGACCGCCTGCGCGCGCAGTTCGGCAAGCCGATCTTCCTGATCCACCGGCTCGATCGCGCCACGAGCGGCTGCCTGCTGGTGGCGTTCGACCGCGAGAGCGCGTCGACGCTGGGCAAGGTGCTGATGTCGCGCGAGGTGGAGAAGGATTACCTGGCCGTCTGCCGCGGCTGGCCGGAACCGGACTTCATCGTCGATCACGCCATCGACGGCGGCCCGGGCAAACCGGAGAAGAAACCCGCGCTGACGCGCTTCGTGCGGCTGGCGACAGGCGAGCTGCCGCTGCCGTCGGGCGAGTTCGAGACCTCACGCTACGCATTGCTGCGCTGCCAGCCGGAGACCGGCCGCTTCCGCCAGATCCGGCGCCACCTGAAGCACGCCTTCCATCACCTGATCGGCGACACCAGCCACGGCGATGGCCGGCACAACCGCAACTTCCGCATGCAGGGCGTGCACCGCATGCTGCTGCACGCGGTGCGGTTGTCGTTCCCGCATCCGGTGACGGGCGAGCGCATCGAGGCGGTGGCGCCGCTCGATGCGGAGTTCCGCAAGGCGTTCGCGTTGTTCGGTTGGGAAGAGGATCTGCGCTAGGCGTCGGTGGATGTGGGTAGTGGGTGTGGGAGCGACGTAAGTCGCGATCGGTCATCGGTAAAGCTTCATCGCGACTTACGTCGCTCCCACACCCAAGCCCACACCGACACCAGGAAAACCGGACTCAGGCCACCCGCAGCGCCGCCAGCACGATCAGCGCCACTGCGCACAGCATGCCCAGCAGCCAGACGAAGCTGCGCAGGGAGTGCTTGTCGGCCAGGTAGAACACGCCGTGCAGGATGCGCGCGGCGACGAAGCCCAGTGCCAGCGGGGTGATGGTGTCCGTCGGTACGCCGGCCAGCTGCGCCATCAGCACGCCGGCGACGAACGCGGGAAACGCCTCGAAGCCGTTGAGGTGCGCGGCGTTGGCGCGCTGCACCTTGTAGTTGCCTTCCTGCTTGGCGACCCAACCGCGCGGGTTGCGGTTGTTGTAGCGCTCGCCGGACCGCTTGGCGATGAAGACCCACAGGTACGGCAGCAGTGCGGTGACGAGGATGCACCAGTAAGCGATCGACATGACATTTCCCTCCGAGGATGGCGCAGGGTATTGCGTGAAGTAGGTGGGCGTCCATCGCGCGTGTTTTCCTTCTCCCCGCACGCGGGGAGAAGGTGCCCGGAGGGCGGATGAGGGGCTACGCGATCCCGTGCGTGCGCCAATCCGCAGTCGTTTGTCCGCGCGTTGCCGGCCGGCCGAATGTGAAACGCCACGTCTTCGCTCGCCCCTCACCCGCCTTCGGCACCCTCTCCCCGTTGTGCGGGGAGAGGGGATGCATCCAAAGAAGACGGCGCCTTGCGGCGCCGTCTTCCTGTCGCATCGAAACGCGGCTTACTTCGCCGCCGGCGCCGCCGGCGCCGCCGGACGCATCTTGTCGCGCGCGGCCTTGAAGGGATTGCCTTCGTACCAGTTCGGCCACGTGTCCGCGACGGCCAGGTCCTTGCCGACGCCGTACAGCGCCTGCAGGTCCTGCACCACGCCATCCAGCTTCCAGCCTTCATGCATTTCGTCGCTGGCCTGGTGGTAGCGCTTGGCGTACTCCTCGCTCGCCGCCTTGCCGGCCTCGACGCCGCCTTCCAGCAGGTCGTTGCCGCCCTTGGCGTACAGCGCCGGCACGCCGGCCTTGGCGAAGTTGAAGTGGTCGCTGCGGAAGTAGTAACCGCCAGCGGGGTTGCCTTCCTGGGTGAGCACGCGGCCCTGCTGGTCGGCGTAGACCTTCAGCATGTCCTCCAGCTCGGAGTTGCCCTTGCCGGTGACGACGAAGTCGCGCGACTTGCCGCCCACGCTCATCGCGTCGAGATTGATCACGCCGGCGATCTTGTCCAGCGGGAAGGTCGGGTGGGCGACGTAGTACTTGGAACCCAGCAGGCCGGACTCTTCCAGCGTCACCGCCACGAACACCACCGAACGCGCGGGCTTGGGATCCTGGTGGGCGAACGCCTCGGCGATCTCCAGGATGCCGGCCACGCCGGTCGCGTTGTCGACCGCGCCGTTGTAGATGTTGTCGCCTTCCTCACCCTCGTGCTTGCCCAGGTGGTCCCAGTGCGCCATGTACAGCACGGCTTCGTCGGGCTTGCTGCTGCCCGGCAGCACGCCGATGACGTTGCGCGAGGTCTTCTCGGTGATGCTGCTGGTCAGCGCGGCGGAGGCCTTGGCCTTCAGCGATACCGGCTTGAAGCCGCGCTTGCCGGCGCTGGCGTAGGCCGCGTCGAGGTCGAGCCCGGCGTCGGCGAACAGCTGTCGGGCGGCGTCCGCGCTCAGCCAGCCCTGCAGCGGGATGCGCTTTTCCGGATCATCCTTCGCCGGCAGGTCGTACTGCGGACCGGCCCAGGAGTTCTTCACCACGTCCCAGCCGTAGCTGGCGCCGGCGGTGTCGTGCACGATCAGCGCGGCGGCGGCGCCCTTGCGCGCGGCTTCCTCGAACTTGTACGTCCAGCGACCGTAGTAGGTCATGCGGTTGCCGCCGAACAACGTCTCGTCCTTGCTGTGGAAACCGGGGTCGTTGACGAACATCACCACGGTCTTGCCGGTCCAGTCCTGGCCGGCGTAGTCGTTCCATTGCTGCTCCGGCGCGTCCACGCCATAGCCGACGAAGACCAGGTCGCTGGCGTCCAGCTTCACCTCGGTCTGGCCGGTGCGGGTGCCGACGACGAAGTCGGTGCCGAACTTCAGCGCGTGCGCGCCCTTGGCGGTGGTCAGGGTCAGCGTGGTGGCCGCCTCGTTGGCGGTGGTCTCCACCATCGGCACGTCCTGGAAGTAGCTGCCGTTGTTGCCCGGCTGCAGGCCGATGCGCTTCATCTGCGCTTCGAGGTAGGCGACGGTCTTCTCTTCGCCCACGGAACCCGGGCCGCGGCCTTCGAATTCGTCCGAGGACAGCGTCTTCACCAGGTCGCCGAAGTCGCCTTCGGTGATGTCGGCGGTGAAGGTGTGCGCCGCGGCGGGCGGAGTGGCGGCGTCGGGCGCGGGCGCCGGGGCCTCGGATTCGCGCTTGCACGCGGCCAGTGCGGCCGTGGCGGCAAGCACCAGCATCAACTTGCGGGACATCGGGATTCCTCAACGGAAGGAATCCCGATTCTAGCCTCATGGCCGCGGGCCGGCCTGTGCCGTGTCCCGCGGTTCGCGCTTACTCGGCCGGCGCGGTGTCGGTGTTGAACGACTTGGCCGTGGCGCCGGTCACCGGGCCGATCTTGGCGCTGGTGTGCACGTACAGCGTGACCGGGCGTTCGAACACCAGCGGGCCTTCGACGATGGCGTTGGGGCCGATGATGATGCGCGGATCGCGCTTGACGTTCAGGCGGAAGCCCTGCGGCTTCGTGACCTTGATGCCGCCCTTCACGTGCGAGCGGACGCCGACGGTGATGTCGCCGTTGACGGTCTCGATGCCGCCGGCCAGCTGCGTTTCCACCAGGCCGATCGCGCCGTTGACGGTGTCGATCTTGCCGCCCACCACGGTGCCGCGATCGGTGAAGATGCTGCCGTTGACGGTCTCGACGTCCTTGCGGACCTGCACGTCCTTGCCGACGCGGATGGAGCCGTTGACGGTTTCCAGGGAATCCACGCGTGCCTTGTCGCCCACGTTGATGCTGCCGTTGACGGTGCTGGCGTCGTCGGCGGTGGCGCCGTCGGCCACGCGGATCGAGCCGTTGACGGTGTCGAGGTCGCCATAGGTCTGGCCGGCTTCGGCGGTGATGCTGCCGTTGACCTTGGAGATTTCCTGCTGGGCCAGCGCGGGCGTGGCGGCCAAGGCCAGGGTCAGCAGCAGGGCGGTACGGGGACGAATCATGGGGTTGCCTCTCGGGTGGTCTCGTATCGGTCTGATGCACCGGCGTGGCGGAGGGTTTAAACGCCGCCGTGCCGGAGTGGATGGCACCATGCTTCGCTACAATCGTCACCTGCCTGAAGTCACTGGAACGTGCCCGTGTCCGCATCTCCCCCGCCCGTGAAGCGTCCCAAGCCCGTCGTGCTGCTGATCCTGGATGGCTGGGGGCACCGTGAAGACCCCACCGACAACGCGCTGGCGCAGGCCGAACTGCCGAACTGGCGCCGCCTGCTGGCCACCGCGCCGCACACCCTGATCCACACCGAGGGCCGCCATGTCGGCCTGCCGGACGGGCAGATGGGCAATTCGGAAGTGGGCCACATGAACCTGGGCGCGGGTCGCATCGTCTACCAGGACCTGACCCGCATCGACGCGGCCATCGAAGACGGCAGCTTCTTCGCCAACGCCGAACTGGTCGCCGCCTGCGACGCCGCCAAGGCCGACGGCAAGACCCTGCATGTGTTCGGCCTGCTGTCGCCCGGCGGCGTGCACAGCCATGAGCTGCACATCTTCGCGATGCTCGACCTGGCCAAGCGCCAAGGCGTGCCGCGGGTTGCGGTGCATGCCTTCCTCGACGGCCGCGACACCCCGCCGAAGTCCGCCGAACCCAGCCTGCGTGCGTTGCAGGACCTCTGCGCCAAGCTCGGCAACGCGCACATCGCGTCGGTCAGCGGCCGCTACTACGCGATGGACCGCGACAAGCGCTGGGACCGCGTGCGGCTGGCGTGGGACGCCCTCGTCGAAGCGAAGAGCGACCACCATGCCGCCAGCGGCGTGGCCGCGCTGGAGGCGGCGTACGCGCGCGGCGAGAACGACGAGTTCGTGCTGCCCACCGTGATCGACGGCGCCCAGCCCATCGCCGACGGCGATGCGGTGGTGTTCATGAACTTCCGTGCCGACCGCGCGCGCCAGCTGACGGCGGCGTTCGTGTCGCCGGCGTTCGACGGCTTCGAGCGGCGCGTGCCGGCGCTGGCGCGCTTCGTCTGCCTGACCGAATACGACGCCAAGCTGCCCGCGCCGGTGGCCTTCGCACCGGACGACCTGCGCGAGACCTTCGGCGAACTGCTGGCCGAGCACGGCCTCACCCAGCTGCGCATCGCCGAGACCGAGAAGTATGCGCACGTGACGTTCTTCTTCAGCGGCGGCCGCGAGGACGTGTTCGACGGCGAGGAGCGCATCCTGGTGCCGAGCCCGAAGGTCGCCACCTACGACCTGCAGCCGGAAATGAGCTGCCCCGAACTCACCGAGAAGCTGGTCGCGGCGATCGGCTCTGGCCGGTTCGACGCGATCATCTGCAACATCGCCAACCCCGACATGGTCGGCCACAGCGGCGACCTGCAGGCGGCGATCCTGGCGGCGCAGGCGGTAGACAAGGCGATCGGCGAGGTCGATGCCGCGGTGCGGGCCGCCGGCGGCGCGATGATCATCACCGCCGACCACGGCAACCTGGAAATGATGCGCGACCCGGCGACCGGACAGCCGCACACCGCGCACACCGTGGGTCCCGTGCCCTTGGTCTACGTGGGCGAGCGCGCGGCGACGTTGCGCAGCGGCGGTGCCTTGCGCGATGTCGCCCCGACGCTGCTCGACCTGCTGGGCCTGCCGCAACCGGCCGACATGAGCGGCCGCAGCCTGATCGCCGGCTGATGGCGCACGCCTGGCGCGCCGCGTTGGCCACCGCCCTGCTGGCGGTGGTCGCGGCCGCCTCCGCGCCGGCGCAGACCTCGCGCGAGACCGAACGCAAGCTCGAGCGTGTGCGCAGCGAGCTGAAATCGATCGCGCAGGAACGCCGCAAGCTGGAAGGCGAACGCGGCACCGCCTCGCGCCAGCTGCGCGATGCCGACGAGAAGGTCGGCCGCACGTCGCGGTCGCTGGCCGAAACCGAAGCGGCGATGCGCAAGGAAGCCGCCGCGCTGGCCGAACTGCAGCAACGTCGCGACACGCTGACCGCGCAGCGCGCGCAACAGCGCGGGCAACTGACCGCCCTGGTTCGCGCGGCGTACCAGCAGGGCGAGGACGCGCCGCTGAAGGTGCTGCTGTCCCAGGACCGCGTCGCCGATGCCAATCGCCTGCTGGCCTACCACCGCTACGTGCAGCGCGACCAGGCGCGCAGGATCGACACGCTGACCACCGATCTGGCGGCGCTGGACGAGGTCGAACGCGAGATCGCCACGCGCCGCACGGAGCTCGAGGCCGCCCGCGCGCGCCAGCGCGGCGAGGTGGTGCAGCTGGAGAAGGATCGCAAGACGCGTGCGAGCCTGGTGGCCGATCTCGACGAGCGTTACCAGGACCGTGCCGCGAAGGAAAAGGCGCTCGGCCAGGACGCCCGTTCGCTGGAAACGCTGCTGAAGAATCTTCGCGCCGCCGCTGCCCGTGCCGAAGCCGAACGGCGGGCGGCCGCGCGCCGCGCCGCTGCCGAAGCCGCGGCCGCGAAGAAGCGCGAAGGCACCAGTGGCGGGAGCCGAGCCCCGCGCGATACCGCTCCGCGTCCCGTCGTGGCCTCGGCGCCTGCGCTGAAGGTCGGTGGACTGGGTTGGCCGGTGTCGGGCAGCCTGCTGGCGCGCTACGGCGGCCGCCTGCCGGATGGCCGCGCCAGCACCGGCGTGCTGATCGGGGCGCCCGCCGGCACGACGGTCACCGCGGTGGCCGACGGCACCGTGGTGTTCTCCGAATGGATGACCGGCTACGGCCTGATCCTCATCCTCGACCACGGCAACGGCTACATGAGCCTGTACGCGCACAACGACAGCCTGCTGAAGGACAGCGGCGACCGGGTGAAGCGCGGCGATGCGGTGGCCCGCGTGGGCACCTCGGGCGGGCAGGGACAGGCGGCGCTGTACTTCGAACTGCGCCGCAACGGCCAGCCGGTCGATCCGTCGTCGTGGCTGCAGCGGCGATGAACGACGCAGGCGGCCGTAACCGGGCTTGAACATCCGCCTTGCGTGGCTTCACGCATAATCCGGGTGAACTTCGCGACCGTTCGCGGAGTCCATCCAAGCCCCACCCGGAGCCTTTGCATGCTGCAGCGTCTTCCCCTGGCCCTCCTGACCGTCGCCCTGCTCGCGGCCCTGCCCGCGTCGGCGCAACAGCAGGCGCCGACGCCGGACGGCCCGCCGGTGGTCGCGCCCAGCGACGACCCGGATGCTGCCGAGAACGCGCCGTCGAAGGTGCCGCTGGAGGAGATCCGCCGCTACGTCGCCGTGTTCAATGCGGTGAAGGAAGCGTACGTGGAGCCGGTGGAGGACAAGAAGCTGATGCAGTCCGCGATCCGCGGCCTGCTGCTGGACCTGGATCCGCACAGCACCTACTTCGACAAGCAGGACACCGACGCGTTCGACGAGCAGGCCAGCGGCGCCTATGAAGGCATCGGCGTGGAACTGCAGCAGCAGGCCGACCGCACCCTGCTGGTGGTGTCGCCGATCGACGACACGCCGGCGGCGAAGGCGGGCATCAAGTCCGGCGACATCATCACCGCCATCGACGGCAAGCCGATCAGCGCCGACGACGGCATGGAACCGCTGCGCGGCGCACCGGGCAGCAAGATCACCCTGACCATTGTGCGCGACGGCGCGCCGAAGCCGTTCGACGTCACCCTGGTGCGCGACACCATCCGCGTCACCAGCGTGCGCAGCCGCGTGCTGGAGCCGGGCTACGGCTACGTGCGCATCAGCGCGTTCCAGACCGACACCGCCGCCGATTTCCAGAAACAACTCGACACGCTGCAGGCCAAGGGTCCGCTGCGCGGCCTGGTGCTCGATCTGCGCAGCAATCCGGGCGGCCTGCTGCTCGCGGCCGTGCAGGTGGCGGATGAGCTGCTGGAAAAGGGCAACATCGTCAGCACGCGCGGGCGGTTGTCGATCAGCGATTCCAAGTTCGACGCCACGCCGGGCGACCGCCTGGGCGGCGCGCCGGTCGTGGTGCTGGTGGACGCCGGTTCGGCGAGCGCCTCGGAAGTGCTCGCCGGCGCGCTGCGCGACAACGACCGCGCGCGCGTGGTCGGCAGCCGGACGTTCGGCAAGGGTTCGGTGCAGACGGTGCTGCCGCTGGACAACGGCGACTCGGTCAAGCTGACCACCGCGCGGTACTACACCCCCAGCGGCAAGTCGATCCAGGCCAGCGGCATCGTGCCCGACGTGGTGGTCAAGCCCGAAGGCGCCACGCCCGACGCGATCGTCGGCCAGGATGGCCAGCTCTACATCACCGAGGCCACGCTGCCGGGCCATCTGCGCGGCGACGATGAAGGCCAGGCCGGCTACACGCCCGGCGATGTGCTCGACGGCGAGGCGCCGATCAAGGCGGCGCTGGGGGAACTCAAGAAGCTTGCCGTCACCGCACGCGCGAAGCCGGCCGCGACCCCGCGCTGAGCGCGCGCGACATCATGCGGGCGGCGTACCCGTCGCAGGCAGGGTGGGCGCGCCGCGGTCGCGCATGATGCGGTTGAACAGCGGCGTGGCCATCAGCGTGGTCAGGATCGCCATGATCACCAGGATGGTGAACAGACCGGGTTCGATGACGCCCGCCTGCAGGCCGATGTTGATGATGATGAGTTCCATCAGGCCGCGCGCGTTCATCAGCGCGCCGATCGCCTTCGCATCGCGCGGGGATTCGCCCGATAGCCGCGCCGCGGCCCAGCACGCGATCGCCTTGCCGCCGAACGAGGCCAGCAGGATGGCGATCGCCGGCAGCAGGATCGTCGGATCGAGGAATACCGAGAGCTGCGTCTTCAGGCCCGAATAGGTGAAGAACAGCGGCAGCAGCACGACCACCACCAGCGACTGCAGCCGTTCGCGCAGGCGTTCGGTGAGCGCGCCACGCGGCAGGCAGATGCCGAGGATGAAGCCCCCGAACACGGCGTGGATGCCGATCGCGTCCATCGCCCATGCGCACAGGAAGAAGGCCGCCATCACCCAGGCGAACACCGGGGTGGGCAGCGGGCCTTCCGCCGGCACCTGCGCGGCGAGCGGCGCGAGCAGCCGGCGTCCGGCCAGCAGCATGAAGGCCACGTAGGCGACGCCGCCGCCGATCGCGAGCCAGGCCTGGCCCCAACTGCCGCCGAAGCTCGCCAGCACGATCGCCAGGATGCACCAGGCGGCCGCGTCGTCCATCGCGCCGGCGGTGAGTGCGAGCGTGCCCAGCGGCGTGCCGGCCAGGCCGCGTTCGTGGATGATGCGCGCGAGCATCGGGAAGGCGGTGATCGCGATAGCGGCGCCGAGGAACAGGGCGACTTCGAGGAAGCGCGCCTTCTCCGCGAACAGGCCCGGCACGTCCTGCAGCCACGGCGCCAGTGCGAACGCCAGCAAGAACGGCGCCGCGATGCCGGCCCACGACACCGCCAGCGCACTGCGATAGCGCGCGCGGATGTGCGCCGCCTGGAACTCCATGCCGACCAGGAACATGTACATGCCCACGCCCACCTGGCCGCCGACATACAGCATGTCCAGGGTGTCCTTCGGGAACAGGGTGGCCTGCGCGCCGGGCAATACGGCGCCGAACAGCGACGGGCCGAGCATCACGCCGGCGATCATCTCGCCCACCACCTGCGGTTGGCCGACGCGCTGCGCCAGCTGTCCGACCAGCCGGCACACCAGGATGATCAGGCCCGCCTGGAGGAAGAAGTAGACCGACAGTTGTGAGGTGGACATCCCGATGGCTCTGTACGCGACGCGCCATCATAGGGGCGATTCCGGCTGCGCATGCAGGGCCAAACCGGTCGGCGGCGCGGCGCCGGCAGCACGCTCAGCGCGGCTTGGCCGGCAGCGGGAACGGCGTCACCACCTTCTCGCCGGTGGCGGCGTCGCGGATCGCGGACTGGCCCTTCCGTTCGACTTCCTCCACCCGGATGATGCTCTGCATCGGCAGGTGCAGCACGCGCGTGCCGCCGAACTCGTCGCGCAGGCGTTCCTCGGTCGGGTCGACGACCAGCCCTTCGTGCACGTCGAACACCAGGTCGGACACCTCGGTGAAACCCCACAGCCCGCTGGCCGCCACCTTGCGCGCGTACAGCTCGTAGACCTTGGTGTGGTTGTGGAAGGTGATCTTGTAGAGCGTGGTCTTCATGCCGCCGATTATAGGTCGCGCCCGCTCAGTAACCCTGCCGCTTGCGCATGCGCCGGGCGATGGCGGCGCGCACGAACAGGGCGAACACGACGCCGAACAGGAAGCCCGCGATGTGCGCCGGCCATGCCACCGTACCGAATGCGGGGCCGGTGTAGGCGAACACCACCTGCAGCAGGGCCCATACGCCGATCAGCACCGAGGCCGGCGCCTTCACCACTTCCCAGAACAGGCCCAGCGGCACGACCACGCCAAGCTGCGCCGTCGGGAACAGCGCCAGGTACGCGCCGATCACCGCCGAGACCGCGCCGCTCGCGCCGATCACCACGCGGTCGGGCGCATCGATGCTGAGCACGGCAGCCACGTTCGCCGCCGCGCCGCCCACCAGGAACAGCAGCAGGAAGCGCCACGGGCCCATCGCCCGCTCCGCGGGCAGGCCGAAGATCAGCAGGAACACCAGGTTGCCCAGCAGGTGCGTCCAGTCGGCATGCAGGAACAGCGCGGTGAACAGGCGCAGCACGGTGCCACGCTGCAGGGACGCCAACCAGACCTCGGGCGCGACCATGCCGCCGGTCAACGCGCCCCACTCGGTGAGCAGGTGGCCCTGTGCCGCGTCGCCCAGGGTCAGGGCCCAGCAGAAGGCGGCGGACAACACGACCACCAGCGCCGGCGTGGCCCAGCGCAGCGAGGGCTTCTGGCGGGAAGGAATCGACACGAACATGCGCGGGCACTCTACCGGGTGACCCGCCCGCTGCCCATGGTGCATCGCAACGAAACTGAATAGGGGCAAGGACTTACGGTGGATTGTTAGTGTTTGGTTAGCGGGTATACTGCATACGGCGTCGTATGTCGGGAGGGGCTTCCGGCAGGCCGAAAAGGTGGACCACACACCCCGGCCTTTGGCGACGCAGACGACTTTTACCCACGTCTCCGGAGAGAACACTGATGGAATTTGCTAAGAACCTCACCCGCGTGTCCGCGCTGGCCCTCGGCATCACCGCCGCGCTGGCCTATGGCGACGTGCATGCCGCCGCCTTCCAGCTGAAGGAAAACAGCGTCAAGGCCCAGGGCCGCGCGATGGCCGGTGCGGCCTCCGCCAAGGGCGACGCCTCGGTCGTGGTCAACAACCCGGCCGTCATGTCCACCTTCACCGAGCGCACCCTGCAGGCCGACGTCACCGCGATCGACCTGTCCTACGAATTCACGGGCAGCGGCACCGCCGCGACCGGCACCCCGTTCCAGCAGCCGCTGACCGGCGGCAACGGCGGCGACGCCGGTGACGTGGCCGCGGTCCCGGCGGCCTCGTTCATCCTGCCGCTCAGCGGCGACTTCGAATACCTGACGCTGGGCGCCATGATCAGCGCGCCGTTCGGCCTGAAGACCGAATACGACAACGGCTGGAAGGGTCGTTATCACGCGCTGGAATCGGACGTGAAGATCATCGACCTGACCCTGGCGGCCTCGCTCGAGCTCAGCGATTACTTCTCGATCGGCGCCGGCCTGGTGTACGAGCATGCGGACGTCACCCTGTCGCAGGCCGTCGACTTCGGCACCGTCATCTGCAGCCAGAACCCGGCCAGCTGCCTCAGCCCCGCTTCGCCCTTCGGCCCGCAGCGCAACGACGGCCTGGCCCACGTCAACGGCACCGACAACGGCTGGGGCTGGATCGTCGGCATGAACTGGCGCCCGAGCGACAAGTGGTCGGTCGGCTATTCGCACCGCTCCGAGATCGACCACGAGCTGGAAGGCGAGGGCGACTTCACCGTGCCGGCCAATGTGCGTACCGCATTCGACGCCAATCCGCTGACCCGTCCGCTGTTCCTGGACGGCGATGCGCTGGCCAAGCTGACCACCCCGGCCGTGGACACCTTCAGCGTCACCTACTACGCCAACGACCGCTTCACCGTGATGGCCGAAGCCAGCCGCACCGACTGGACCTCGCTGCAGGAAATCCGCATCGAGTTCGACAACCCGGGCCAGCCGGATTCCGCCGAGGAGTACAACTGGGGCGACAACTGGTTCTACTCGGTCGGTGGCGAATACAAGTTCAGCGACGCATTCACCTTCCGCGCCGGCGTGGCGCGCGACGACTCCCCGGTGAGCCGTCCGTACCGCACCCCGCGCCTGCCCGACCAGGACCGCATGTGGTACTCGCTGGGCCTGACCTGGGCGCTGTCCGAGCACTTCGAGCTCAACGCCAGCTACGTCAAGATCGACATCGTCGATACGCCGGAAGTGGACCTGACCACCAGCACGCGCGCGCGCCTGGTCGGCGAGTTCGACGGCGGCGCCGACCTGTACGGCGTGTCGATGCAGTACAAGTTCTGATCGCTTCGCGCATCAGTCCTATGAAAAACCCCGCTTCGGCGGGGTTTTTCTTTTCAGGCGTCAGTACGGAAGCCCGGCCACGTCCAGATCGATCGACCACAGGCTGGCCGCACCGGTGAGGAACAGCGTGCGCCGGTCCGCACCGCCGAACGCGGCATTGGTGATGTTGGCGTCCACCCGGATCGTGGCCAGCACCTGGCCTGCCGGCGAAAGCACGCGCACGCGGTGCTCGCCGTGCTCCGTCACGTACACATTGCCGAGGCAGTCCACCGCCAGGCCATCGCCGCCCGAGATGCGGGCCAGATCGCGGCCGGCGCCGGGTGCGCCATCGACCATCGGGTAGGCGCGCAGCACGTCGCCGTCGCCGGTGCCTCCGGCCAAGTAGAGCGTGCCGCCGTCGGGCGACAGGGCGATGCCGTTGGGGTTGCGCAGCGTGTCGTCCACCACCGTGGTGACGCCTTCGCGATGGCGGTACACCCGGGTCAGCGGCTGGCCGCCCGGGGCGGCCTTGCGCTGGTAGTCCGGATCGGTGAAGTAGAGCGAGCCGTCGGCCGCCATCACCAGGTCGTTCGGCGAGTTGAACGGCGCACCGTCGAACGTGGAAACCAGCGGCGTGCGCGTACCGTCGTCCAGGTTCACGCGCGCGACCTGCTTGCGGTCGTGCGTCGCGGCGATGAGCCGGCCCTCGACGTCGAGCGCCAGGCCGTTGCTGCCGCTGTCGTCGACCACGGTCTCCCACCGGTCGGGCGGAGTGAAGCGCCGGATGCGGGACGGGAAGGTGCCGTTGTGCACGAAGTCCGACAGGTACAGCGCGCCGTCGCGCCACACCGGGCCTTCGTACAGACGATCGAGCGTGTCGCCGGGCGTGGCGGCCGCCACGCGCACGGCCTTCAGTTCGCCGCCGGGCGCGGTGCCCGGATCTGCGGGACACGCTGCGTGCTGTCCTGAGGCCTGTGCGGCGCCGGCGGCGCAGAGCGCGAGCAGGGCAAGGGTGAGGCGGTGCAGCGGCATGGCGATCGTCCGGTCAGGCGGGATGCCAGCGTACCTCGATCCGGTTGCGTCCCTTGTGCTTGGCCGCGTACAGCGCTTCGTCGGCCAGCCGCATCAGGGTGTCGTACTGCGCGTGGCGGTCGGCGGTGAAGGAGATGCCCAGGCTGACGGTGATCCGGAAATCCGCGCCGATCGGCGAGAATTCCAGCGCCATCACCTGCTGGCGGATGCGTTCGGCCAAGGCATGTGCGGTTTCCGCATGGGTGTCGCGCAGCACCAGCATGAATTCCTCGCCGCCCAGGCGCGCGAACAGGTCCTCGTTGCGGATGCAGCCGCGCACCACGTCGGAGAAGCGCTGCAGGACCAGATCGCCCGCTTCATGCCCGTGGTCGTCGTTGACGGCCTTGAAGTGGTCCAGGTCCAGGGCGATCACCGCCAGGCCGTGCTCGGCGGAGCGCCAGGCGCCGCGCGCTTCGAGTTCGTTGTCCAGGCCGCGCCGGTTGAGCGCGCCCGTCAGCGGATCGAACAGCGCGCCGCGACGCAGCGGCTCCGCGGCGCGGAAGCTGGCCAGCATCAGCATGCAGAAGTTGAGCAGGTACCAGATGGACAGGTCGAGGTTCACCCACATCGGGTTGGGACCGTAGCGGCCGGTCAGCGCGGCGAGCAGGTCGCTGCCGTACAGCCACAACAGCATCAGGCAGCCGGCGATCATCAGGCGCGCCGGGACATGGTCCGGCGCGCGGCGCAGCACCAGCAGGTGGCCGATCATCAGCGCGAGCACGATCACCTCGGTGGCGCTCATCGCCGCGCCCTGCGCATCCACGGTGCCGCGCAGCACCCAGCCGGCCAGCGAGAACCCGATGCAGACGGGCAGCAGGGCGCGCTCCCATACGAGCAAAGAGCGCTGCTGCACGAACTGGATGATCGACCAGGCCAGCCCCACCAGGCCCGCGCAGGCCAGCAGCCCGCCGAGACCGGCCATCCAGTGCGCAAGCCCGTCGTCGCCGACACGCACCAACTCCTGCGCGGTGCCGTCCAGCATCGCCGCGCCGAGCGAATAGAGGAAATGCGCGACGCCCCAGGTGGCGATGCCACGCACGCCACGCGAAACGCGGCCGACGTAGAAGAACAGCGCGAGCAGCAGGGCGGCCAGCGCGCAGTCGGTCAACAGCAGGTTGTAGAAATCGGTCGTCATGCGGATGGGCCATGCTGGCCGTGGATCTCCCTGTTTTCGCTCCAACGCGGAAAGTGCCGCGATCCGGCAGCGGCGCGGCCGATGCCGCCGGGTGAACGCCCGGCGACGGCACCGTCGAAGCTTCGCCCTCCCGGCGTGTTGCAATCAGTGCGGTTGGTCATGACACGGGAAAAAAAGAAGCCCCGCCGGGGCGGGGCTTCAGGATCGTGCGCGGGCGCTGCCGCCCGACCGATCAGTCGCCGAGCGTCAGCAGCGAAGCATTGCCGCCGGCGGCGGTCGTGTTGACGGTAACCGTCTTCTCGGTGGCGAAGCGCGGCAGGTAGTGCGGGCCGCCCGCCTTGGGGCCTGTACCGGACAGGCCCTGGCCGCCGAACGGCTGCACGCCGACCACCGCCCCGATCTGGTTGCGGTTGACGTAGACGTTGCCGACCTTCACCCGTGCCGCGATGCGGTCGATGGTCTCGTCGATGCGCGAATGCACGCCCAAGGTGAGGCCGTAGCCCGTGGCGTTGATCTGGTCGATCACCGCGTCGAGCTGGTCGGCCTTCCAGCGCACCACGTGCAGGGCCGGGCCGAAGATTTCCTTGTGCAGCTGGTCCAGCGATTTCAGTTCCCACGCGCGCGGCGCGAAGAAGGTGCCGTGCGCCGTCTCTTCGCCTGCATGGGCCTGCTTGATCAGGCGCGCTTCGGCCGCCATGCGCACGGCGTGGTCGTCGAGGATCTTCAGCGCGTCGGCGTCGATCACCGGACCCACGTCGGTCGACAGCAGGCCGGGGTCGCCGATCTTCAGTTCGTCCATCGCACCGGCGAGCATCGTCATCACCTTGTCGGCGATGTCGTCCTGCACGAACAGCACGCGCGCGGCCGAGCAGCGCTGGCCCGCGGAGGTGAAGGCCGAGCCCATCGCGTCCTTGACCAGCTGTTCCGGCAGCGCGGAGGAGTCGGCGATGAAGGCGTTCTGGCCGCCGGTTTCGGCGATCAGGGTGGCGATCGGGCCGGCGTCGCGGCCGGCGAGCGCGCGGTTGATGGCGCGCGCGGTGTCGGTGGAGCCGGTGAACGCGACGCCCGCGACACGCGGATCCTTCGTCAACGCGGCGCCGACGGTCGCACCGTCGCCGGGCAGGAACTGCAGCACCGCCTCGGGGATGCCGGCTTCGTGCAGCAGCTTCACCGCCGCATGGCCGATCAGGTTGGTCTGCTCGGCCGGCTTGGCGATCACGCTGTTGCCGGCAGCGAGCGCGGCGCTGACCTGGCCCAGGAAGATCGCGAGCGGGAAGTTCCACGGGCTGATGCAGACGAACACGCCGCGGCCCTGCAGCTGCAGCTGGTTGGATTCGCCGGTCGGGCCGGGCAGGTGTTCCGGCGCGCCGAACTGCACGCGCGCCTGGGCGGCGTAGTAGCGCAGGAAGTCGACCGCCTCGCGCACTTCGGCGACGCTGTCGGGGATGGTCTTGCCGGCTTCCTTCACGCACAGCGCGATGTAGTCGGGCAGGCGCTGCTCCAGCAGGTTCGCGGCGTGCTCGAGGATGGCGGCGCGGCTGGCCGCCGGCGTGCGGTCCCAGGCCGGCTGCGCGGCGACCGCGTTCGCCAGCGCCTTCTCGACGGTGCCGCCGTCGGCCGGCTGCCATTCGCCGACGGTCTGGCGGCGGTCGGCGGGATTGGCCACCGGCAACGCAGCGCTCGACACGACCGCGCCCGGCACCAGCGGTGCGGCGCGCCACGGCTTGACCGCGGCGTTGATGCGCTCGGCCAGCGCGCGCAGGTCGTTGTCGTTGGCGAGGTTGGCGCCCATGGAGTTGTTCCTTTCAGAAGAAGCGATGGGAGCCGGCTGGCTCCGGAAAAGATCGACCGGCAGCGGGATGCGCGGGTGCGGGATGGACTCGAATTCGGACACCGTCTGCACCGGGTCGCGCACGAGGTCCTCGATGGCCACGTTCTCGTCGGTGATGCGGTTGACGAAGCTGCTGTTGGCGCCGTTCTCGAGCAGGCGACGGACCAGGTACGGCAGCAGGTCCTCGTGCGAGCCGACCGGCGCGTACACGCGGCACGGGGTGTCGAGGCGATGCTTGGGTACCACTTCGGCGTACAGGTCGTCGCCCATGCCGTGCAGCTTCTGGTGCTCGTACGGCCGGCCCTGGGCGATCGAGCGGATCGCGGCGATCGTCTGCGCGTTGTGGGTGGCGAACATCGGGTAAAGCGCGTCGCCGTGGTCGAGCATGCGGCGCGCGTTGGCCAGGTAAGACACGTCGGTGTTGGGTTTGCGGGTGAACACCGGGTAGCCCGGATGGCCATCGATCTGCGCCCGCTTGATCTCGGCGTCCCAGTAGGCGCCCTTCACCAGGCGCACCGGCATGCGGCGGCCGACGCGGCGGGCCAGGTCGGCCAGGAAGTCGATCACGTACGGCGTGCGCTTCTGGTAGGCCTGCACGGCCAGACCGTAGCCCTCCCAGCCGGCCAGCGAAGCGTCGGAGAACGTGGCTTCGATCAGATCGAGCGACAGCTCCAGACGGTCGGCTTCCTCGGCGTCGATGGTGAAGCCGATGCCGTAGGACTTGGCCAGCTGGGCCAGCTCCAGGATGGCCGGAGCAAGCTCACGCATCACCCGGGCGCGCTTGGCGTGCTCGTAGCGCGGGTGCAGCGCGGACAGTTTGATCGAGATGCTGGGAGCGGCGAGCACGTCCGCGAAGGGGCCCGTGCGGCCGATCGCGTGGATCGCCTGGCGGTAGGCCTCCAGGTAGCGGGCGGCGTCCTGGGTGGTCAGCGCGCCCTCGCCCAGCATGTCGAACGAATAGCGGTACTCGGCGTTGTCGCCCTTGCGGCTGCGGGACAGCGCCTCGTCGATGGTCCGGCCCATGACGAACTGGTGGCCCATGATCCGCATGGCCTGGCGTACGGCCAGGCGGATGACCGGCTCGCCGACGCGGCCGACCAGGCGCTTGAAGGCGCCCGGCACGTCGGCGCGGGTCAGGTCGTTCAGGTTGACCAGTTTGCCGGTCAGCATCAGGCCCCAGGTGGAGGCGTTCACCAGCACCGAGTCGCTCTGGCCCAGGTGTTTTTCCCAGTCCGCATCGCCCAGCTTGTCGCGGATCAGCTTGTCGGCGGTCTCCTGGTCCGGGATGCGCAGCAGCGCCTCGGCCACGCACATCAGCAGCACGCCTTCCTCGCTGCCCAGGTCGTACTGGCGCATGAAGGCCTCGATCGCGCCCTGGTCCTGGGCGCGGGCGCGGACCCGCTTCACCAGGTCCGCGGCCAGTTTCTGGGCCTGGGCCTGTTCGGCGGCGGGCAGGCGGGCCTGCTCGAGCAGTTCACGGACGTGTTCGGTCTCGTCGCGCAGCCAGGCGGCCGTGATGGCGGCCCGCAGGGCGGGCGGCGGCGCGGGGAGTTCGGGAGCGACGATGCCGCCGGCCGGGGGGGCGGCAGGCGACGGGAGCGATGACGGGGTCGACATGACGGCAGGGCAGTCCAAAGGCAGTCCATTAGTTTAGAGCCGCGCGCGCGGCCCGGATATGCCCGGACGTGCCCGGTCGCAGCGGCCTTGCGCCTTGCAGTGACGCGGGTCGCGGAACGCGGCGGCGGATGCGCGGCGAAGCATGCGCGACGGGGCCGCGGGCCTTGTCCTCGATCAATGAAACTTGCCGCAAAGTGTGCCGGGAGCTACCATTTAACGGTTTTCCGCAGCCTCAACCGTGTGGCGGACGACATGATCGAAGTGGTGCCGTCAGTGTGGGACGGACACGGCGCGTGGCTCCGGCTACGGCCGCCGAGGGCGCTCTCGCGCCGCCAATTCGTGCTGTTGTTCGCGACGCTGTCGGGTGCGATGTGGATCGTCGCCATGCTGGGCTGGTGGGGAGGCAATGCCTTCGCGCCGGCCTTTGCATTGCTCCATTCGGCCATCGTGGCCATGGCGCTGCGCGCGCTGTGGCGCAGTGGCGAACGGAGCGAGGACATCCATATCGGGCCGGACGCCGTGGAGGTGAGCACCTCCCGGTCCGGGGCGGTGTTCCGGGCGCATCCGTACTGGGTACGCCTGCGCATCGAGCGGGAAGGCGAAAGGATTTCGCTGGCATCCAGCGGCAGGCAGGTCCAGGTGGGCGACTTCCTGGGACCGGCCGAACGCCGGGAGCTGGCGGACACGTTGCAGGATTTACTGGCGGCCGCGAGTGGCCGCAACCGATGACGCATTGGGGTCTAGGCAATGACGCAAGTGAATGGGATGTGGAAGCGGTTGGTGACGGCGTGCACGCTGCTGGCGATGCCGGCGCTGGCCTGGGCGCAGTCGGCGGACCCGAAGCCGTGGCAGCTGAACATGGGCAAGGGCGTCACCGCCTCGTCCCAGCACGCCTACGACGCGCACATGGTGGCGCTGTGGGTCTGCATCGTCATCGGCGTCATCGTGTTCGGCGCGATGGGCTATGCGATGTTCAAGTTCCGCAAGTCCAAGGGTGCGGTGGCCGCGCAGTTCAGCCACAACACCACGGCCGAGATCATCTGGACCGTCATCCCGGTGCTGATCCTGGTGGTCATGGCCTGGCCGGCGACCGCCAAGCTGATCGCCATGTACGACACCCGCAACGCCGAGATGACCGTCAAGGTCACCGGCTACCAGTGGATGTGGAAGTACGAGTACCTGGGCGAGGACGTCGCGTTCACCAGCCGCCTGGACCGTGAATCCGACCGCATCCGCCAGAGCGGCGAGCAGCCCGACCTGGCCAAGAACCCGCACTACCTGCTGGACGTCGACAACCAGCTGGTGCTGCCGACCGACACCAAGATCCGCTTCGTGATCACCGCCGACGACGTCATCCACGCCTGGTGGGTGCCGGCGCTGGGCTGGAAGCAGGACGCGATCCCCGGCATCGTCAACGAGGCTTGGACCGACATCAAGGAACCCGGCATCTACCGGGGCCAGTGCGCCGAGCTGTGCGGCAAGGACCATGGCTTCATGCCGATCGTGGTGAAGGCCGTGCCGAAGGCCGAGTTCGAGCAGTGGCTGGCGTCGAAGAAGCCCGCCCCGGCTGCCGCGCCCGCGCCCGTCGCCGCACCTGCGGAACCCGCGCCGGCCGATGCCGCTGCGCCGGCTGCCGAACCCGCCCCCATCGCCGAGACCCCCGCGCCGTCGGCGCAGGGTTGATCGATCGTCCGAATTAGCTTCAAGAGAGTAAGCATATGGCCAACTCCGCCGTCGACCATCACGACGATCATCACGGTCACCAGCAGAGCTTCATCGAGCGGTGGTTCTTCTCCACGAACCACAAGGACATCGGTACCCTCTACCTGATCTTCAGCTTCATCATGTTCATCATCGGCGCAGGCATGTCGGTGGTGATCCGTGCCGAGCTGATGGTGCCGGGTTTGCAGCTGGTCACGCCTGAGTTCTTCAACCAGATGACCACGGTGCACGCGCTGGTCATGATCTTCGGCGGCGTGATGCCGGCCTTCGTCGGCCTGGCCAACTGGATGATCCCGCTGCAGGTCGGCGCGCCGGACATGGCCCTGCCGCGCATGAACAACTGGTCCTTCTGGATCATGCCGTTCGCCTTCACCCTGCTGCTGGGCACGCTGTTCCTGCCGGGCGGCGCCCCCGCCGGCGGCTGGACGCTGTATCCGCCGCTGTCGCTGCAGGGCGGTGCGAACGTGGCGTTCACGATCTTCGCCATCCACATGATGGGCGTCAGCTCGATCATGGGCGCGATCAACATCATCGCCACCGTGCTGAACATGCGCGCCCCGGGCCTGGACCTGCTGAAGATGCCGATCTTCTGCTGGACCTGGCTGATCACCGCGTTCCTGCTGATCGCCGTGATGCCGGTCCTGGCCGGCGCCGTGACCATGCTGCTGACCGACAAGTTCTTCGGCACCAGCTTCTTCAACGCGGCCGGCGGCGGCGACCCGGTGATGTACCAGCACATCTTCTGGTTCTTCGGTCACCCCGAGGTCTACATCATGATCCTGCCGGCGTTCGGCGTGGTGTCGGAAATCATCCCGACCTTCAGCCGCAAGCCGCTGTTCGGCTACCAGGCCATGGTGTACGCGACCGCTTCGATCGCGTTCCTGTCGTTCATCGTGTGGGCGCACCACATGTTCACGGTGGGCATGCCGCTGGGTGGCGAAATCTACTTCATGTTCGCCACGATGCTGATCGCGATCCCGACCGGCGTGAAGGTGTTCAACTGGGTCAGCACGATGTGGAAGGGCTCGCTGTCCTTCGAAACGCCGATGCTGTGGGCCGTGGGCTTCGTCATCCTGTTCAGCATCGGCGGCTTCTCCGGCCTGATGCTGGCGATCGTGCCGGCCGACTTCCAGTACCACGACACCTACTTCGTGGTGGCGCACTTCCACTACGTGCTGGTGACCGGCGCGCTGTTCTCCATCATCGCCGCGACCTACTACTGGTGGCCGAAGTGGACCGGCCGCATGTACAACGAGTTCTGGGGCAAGTTCCATTTCTGGTGGACGATCGTGTTCGTCAACCTGCTGTTCTTCCCGCAGCACTTCCTGGGCCTGGCCGGCATGCCGCGCCGCATCCCGGACTACAACCCGGTGTTCGCGGACTGGAACCTGATCAGCTCGATCGGCGCGTTCGGCATGTTCGCCACGCCGTTCATGATGGCCGCGATCCTGTGGGCCTCGCTGCGCAACGGCAAGAAGGCCGAAGCGCGCGCGTGGGAAAACGCCAAGGGCCTGGAGTGGACCGTGCCGTCGCCGGCGCCGCACCACACCTTCACCGTTCCGCCGGTCATCAAGGATGGCGACTTGGCGCACGGCGACGTGACCCACTGAGACCGTTGAGCCGTACCGCATGAACGCCCCCGCGCTGACTCCTGAGGAACTCGCGCGCCGCCGCAAGGCGGTGCTGCGGACCGCATGGGTGATCGGCGGCATCGCGTTCGCGATCTTCGTGGGGTTCATCGCCCGCGCGGTGCTCAGCGCATGACCGCCGCGAAGTCCAACTCGGCCGGGCTGTTCAAGCTGGTGGGCGTGGCGGTGGCGGTGTTCGTGCTGACGTTCTCGCTGGTGCCGCTGTACCGCATCGCGTGCGAGAAGGTGTTCGGCATCCGCCTGGAGCAGGGTCCCGGCCAGGCCGCGGCGGTCGCCGCCGCCAAGGCCAAGCGCACGGTCACCGTGCAGTTCGACGGCGGCGTGAACTCCAAGCTGCCGTGGGCCTTCCATCCCGAGCAACTGACCATGCAGGTCGTGCCCGGCGAGCTGTACGAGGCCAAGTATTTCGCCCGCAACGACAGCGAGCGCCCGATCGTGGGCAGCGCGGTGCCGTCCGTGGCGCCGGCGCGCGCGTCGGGCTATTTCACCAAGACCGAGTGCTTCTGCTTCACCGCCCAGACCCTGCAGGCCGGCGAAAGCCGCGACATGCCGGTCCGCTTCATCGTGGACCAGGACCTGCCGCCGGAAGTGAAGACGATCACCCTGTCGTATACCTTCTTCAAGAACGATGCACTGACCGCGCAGATCGGCACGGGCAACGCATCGCCCTCGCCGCTCGCGGCACCCTGATCACGCTTAGCAACCGGAAGCCACGCCATGGGACAAACCCATTCGCCAGACGCCAACATCTACTTCGTGCCGCACAGCTCCAAGTGGCCGTTCGTGGGTTCCATCGCCATGTTCGTCACCATGGTGGGCGTGGCCAACTGGCTCAATGACTCCGCCTGGGGCATGTGGGCGTTCTACGCCGGCGTCGTGATGCTGTGCGCCACGCTGTTCATGTGGTTCGGCGACGTGATCCGCGAGTCGGTCAGCGGCCACTACAACCGCCAGGTGGACGTGTCGTTCCGCATGGGCATGGTGTGGTTCATCTTCTCCGAAGTGATGTTCTTCGCGGCCTTCTTCGGCGCGCTGTTCTACGCCCGTACGCTGGCGTTGCCGTGGCTCGGCGGCGAAGGCGACGGCGTGATGACCAACAGCCTGCTGTGGGAAGGCTTCTCGGCCGCGTGGCCGAGCGCCGGTCCGGGCCAGGTCGGTGGCCAGTTCCAGACCATCCCGGCCTGGGGCCTGCCGCTGATCAACACGCTGATCCTGCTGACCTCGGGCATCACCATCACCATCGCGCACCACGCGCTGAAGGCCGGCAACCGCAAGCAGCTGCTGATCTGGCTGGGCGCCACCGTGCTGCTGGGCTGCACGTTCCTGTATTACCAGGCCGAGGAATACGTCCACGCCTACAAGGAACTGAACCTGACGCTGGGCTCGGGCATCTACGGTTCGACGTTCTTCATGCTGACCGGCTTCCACGGCCTGCACGTGACGCTGGGCACCATCATGCTGGCGATCATCTGGTTCCGCTGCGCGAAGGGCCACTTCACCAAGGACAACCACTTCGGCTTCGAGGCCGTGGCGTGGTACTGGCACTTCGTGGACGTGGTGTGGCTGGGCCTGTTCCTGTTCGTCTACGTGCTGTAAGCGCGGGCGATCCGCACGAAGTAAGGGCCGGCAATGCCGGCCCTTTTCTTTTGCAGGTTGGCGCGGCCGGTGGCGCGCGGGACAATGCGTGCTCAGCCGGGATTGACGCCGTGCGGCTGGATCCAGCCCATCTTGATGGCCAGGATCACCAGCAGGATCAGCCCGACGGACAGGGCGATGCGGCGGGTGAGCGCATTGACGGTGCGCTTGCTCTCGCTCTTGTCCACCAGCATGTAGTACAGGCCCGCGCCGAGGTTCCAGACGATGACGATGAGGAAGGCGATGATCAGCAGGGTTTTCAGCGAATCGTTCATGGCGTCCTCGAGGGGTACCGCATCGGCAAGGCGCGCATTATCGCTCCGCCGGGGTGAGCCCGTAGTGGGTGCGACATTCGGACGCAGCCCGTGAGCCGGCGCATGCCGCTGCCGGTCGGCTGGACTCTGGCCGTGCTGGCCATGTCGCTGTTCGGCAGTCTGGGAGCCTGGCAGCTGGGGCGGGCGGACCAGAAGGAGGCCATGCTGGCCGAGACCGCGCGCGTGCTGGCCGACCGCCAGCCGCAGCCGCTGGCCATCGCCGCGGACGAGGCGCGTGCGGACCGCTACGACTGGACCGTCGGCGAAGGCCGCTTCGCGCCGGTGCCGGCGATCCTGCTCGACAACCAGACCCGCGACCGCCAGGCGGGCGTGCGGGCGTTCCGCGTCTTCCTACCGGCCGGGGGTGGCACGCCGGTGCTGGTGGAACTGGGCTGGCTGCCGGTTCCAGGCGACCGCCGCATGCCGGTGGTGCCGTTGCCGGAACGCGATCTGCGCGTGGCGGGCCTGCTGGTGCCGCCGCCGTCGGAGGGCATCGCCCACGCCGCACCGAGCGCCCAGCCCGATGGGAGCCTGCTGGTGATCGCCCTGCAGCGGGACGCCTTGAAGGAGGCTCTTGCGTTGCCGGCGCTGGCGCCACGCGTGCTGAAGCTGGATCCGGACCGCCCGCTGGGCTACGCCCGCGACCTCGACATCCTGCCCAACACGTTGCCGCCGGAGCGCCATATCGGCTACGCCGTGCAGTGGTTCGGGCTGGCCGCCGCAGTGTTCGTCACCGCGCTGGTGCTGACCTGGCGGTCCCGGCGTGCGGCCCGACAGGGGCATTGAGCGGCCTGGCGTGAGAAAATAGCGGCATGGACCCCAATTCGTTCGATCCCGCCCAGCGGCGCCGCGGGCGCTGGATGCTGGTCGCCCTGTTTGCCCTGTTCTTCGGCACCGTGTTCGGCGCCGGCGTGCTGCGTTTCGCCGGCTGGCAGCCGGCCGCCCACAAGAATCATGGCCAGATGCTGCAGCCCCCCGCCGACGCGCGCGCCATCGTGCCCGTGTTGGCCGATGGCAGTCGCTACGACTGGAATCCGGCCGAGCGCGGCTGGCGCATCGTGGTCGCGCCGCCGGCCAGCTGCGCACAGGCGTGCCTCGCGCTGGCGACGGACCTGGACAAGGTCTGGCAGCTGTTCGGCCACAACGCCGGCGAGGTCGACATCCTGTGGATCGGCGCGTATCCGGAAGGCGCGCCGCGCCACTCGGCGCTGCGCCTGGTCCGCGCCGACGATCCACTGCGCGCCGCACTGCCGGAGGTCGACGATCCGGCCGGCGTGCCGGTGTACGTGATCGATCCGCACGGCTTCGTGATCCTGCGCTACGCGCCCGGCTTCGATCCCGGCCACCTGCGCACCGACGTTTCCAAGTTGCTCAAGCTGATCTGAGCCGCACGCACGACCCTTGCCCATGACGACTTCCTCCGACCGTACCGAGATCGCGCGTCCCGTGATCTATCGACCCGCTGTCTACAAGCATTTCCATCGCATCGCCTGGCTGGCGGTGGCACTGACGCTGTGTGTCGTCGTGTTCGGCGCCTTCGTGCGCCTGTCCGACGCCGGCCTGAGCTGTCCGGACTGGCCGACCTGCTATGGCCGCGCCGCATGGCCGAAAGCGGTCGATGAGGCGGCCTCGCACGTCGCCAGCGAGATCCGACCGTTCGAAACCCACAAGGCGTGGCGCGAGCAGGTGCACCGCCATCTCGCCGCATCGCTCGGTGTGCTTGTGCTGGTCCTCGCGCTGCTGGCCGCACGTCGCCGACGCTGGGGCATCGCGCAGATCCTCGTCGCCGCGGGCCTGGTCGCCGCCGCGATCCCGCTGTACATGCATGGGGAGCACGGCGCGGCATCCGCGCTGGCGATCCTGGGCGAGGCGGTCCTGCTGTTCGCCGCGCTGCGCTGGTCGAACATCGACCTGGCGCGCGCCGGTGCGCTGACGCTGGCGGTGATCATCTTCCAGGCCCTGCTCGGCATGTGGACGGTGACGTGGCTGTTGAAGCCCCTCGTCGTGATGGGCCATCTGCTCGGCGGCCTGACCACGTTCTCGCTGCTGGTGTGGATGGCGTGGCGCGCCACCGATCGCCCGATCACGCTCGCCGATTCGGTCGTGCTGCGGCGCTGGCTGATCGGCGGGCTGGTGCTGCTCGGCGTGCAGATCGCGCTGGGCGGCTGGGTGAGCGCGAACTACGCCGCACTCGCCTGCGGTCTCGACTTCCCGAAATGCGTGGGCCAGTGGGCGCCGCCGGCGGACTTCCGCGAGGGTTTCGTGCTGTGGCGCGGGATCGGCGTGGACTACGAGGGCGGCGTGCTCGATGGCGCCTCGCGCATCGCCATCCAGCTGACCCACCGCGTCATGGCAGTGGTCGTCGCGCTCTACGTGCTGGCGATGGCGCTGCGCCTGTTCCGCACGCCGGGCATGCGCAGCTGGTCGCTGACGCTGGCCGTGCTGGTATGCGCGCAGGTCACCCTGGGCATCCTCAACGTGAAGCTCAACCTGCCGCTGCCGGTCGCCGTGGCGCACAACGCGGGCGCAGTGCTGCTGCTGTTCACCATGGTCTCGCTGACCGCACGTTTGCGCAGGCCCGACTGATGGCTTCGACGTTCCGCCAGTACTGGGACCTGACCAAGCCGCGCGTGGTCGCGCTGATCGTGTTCACCGCGCTCGTCGGCATGTTCCTCGCGATCGACGGTCTGCCCGACAGCGAGCAGGTGCTGCGCGGCGCGCTCGGCTTCCTTGGCATCTGGCTCGCGGCCTCGAGCGCGGCGGCGATCAACCAACTGCTGGACACGCGCATCGACGCGAAGATGGCGCGCACCTCGTGGCGCCCGCTGGTGCAAGGCCAGGTGAAGCCGTGGCAGGCGCTGGCGTTCGCGCTGGTGCTGGCGGCGCTGTCGATGGCGATCCTGGTGTTGTGGGTCAACACGATCACGGCGATCCTGACCTTCGCGTCGCTGATCGGCTACGCCGTGGTCTACACGGTGTTCCTGAAGCGCGCCACGCCGCAGAACATCGTCATCGGCGGTATCGCCGGTGCGGCGCCGCCGCTGCTGGGCTGGGCCACGATGACCGGCATGCAGGGCGAGTGGGACTGGCCGCATGCGCTGCTGCTGGTGATCATCATCTTCGTCTGGACGCCGCCGCACTTCTGGGCGCTGGCGATCTTCCGTCGCGAGGACTACGCGCGCGCACTGGTGCCGATGCTGCCGGTGACGCACGGCGTGACGTACACCCGTTGGCAGATCCTGTTCTACACGGTGCTGCTGGTGGAAGTGACCGTGCTGCCGGTGGTGTTCGGCATGAGCGGCTTCTTCTACCTGGGCGGCGCGCTCGTGCTGGGCTCGGTGTTCCTCTGGTACGCCTGGCGACTGCTGAACCCGCCGGACGAGTTCTTCGCGATGCGCGTATTCAACTACTCCATCGTCTACCTGATGGCGCTGTTCGCGTTCCTGCTCGCCGACCACTGGGTGATGCCGCTGCTGCGGCCGGCGATGGCGTAACGGCTTACTGCGTTTCGACCGGCGAGGGGGTGGCGAGCTGCTCTACCACCACCGGTTCCAGCGACTTCAACCCGGCGGCGCGACCCAGCGCCAGTGCCTCGTCCGCGGGCAAACCGTCGATCTGCGCCGCGCCCAGTGCGAGCAGGGCACCGACGCGGTTACCGGAGGCGCAATGCAGCAGCACGCCGCCTTCGCGATCCTGCAGCAATGTGTGCAGAGCCTTGGCCTTCTCCGCGCTGATGTCGTCCTTGCCGCTGATCGGCAGCGCGATGTAGGCCATGCCCAACGCTTCGGCCTCGCGGGCCTCATCGAAGCCACGCGCTTCCTGCGGCCCCCGCAGGTCGATGACGGTGCGCACGCCTTCGTGCTTCAAGCGCTGCAGGTCTTCGGCGGTCGGCTGCCCGCCCGTGTGCAGGCCGGCCTTCGGTTGGGCGAAGTCGCCGGCGTATCCCGGTGTGCCGGCCAGGATGAGGACAGCGAGGGCGAACAAGCGCGCAAACGGTGTCATGACGGGTCTCCGTTCAATCCAGCAGATGCTGCTGCCAGAACAGGATGCTCGCCGCACCGAAGTAGTCCGCGTTGCTCTTCTTGCGGAAGCCGTGGCCCTCATCGTCGAACATCAGGAACCACACCGGCTCGCCGCTCGCGCGCACGGCCTTGGCGATCTGTTCGGCTTCGGTGTACGGCACGCGCGGATCGTTGCGGCCCTGGGCGACGAACAGCGGCGCCTTGATCCGCGCCGCGTTGCGCAGCGGCGAGATGCGGTCGAACACCGCCTTCATCGCCGGATCGCGCTCGTCGCCGTACTCGGCACGGCGCAGGTCGCGCCGGTAGCTTTCGGTGTGGGTCAGGAAGGTGGTGAAGTCGGAGATGCCGACGACGTCGATGCCGGCGCGGATGCGGTCGCTGTAATGCGTCAGCGAGGCGAGCACCATGTAGCCGCCGTAGCTGCCGCCCACCACGCCCACGCGCGAAGCGTCCAGTTCCGGCTGTTGCGCGATCCAGTCCAGCAGCGCGCCGATGTCCTTGACCGAATCCTCGCGCTTGTCGGCGTTGTCCAGCGACAGGAACGTCTTGCCGTAGCCGGTGGAGCCGCGCACGTTCGGCACGATCACCGCCACGCCCAGTTCGTTCACCAGGAACTGCGTGCCCGCATTGAACGAAGGCACGGATTGCCCTTCGGGCCCACCGTGGATGCTGATGATGACGGGCAGCCGGCGGCCGGCCGGCACTTTGGCCGGCACGTAGTAGAACGCCGGGATGGTGCGCGGCTTGCCGCCCACCTGATCGAACGTGGGATAGCGCACCAGCGAAGGCGACACGAACTTCATCGTATCGAGGCCACCCACTTCACTCTGCGTCCAGCGCACCAGTGAGCGGTCGGCCAGACCGATCACGTAGACGTCGCTGGGCGAGGTGGAGGTGTTCAGCGTGATCGCCAGGCGCGTGCCGTCCGGCGAGAACTCGCCGCCGTCGACGACGCCCACCGGCAACTCCGGCAAGGCGACGGGGCGATGGCTGGGCAACGCCAGCAGGTGCGCCTTGCCGATGCCGTCCTCGTTGGTGAAGTACACCAGGTGCCTGCCATCGTGCGACAGCGCGAAATCCTCGACGTCCCACGGCACGTCGGCGGTCAGTACCTCGAGTTTGCCGGTGGCCGGATCGTGGAAGCGCAGGCGACTGAACTCGCTGGGCTGGCCCGCGACGGGCTCGTCGGAAATGAAATAGACGCCCGTGCCGGAGAGCGCATAGGCGAAGCGGCCGAACGCCGCCTTGCCGCCATCCACCGGGAACGTCTCCAGCTTGCCCGTGGCCAGGTCCACTGCGCCCGGATAGGACTCGGTGGCGGATACGTAGCGCGATACCAGCAGCTCCTTGCCATCGGGCGAGAAATCCAGCGGGCTCCACGAACCGCCGGCGGACAGCAGCAGGCGACTCGTGCCCGCACGGGTGTCGCGCAGCCAGATGTCGCGATCGGTGCCGTTGCGTGCGGTGCTGGCGTAGGCGAGCAGCGTGCCGTCGCGGTTGATCACGGTGCCGCTGTTCTGGCTGCGCTTGCCGTCGGTCAACAACGTGGTCGAGCGGGTCTGCGCATCGAACCAGTAGAGCTGCGAGAACTCGTCGCCGCCCTTGTCCTTGGCGAACACGAAGCCGTCGCGCCAGGCCTGCGGCGGCGCAGGCGTGAGGCCGGCGACCGGCTCGGGATAGAACGTCAGCTGCTCCCGCATGCCGAGCGGCTGGCAGACGCGGTGCGCCTGGTTGGTTTCGGCGAAGCGGGTGCCGATCAGCAGGCAGCCGTCCTTGGTCCATCCGGCCAACGCTGCGCCACGCGTGTTCTGGTAGCGATTGAGGCGTTCCAGCAGATCGCCCGGGATCTCCGGCACGTTCTCGCTGACGCGGTTGCCCACGTGCTTGCGTTCGACGGGCGCGGCTGGGGCCGCCATCGCGTTACCCGTGAGGGCGAAGAGGACGGCGGTCAAGACGATCAGGCGCATGGGAACTCCGTGGCGAGTCGATGCCCGGAGTCTAGGCCGCGGCGCCCGCCACGGAAACCGGGCGCGCTCAGTGACGGCCGATGCGGGCCTGCAGCAGGGTACGCAGTTCGTACTTGTCGGCTTCGTCGAGCCCGACGTTGCGTTGCTTGGCCTGCAGTTCCTCAAGCCGTTGCTGGAGCATCTGCTTCTCGAGCTGCACGGCGGCGTCGAGCAGCTCCATCCGCCAGCTTTCTTCATCGCCGGGGAGCTCCTGCATCGCCAGCTTCTGCAGCGCGGCGGCTTCGTCGCGTTCGACGAAATGCTCGAGCAGCACCCCGGTGGTGATATCGGGGCGCGCGTGGACCAGTGCGATCAGTTCCAACAACAGCTCCATGCCGGGCAGACGCAGGCCCGAAAAGCCGTGCGTCGACTCGATCGCCAGCGCGAGCGCGGGCTTGTGCAACAGGCGCACGATGATGTGGCGGACGAGGCTCGGCTTCTGGCCCGGGTTCGACGCGGGCGGACGGCGGGTCGGCGCGGGTGCGGCCGATGGCGTCGCACCGCTGCCGGCGCCCACGCCCGTCACCACGGTGAGTTGCTGGCGCATCAGGTCGCCGAACGCACCATCGGGAATCTGTGCCAGCAACGGGCGAGCGCGCTCGGCCAGGCGTGCCCTGCCGTCGAGCGTGGACAGCTTGATGTCCTTGCCCAGTTCCTGGAAGAAGAACTCCGACAGCGGCATCGCCTGTTGCAGGCGCGCGTCGAACCCTGCGGCGCCTTCCTGCCGCACGATGGTGTCGGGATCCTCGCCATCGGGCAGGAACAGGAAGAACGCCTGCCGACCGTCCTTCATGCGCGGCAGCACCGATTCCAGTGCGCGCCATGCGGCGCGCTGGCCGGCGGCGTCGCCATCGAAGCAGAAGTACACGTCGGGCGCATTGCGGAACAGCAGCTCCGCATGCTCCGGCGTAGTCGCCGTGCCCAGCGTGGCGACGGCTTCCTTCACGCCGAATTGGAACAGGGAGACCACGTCCATGTAGCCCTCGACCACCACCAGCCGCGCGATCTTCTGGTTGGCCTGCTTCACCTGCCACAGGCCGTACAGCTCGCGGCCCTTGTGGAACAGCGCGGTCTCGGGCGAATTGAGGTACTTCGGGCCGTCGTCCTTCTGCAGCACGCGGCCGCCGAAGGCGATCACGCGGCCGCGCCGGTCGTGGATGGGGAACATCACCCGGTCGCGGAACTTGTCGTAGACGTGGCCGCGGTCGTTCTTCGAGAACAGGCCGGCGCGGTCGAGCAGCTTCATCCGGCGCTCGTCGGTACCCAGCGCATCCTTCAGCGCCGAATACCCGTCCGGCGCGTAGCCGATCATGAACTGCGTGCGGATCGCCGCATCCACGCCGCGGCCATCGAGGTAAGCCTTCGCCTTTTCGCTGCCCTCCAGGTTGCGCTGGAAGAAGCGCGCCGCCGCTTCCAATGCATTGAACAGGTCGCGGGTGTCGTTGTTCTCGTTGCGCTGCTGGGTCTCGCGCGGCACTTCCATGCCGTTGCGGCGCGCCAGCTCTTCCACCGCATCGAGGAACTCGAGGCGGTCGTAGTTCATCAGGAACGACAGCGCGGTACCGTGCGCGCCGCAGCCGAAGCAGTGGTAGAACTGCTTGGTCGGCGACACCGTGAACGACGGCGAGCGTTCGTCGTGGAACGGGCAGCAGGCCGAATATTCCTTGCCTTGCCGCTTCAGCGGCACGCGCCCGCCCACCACCTCGACGATATCCGTCCGGGCGAGCAGTTCGTCGATGAAGGCGTCGGGGATGCGGGCCATGGATCGCATAGGATGCCACGCAGGCGCCGCTGGCCGCGCGTTACCATGCGGCCATGCCCCGGAACGCTTTGTCCGACAACGCCCTGCTGGCCCGGTTGCGCCAGACGGTGGGCGCCACGCAGGTGCTGACGGGTGCGCGCGCGACCCGCCGCTACCGCAAGGGGTACCGTTTCGGCGACGGCCCGGTGCTGGCGGTGGTGCGACCCGGCACGCTGCTAGAGCTGTGGCGCGTACTCGAAGCCACGGTGCAGGCGGACGGGATCGTGCTGATGCAGGCGGCGAACACCGGCCTGACCGGCGGCTCCACCCCCGATGGCGACGGCTACGACCGCCGCATCGTGCTGGTCAGCACGCAACGCCTGGCGGGCGTGCAGGTGATCGACGAAGGCCGGCAGGTGGTCTGCCTGCCGGGCGCCACCCTGGATGTGCTGGAGAAGACGCTGGCCCCACTCGGGCGTGAGCCGCACTCGGTGATCGGGTCCTCGTGCATCGGCGCATCGGTGATGGGCGGCGTCTGCAACAACTCCGGCGGTGCGCTGGTGCGGCGCGGGCCGGCCTACACCGAGCTGGCGTTGTATGCGCAGTTGGGTGCGGATGGCGCGCTACGGCTGGTCAACCATCTCGGCATCGCCCTGGGCGACACGCCGGAGACGATCCTCACGCGCCTGCAGGCCGGCGACTACGCGGACGGCGACATCGCCCGCGATGACGCGCGCGCCGCGTCGGACACGCACTATGCATCGCACGTGCGCGACGTGGACGCCGCCACGCCCGCCCGCTACAACGCCGATCCCGCGCGCCTGCACGAAGCGTCCGGCTGCGCCGGGCGGCTGGCGGTGTTCGCGGTGCGGCTGGACACGTTCGAGAAAGATGAAGCGTCCGTCTTCTACATCGGCAGCAACGTGCCGGACGATCTCACCGACGTGCGCCGTCACCTGTTGACCGCGTTCGAGCGGCTGCCGATCTCGGGGGAATACATCCACCGCGATGCCTTCGATGTCGGCGACCGCTACGGCAAGGACACGTTCCTGCTGATCGACCGCTTCGGCACCGACAAGGTGCCGGCCGCGTTCGCGTTGAAGAGTCGCATCGATGGCTGGTGCGAACGCTGGGGCCTGCGAGGCCTGACCGACCGCATGCTGCAGCGGATCGCCGGATGGCTGCCGGACCACCTGCCGCCGCGGTTGCGCGATTACCGCGCGCGCTACGAACACCACCTGCTGCTGAAGGTCTCCGCGCGCGATGCCGGAGCCACCCGCGCCTTCCTCGACACGTTCTTCGCCGAGCGCGAGGGCGCATTCTTCGCCTGCGACGCCGACGAAGGACGCAAAGCCTTCCTGCACCGGTTCGCCGTCGCCGGTGCCGCGGTGCGCTATCGCGAAGTGCATCGCGACGCCGTGGAGGACATCGTCGCGCTCGACGTGGCCCTGCGTCGCGACGATCGCGCATGGGTGGAAAGCCTGCCGGCGGCGCTGGCCGACACGATGGTCGCACGGCTCTACTACGGGCACTTCTTCTGCCACGTCTTCCACCAGGACTACATCGTGCGGCGGGGCACCGATCCGCTCGCCGTCGAGCACAGGCTGTGGGCGTTGCTGGATGCGCGCGGCGCGGAGTATCCGGCCGAGCACAACGTCGGCCACCTCTATCCCGCAAAGCCGGCGCTGGCCGCGTTCTACCGCACGCTGGACCCCACCAACACGTTCAACCCCGGCATCGGCCAGACCAGCAGGCAGCGCGACTGGGCGGGGTGATCCTCAGGCCGATGCCTGTGCGTGCGCCAGCCGGCGGGCGCGCTGGCGTTCGTCGATCACCGCGGTGATCAGCGCGCCGGCGAAGAACACGACGCTCGCGTAGTAGATCCAGACCAGCAGCAGGACCAGCGCGCCCATCGAGCCGTAGGCACTGCCCGGCGCGGCTTCGGCCAGGTACAGGCCGATCAGGTAGCGCCCGCCCGCGAACAGCAGCGCGGTGATCGCGCCGCCGAGGAACGCGCGCGACCAGGCCACCCGGCGGTCCGGCAGGTAGTGGTAGAAGAAGGCGAAGGCGAGCGCATACAGCAGCAGCGTGCTGGTGTAACCCAGCGCCGGCAGCAGCGAAGGCAGGCGCGCGAAGGCCACCTGCAGCGCGGTGGTGGCGATCATCGACACGAGCAGGAGGAAGCCGATCGCCAGCACCACGCCGAGCGAGAACACCCGCTTCTTCAACCACGCCATCAGTCCGTTCAGGCGCTGCGCATCGGTGCGGAAGATCAGGTTCAACGCGCCCTGCAGCTGGGCGAACACCACGGTGGCGCCCACCAGCAGCAGGCCGGTGCTCCACAGCCCCGCCAGCGAGCCGATGTCGGGCCGCGCGTCGGCATTGCGGATGATGGTCCCGGCGACGGCCGCCGCCTCGGGCCCGGCCAGCTGGCCGATCTGGTCCAGCAGCGACTGCTGCGCGGGCGGATACAGCGAGGCCGTCAGCCACAGCAGCAGGATCAGCAGCGGCGCGAGCGACAGCAGGGCATAGAAGGACAGCGAGGCGGCCTGGGTCATCAGATCCGTCTCGATGAAGCGTTTCAGCAGTGCCACGGGCAGGCTGCGGTGGGCGCGTTCGCCGAAGTGCTGCAGGCGCGCACGGATCGCGGGGAGGCGGGCGGGCGTAGGCATGGGCCGAGGGTCGCCCGGCGCGCGTCAGCGTCGCGTTATGGCCGTGTCGCGAGGATGTTCAGGCGTCCTGCGCGGCCAGGGCCTGCAGGGCGGCGCCGCTGACCCGCTGCACGGTCCACGCGTCCAGGCCGGTGGCGCCGAGGCGGCGGTAGAAGTCGATCGCCGGGGTATTCCAGTCCAGCACCGACCACTCGAAGCGGCCGCATCCGCGTTCCACCGCCAGGTGCGCCAGGTGCACCATCAGCCGCTTGCCCAGCCCCAGGCCGCGATGGGACGGCAGAACGAACAGGTCTTCCAGGTACAGGCCGGGCTGCCCGAGGAAGGTCGAGAAGCTGTGGAAGAAGAGGGCGAAACCGGCGGGCACGCCATCGGCTTCGGCGATGACGACTTCGGCGGCGGGCCGGTCGCCGAACAGGTGGCGTTCCAGCAGGGCCGGCGTGGCGACGGCTTCGTGGGCGAGCTTTTCGTACTCGGCCAGGCCGTGGATGAAAGCGAGGATCTGCGGGATGTCGGCGCGGGTGGCCGTGCGCAGGGTGATCGAGGGCGTCTCCATGGCCTCAGGATGCCATGGAGGACGCCCGGGTCGGGCTCAGCCCGCCAGCTTCTTCTTGATCAGTGCGGACACCAGGCCCATGTCGGCCTGGCCGGCCAGGCGCGGCTTCAGCACGCCCATCAGCTTGCCCATGTCGGCCGGGCCCGAGGCGCCGGTCTCGGCGACGGCGGCGTCGATGGCGGCCAGGATCTCGGCTTCGCCGAGCTTGGCGGGCAGATAGGCGTCGATCACGACGATCTCCGCGCGCTCGACGGCGGCCAGATCCTCGCGGTTGGCGGCTTCGTACTGGCTGACCGAGTCCTTGCGCTGCTTGACCATCTTCTCCAGCACGGCCAGCACGGCGGCGTCGTCCAGCTCCACGCGCTCGTCGACTTCCTTCTGCTTGATCGCGGCGTTGATCAGCCGGATCACGCCCAGGCGGTCCTTCTCGCCGGCCTTCATGGCGGCCTTCATGTCATCGGTGAGCTGCTGTTTCAGGGACATGGGTGACTCCTGCGGAGGGGGATGGGCGCCCACGGGCGCCAAAAACACAAAAAGCCGGCGACGCTTGCGCGTGCCGGCTTCTCGCGAAGCGACGCGGCTCAGTACAGGCGCTGGCGCTTGGTGACGTCGCGCGAGCTGCGGCGCAGCTGGCGCTTCACCGCGGCGGCGGCCTTGCGCTTGCGCTCCTGGGTCGGCTTCTCGTAGAACTCGCGCTTGCGGGTTTCGGCCAGGACGCCGGCCTTTTCGCAGGTGCGCTTGAAGCGACGCAGCGCAAACTCAAACGGCTCGTTTTCGCGGACTTTGACGCTGGGCATACGTAATCTCGGTGGTCTAAACGGCCCGGTCACGCCGGGTGAGCCGCGTATTATAGCGACCACGGCCGCCGCTGCAACCCACCCCGCGCACCTGGCCGGCTTGCCCCTCCCGACCCCGGACCCCACATCGTCCCCATGAAAGTCCTCGGCATCGAAACCAGCTGCGACGAAACCGGCGTGGCCGTCTACGACACCGGCCTGTCCGGCGCCGCCGGCCTGCGCGCCCATGCGGTCTACAGCCAGATCGCCCTGCACGCCGAATACGGCGGCGTGGTGCCGGAACTGGCCAGCCGCGACCACGTGCGCAAGCTGCTGCCCTTGATCCGGCAGACCCTGGCCGAGGCCGGCCTGGGTACGCAGGACCTGGGCGGGGTGGCCTACACCGCGGGCCCGGGGCTGGTCGGGGCGTTGCTGGTCGGGGCCGGCGTGGCCCGGTCGCTGGCCTGGGCCCTGGACGTGCCGGCCGTGGCCGTCCACCACATGGAGGGCCACCTGCTGGCCCCGCTGATGGAGGACGACCCGCCGGAACCGCCGTTCGTGGCGCTGCTGGTCTCCGGCGGCCATACCCAGTTGGTGGCCGTGGATGCCATCGGCCGCTACCGCCTGCTGGGTGAGACCCTGGATGACGCCGCCGGCGAGGCCTTCGACAAGACGGCCAAGATGATGGGTCTGCCGTATCCCGGCGGTCCCCAGCTGGCCAAGCTGGCCGAGCAGGGCACGCCCGGCCGGTTCAGGTTCGCCCGGCCGATGACCGATCGCCCCGGCCTGGATTTCAGTTTCTCCGGCCTGAAGACGCAGGTGCTGCTGGCCTGGCGCGACAGCGACCAGGCGGCGCAGACGCGCGCCGACATCGCGCGCGGTTTCGAGGATGCGGTGGTCGACACGCTGGCGATCAAGTGCGAGCGCGCGCTGGATGCGGCGGGCAGCGACATCATCGTCGTCGCCGGCGGCGTGGGCGCCAACAAGCGGCTGCGCGGGAAGCTGCAGGAGATCGCCGCCAAGCGCGGTGGCCGCGCGTGCTTCCCGCGCCCGGCGCTGTGCACCGACAACGGCGCGATGATCGCCTTCGCCGGCGCGCTGCGGCTCGAGGCCGGCCAGCACGAAACGCCGGAAGTGAAGGTCACGCCGCGCTGGGACATGGCCACGCTGCCGCAGGTGGTCGCGCGCGCGGGATGACGGGCGTGCCACGGTTTGCCGTTACCATGCGCGCACTCCGTCACCAGTAGCCCGTCATGGACATCGTTTTCATCGAAGACCTGCGCATCGAGACCGTCATCGGCATCTACGACTGGGAGCGCGGCATCCGCCAGACCGTGGCGCTGGACGTGGAAATGGCCTTCGACAACCGCGTGCCGGCCGCGAGCGACGACATCGCCCACACGCTGGATTACAAGGCGGTGTCGAAGCGGCTGATCTCGTTCGTCGAAGAGGCGAACTTCGGCCTGGTCGAAACGTTGGCCGAGCGCTGCGCCGGCATCATCCGCGACGAGTTCGGCGTTGCCTGGGTGCGGCTCAAGCTCAGCAAGCCCGGCGCGGTCACCGGTGCCCGCAACGTCGGGGTGACGATCGAACGCGGCACGCGACCGGACTGAGCATGGGCCTCGCCTATCTGAGCCTGGGCAGCAACGTTGCGCCCGAACACCACCTGCGCGTGGCCATCGACGCCCTGCGCGCGCGCTTCGGCCAGGTTCTGCTGTCGCCGGTCTACCGCACGCGCTCGGTGGGCTTCGACGGCACCGATTTCCTCAATGCCGCCGCGGTGATCGAGAGCGATCTCGACCCGTTCGCGCTCAACGACTGGCTGCATGCCCTCGAGGACGCGCACGGTCGCGACCGCAGCGGTCCGCGTTTCTCCGACCGTACGCTGGACATCGACATCGTCTTCTACGACGACCTGGTGTTGCAGGGCCCCGGCAACCTGCGCCTGCCGCGCGACGAGCTGAAGCACGCGTTCGTGCTGTTGCCGCTGGCCGACATCGCGCCCGACAAGATCGATCCGCGCAGCAGCATGACCTTGCGGGCGCTGTGGGACGCACACCCGGATCGCACGTCGCCGCCCGAAGCGGTGGCGATCGACGCCGGCTGACGCCTCAGCCCAGGGCGCGGCCGCCGTCGACGTGCAGGGTCTGCCCGGTCACGTAGCCGGCCGTCTCGCTGAGCAGCCAGGCAACGGTCGCGGCGATATCGGCCGGTTCGCCGACGCGTCCCAGCGGCGTCTGCGCCAGCAGACGGGCTTGCACGGCGGGATCGATGCCGCCGTCGGGCCAGAGGATCGCGCCGGGCGACACCGCGTTGACGCGCACCTCCGGAGCCAGCGACACCGCCAGACCGCGCGAGACGGCGAGCAGTGCCGCCTTCGAGGCCGCATAGACCGCCAGGTCCGCGCGCGGCCGTTCGGCGTAGATGTCGGCGATGTTGACGATGGCGCCTCGTGCCGCCTTCAGGTGCGGCGCGGCCGCCTGGGCGAGGAAGAACGGTGCGCGCGCGTTCACCGCGAACAGCTCGTCCCATTGCGCTGCCGTGGCGGTGCCGGCCGGCGTGGGATAGAACGCCGACGCGTTGTTGACCAGCGCATCGAGGCGACCGAAGTGGCCGACGGTCCGCGCGACGAGCTCCGGCAGACGGTCGAAGTCGGCGAGCTCTGTTTGCAGTGTCAGCGTGCTGCCTGGACGGGCGGCATCCAGTTCGTCGGCCAACGCCTGCATGTCGGCGGACGAGGTGCGGTAGTGCAGGGCGAGGTCGTTACCGTCGGCGTGCAGCCGGCGCGCGATGGCCGCACCCACGCGCCGGGCGGCACCGGTGATCAGGACGACGCGACGCGAGGCGGACATGGTGGGCTCCCGTGCAATGGCGACATTGTCCCTGCTTTGCACCGGAATGGCGCGAGGTCCATGGATGTGAGGCGAGCGCGTCCACGCGCGAATGCTTGACGCCGCGCACACTGCCGGGGCATGTTGCGACGCATCACCCCTTGCCGGATGTGCCGGCCGGGGACAGTGGAAAGGGCGAATGGACTGGGCGAAGTACCGCACCACGACCTTTGACGAACTGATCCAGGCCGATGGACGGCCGCGACCGGCCGCCCGCCGCCTGGTCGAATACCTGGCCGGCCTGTCCGGCCGCGAACTCGCCGAACGCCAGCTCGCCGCCGACGTGGTGGCGCGCGTGCAGGGCATCACCTTCACCGTCTACTCCGATGGCCGCAACGTCGACCGCACGCTGCCGTTCGACCTGATTCCGCGCATCATCCCGCTGAGCGAATGGCAGCGCACCGAAGCCGGCCTGAAGCAGCGCATGCGCGCGCTGAACCTGTTCATCGGCGACATCTACGGCAAGCAGCAGATCGTCAAGGACAAGGTGTTCCCGGCGATGCTGCTGAAGGATTCGGTGAACTTCCGCGAACAATGCGTGGGCATCACCCCGCCGCTGGGCGTGTGGGCCCATATCTGCGGTTCCGACCTGGTGCGCGACGGCGACGGCACGCTGTATGCGCTGGAAGACAACCTCCGCATCCCCTCCGGCGTGAGCTACATGCTGGAAAACCGCATGGTCGCCAAGCGCGTGTTCCCGGAACTGTTCGAGACCAGCTCGATCCTGCCGGTGGACGAATACCCGAGCCAGCTGTACGACACGCTCGCCGCACTGTCGCCGCGTCCCGGCGACACGCCGGTGATCGCGCTGCTGACGCCGGGGGTGTTCAACAGCGCCTACTTCGAGCACGCCTACCTGGCGCAGGCGATGGGCATCGAGCTCGTCGAGGGCAGCGACCTGTTCGTCGCCGACGACGACTGCACCTACATGCGCACGGTGTACGGGCCACGGCGCGTGGACGTGGTGTACCGCCGCGTGGACGACCTCTTCATCGATCCGGAAGTCTTCCATCCCGACTCGGTGCTGGGGGTGCCCGGCCTGATCCGCAGCTGGCGCGCCGGCAAGGTGGCGCTGGCGAACGCGCCGGGCGCCGGCGTCGCGGACGACAAGGTGGTGTTCGCCTACGTGCCGAAGATGATCAAGTACTACCTCGATGAGGATCCCATCCTGCCCAACGTGCCCAGCTACCTCTGCCACAACGCGAAGGAGCGCAAGTACGTGCTGGAGAACATCGAGAAGCTGGTGGTGAAGCCGGCCAACGAATCCGGCGGCTACGGCATGCTGATCGGGCCGCGCTCCACCAAGCGCCAGCGCGAGAAGTTCAAGGCGCTGATCGAGGCCAATCCGCGCAACTACATGGCGCAGCCCACGCTGGCGCTGTCCACCGCGCCCATCGTCACCAAGCAGGGACCGTCGCCGCGCCACATCGACCTGCGCCCGTTCGTCCTTTCGCGCAAGGACACCTACGTCACCACCGGCGGGCTGACGCGCGTGGCGATGGTGAAGGGCTCGCTGGTGGTCAACTCGTCGCAGGGTGGCGGCGCGAAGGACACGTGGGTGGTCGATCTCTCCGACGATGAAGGCGAGGCCGCCTGATGCTCTCGCGCGTCGCCGACAACCTCTACTGGTTCAGCCGCTACGTGCGGCGCGCGGAGAACACCGCGCGTCTCGTCGGCGTGGGCAGCCAGTTGCAGCTGGACATGCCGCGTTCGGTGCGTTTCGCGTGGCGCCCGATGATCGACACGGTGGGCGCGGGCGAGCGTTTCGAGCAGTGCTACCCGGACACCGCCGATGCGGCGGGCGATGCGGACGTCATCCGGTTCCTGCTGCTGGACGAGCGCAATCCGTCGTCGCTGCGCACCTCCGTGGATTCGGCGCGCGAAATCCTGCGCGGCATCCGCGATACGTTGCCGCAGGACGTGTGGGAAGCGATCAACGACCTGCACCTCTACATCGCCGCACAGGGCGAGCGCAGCCTCAGCCGGCGCTACCGGCTGGAGTTCCTGCAGCGCATCGTCGACGGCTGCCTGAAGGTGTCCGGCCTGCTGAGCGCCAACGTCAGCCGCGACATCGGCTACCAGTTCCTGCGCCTCGGCACCGGCCTGGAGCAGGCCGACATGACCACGCGCATCATGGACGCCGGCGCGTCGGGCCTGGTCACGCCGCGCAACGAGGACGACCGCGAGGCGTTCCAGAACATGCAGTGGATGAGCGTGCTGCGCTCGCTCGCCGGCTACCAGATGTTCCGCCGCCACGTGCGTCAGCGCGTCACCGCGGAGCTGGCGTTGCGCTTCCTGCTGCAGAACAACGAGTTCCCGCGCAGCGTGCACTTCTGCCTGTCGCGCGTGCAGAGCGTGCTGCCGACCATGCCGCCACGTCCGGGCGTGGACCGCCATCTCAACCGCCTGATCGGTCTGACCCGCAACGCGGATCCGGCCATCCTCGCGGCGCGCAATCCCGCGCAGTTCATGGACCAGCTCCAGGTGCACATCGGCGCGCTGCACGACGCGATCGCGGAAGGGTATTTCCACGGGTAGCGCCAGCGTGGCTGTCTGAGGACGCTGTCATGTGGGAGCGACGTGAGTCGCGATGGTCCACTGCGAGATTCTGAAGAACGGGCCGATATCGGCCCTTCGCGACTCACGTCGCTCCCACACCTGCCTTCTTACTGCTGCCCCTGCGCGTCGCCCGGATCCTGCCGCGACGGCGCACGTCGCGGCGGCATCGCCGGCACGCTGGCGGGAACGGCCTCGCGTTCGCCCTGCGGCTCCCACGGGAAGCGCGGCAGGCTGTGCACGGCCGCTTCCAGCTTGCGCGACCAGGTGTCGTGGATCTCGGCGTACAGCGGCGTGTCCGCTTCCAGGCGCATCCTCTGGCTGATCTTCAGGTCGCCTGCGCGCAGCAGCGCCATGTCCACAGGCATGCCGACCGACAGGTTGGAGCGGATGGTGGAATCCAGCGAGACCAGCGCGCACCGCGCGGCATCCTCCAGCGGTGTCTCGAGTCGGATGATGCGGTCGAGGATGGGTTTGCCGTACTTCGATTCGCCGATCTGCAGGTAAGGCGTCTCGGGCGAGGTGGCGATGCAGTTGCCGAGCGGATAGACCATGTACAGGCCCGGCCGTTCGCCGGCGATCTGGCCGCCCAGGATGAGGGTGGACTGCACGTTGACGCCGCTCTGCTGCGCCTCGTCCTTCATCTTCACCTGGCTGGCGACGAGGGTGTCGCCGACGTACTCCGCCACTTCGTAGAGGTGCGAGAACGTCTTCAGGCTGTGCTTGGCGCCCGGGTCGTCGATGTCGCGCTGCAGGCGGGAGATCGTCAGCTGCGTGGTCGCCAGGTTGCCGGCCGACATGATCACGAACACGCGGTCGCCGGGCCATTCGAACACGTGCATCTTGCGGTACACGCGCACGTCGTCGAAGGAGGCGCTGGTGCGGGTGTCCGCGGCGAAGACCAGGCCTTCGTTGACTTCGATGCCGACACAATAGGTCATGGCGTGTCCGTTGCTGCTGTGCACCACGATTCTATGCCGCACCCCCGGGGTTGGCTAGGGCCGCCATCCCAGTGTCAGACGGCCCGTACAATGGCCGGGTTTCCCGTTGCCGGTGCACCATGCAGGCCGATCTCCCCCTTCCCGACGATGAGGCGCGCGCGCACAGCGAACGCCTCGCGGCCTTCATCCGCAACGAGATCGCCGCCGAGGGCGGCAGCATTCCGTTCTCGCGCTTCATGGAACGCAGCCTCTACGCACCTGGATTGGGCTATTACAGCGCGGGCAGTACCAAGTTCGGCGAGGCGGGCGATTTCACCACCGCACCGGAGCTGGGGCCGCTGTTCGCCAGTTGCGTCGCCCAGGCCGTGGCCCCGGTGCTGCAGCAGATCGGGCCGGGGGCCGAGTTCTTCGAGATCGGTGGCGGCAGCGGCGCATTCGCAGAGATCATGCTCAAGCGCCTCCTCGATCTGGATGCGCTGCCCGCGCGCTACGCCATCCTCGAGCCCAGTGCGGACCTGCGCAAACGCCAGCGGGAGCGACTGGGACGCCGGCTGATTCCGCCGGTATTCGATCTGGTCGAGTGGCTCGATGCCCCGCCTTCCGAACCCTGGAACGGCGTGTTGTTCGCCAATGAAGTCGTCGATGCGCTGCCGACGCCGCGCTTCACGTTGCGCGACGGCGAGGTCTTCGAAGAGGGCGTCGCGCTGGACGGCGAAGGCCGTTTCATCCGCACCGATCGCCCGGCCGACGCGTTGCTCGCCGCCGCGGTACGCCACGTAGAACGCTACCTGGGCGAACCGTTCCCCGATGGCTACCGCTCCGAACTGTTGCCGCAGCTGCCGTACTGGGTGCAGGCGGTCATGGGCGGACTGGACCGCGGCGCGATGCTGTTCGCCGACTACGGCCATCCACGCCGCGAGTTCTACCAGGCGGACCGTAACGACGGCACGCTGCGCGCGTACTACCGCCATCGCGTCCACAACGACGCCTACCTGTGGCCGGGCCTGCAGGACATCACGGCATCGGTCGATTTCACGGCGCTTGCGGAGGCCGGCACCCACGCCGGCTTCGACCTGGCCGGCTATACGACACAGGCGAACTTCCTGCTGGGCAACGGGCTACAGGAGCGTCTGGACGAAGCGCAGGAACGTGCGGACGAAACCACGCTGCTGCGCCTGCGCAACGAAGCCAAGCGGCTCACGCTGCCCAGCGAGATGGGCGAGCGCTTCCAGGTGATGGGGTTCTCGTGCGACGTCGAATTCGGCGCGGCGTTCCTGTTCAACGACCTGAGCTGGCGCTTGTGAGCGGCGTGTTCGCGCTGCGCCCGTTCCGCCGACCGCGCCTGTGGCTGGGCCTGTGGCTGCTGGCGGTCGCTGTCGTGATGGTGTTGTCGCTGGCGAACCTGAGCCGCCTGCCGCCGGTGCCGGAAGGCGGCGACAAGGTGGAGCATTTCCTCGCCTACGCGCTGCTCGCCGCCTCGGCAATGCAGCTGTTTGCGCGGCGTACGGGCTGCATCGTGGTGGCGCTGCTGCTGGTGGCGATGGGCGCGGGGCTGGAATTCGCCCAAGGCGCGCTCACCACCACGCGCATGGCCGATCCCCGTGACGCCTTGGCAAACACTTTGGGCGTGCTCGCTGGCTTGGCCACGCTGTTCACGCCCCTGCGTGGATTGCTGCTTGCGTTCGATGCGCGCCTGCTTAGCGGGCGGGCATCCTAGAAAAGAAAAAAGCCGGGTGTTGCCCGGCTTCTCCCTGGCACGCGGGCCGCGCTTCAGCGGGGCTGCAGCGTGATCCGGTCCAGCACCCACATCTGCGGGCGCGTGTCGCCGGTGAAGCGCACGCACAGATCCTGCTTGCCCGCGGTACCGGCCGGCAATGGCGCATCCAGTTCGAGGAAACCGTCGGCATTCGGCGCCGCCGGCAGCGGGACCGTCGCCAGCACCGTGCCCTTGCAGCCGCCGCCCAGGATCTCCAGTTCGCCCAACGGCGACTTCGCGGGCTCGAACGTGCGGTGCGGTTCGTCGTGAGCCAGTTGGAAGTAATAGGGAATCCGACCGGCGCGCACCTTGATCGAGGCGATGCCGTCCAGATCGGCCTGGTTCCACTGCCAGCACGGGTAGAAGATCGTCGCGTTGAAGATCGCGCGCTCGCCGTCCGCCGGGCCATCGTCTTCCAGGCGAAGCAACAGGCGACCGGCATCGGGGCACACGGCCATCGCTTCGTCGGTGCGCGTGAGCATCGAGGCCGGCGTCAGTTCGAACGTGGTGGCGGGCGCCAGCGCACGGCCATCGGCGAAGGCCGCGGCGCGCACGGTGACCGGCAGCTTCAGGTCGAGCGGTGAGGCGAAGGCCTGGGATGCCGACGTCGGCTCGCTGCCATCGGTGGTGTAGTGCACGGCGTATCCGAGCGGGTTCGACAGGGTGACCTTCGCGGTGCCGGCCTTGCGGTCGTCCTCGGTCGCGATCATCGGTTCGAACGGGGTCTTGGCATAGCCCAGGCCGATGGCGTCGTAGCGCTTCAGCTGCGCGGGCAGGCGCTTGGTGAAATCGGCGAAATCCTTCTTCGCCGCCGGTGTCCAGCCGGTTTCGGCGACGGCGGCCAGGCGCGGGAACGCGTTGTGCTGGAGGCGCGCGAACGTGCGCGTGTGCTCGGTCCACAGGTTGGCCTGCAGGCCGAGGATATGGTGGCGCTGGCTTTCCTCCAGTTCCGGCGGCACCGGCTCGAACGCGTAGACGTCCTGCAGCGTGATCAGCGCGGGGCGTCCCGGCGGTTCGTTCGGCGAGGCGGTCTGCAGGTAGTCCAGATAGGTCTTGTTCGAGGGGGACATCACCACGTCGTGGCCCTGCCGCGCGGCCTTCAGTCCGCCCTCGATGCCACGCCACGACATCACCGTCGCTTCCGGCGGCAGCTTGGCCTCGAGGATCTCGTCCCAGCCGATCAGGCGCTTGCCATGCGTGGACAGGTACTTCTCCAGGCGTTCGACCAGATAGCCCTGCAGGTCCATCTCCGTCTTCGCACCCACCTGGCGCATGCGTGCCTGCTCGCGCGCGGAGGCTTCCCACTGGTCCTTGACCGCTTCGTCGCCGCCGATGTGCACATAGGTGCCGGGGAACAGCTCGACCACCTCACCCAGCACGTTCTCGAGGAAGGTGATCGTGCCCTCTTCGACATTGACCAGGTTGGGGAAGACGCCCCACTCGTTCGACGGCACCAGCGGGGTGTCGATCGCGCCGAGCTCCGGATACGCCGAGATCGCGGCGGTCGCGTGGCCGGGCACGTTGATCTCGGGTACCACGGTGATGTGGCGTTCGGCCGCGTACTTCACCACGTCGCGGATCTGGTCCTGCGTGTAGAAGCCGCAGTACGGGCGCGGTGCGCCGGTCTTCGGATCCTTGCCGCCGTCGCCGGCGGGAATGCGGCAGCCGCCGATCTCGGTGAGCTTCGGGTACTGCTTGATCTCGATGCGCCAGCCCTGGTCGTCGGTCAGGTGCCAGTGCAGCGTGTTGAGCTTGTGCAGGGCCATCGCATCGATGACCTTCTTCACGTCGTCCACGGTCTGGAAATGACGTGCCGGATCCAGCATGAAGCCGCGCCAGCCGAAGCGGGGCGCGTCCTCGATATGCAGCGCCGGCAGGGTGGCGCCGTTCCTGTCGCCCTGGGTGGCGAGTTGCCACAGCGTCACCGCGCCGTAGAACAGGCCGCGTTCGTCGCGCGCCTTCACCGTGGCGCCGTCGGGCGTGATGTCCAGCGTGTAGGCCTCGGGCGAGGCCGCATTCGCATTGCCCGGTTCCAGCACGAAGCGGATCACGCCCTTGCCATCGGCCTGCGCGACGGACAGTGCCGGGCCGCCCGCCGACGTCAGGTAGGCGGCGAACTGGCGGGCGACGCGCGTGGCCGGTTCGCCGGTGGCGAACAGCGGCGTTCCCGCGTCGAGCGTGAAGGATCCTTCGCTCGTCTGCAGGGTGGCAGGCGCGGGAATCAGGGCCGGCGCGATGGGCGCCGAAACGGCGGCGGTGCCTGCTTCGCTGCCCGGCCCGGCGCAGCCGGCTAGGACCAGCAGGGTGAAGGCCATGCCGGCCAGGGCGCGACGGACGATGGGTCGTTTCATCGGAATCCTCGTGGGCGAACGAGCGGAAGAGTGCCAAAAAAAAGCGGGCCCGGACAAATCCAGGCCCGCAGAGGGAGAGTGTTCCCTTACATCGATGACGCGATCAGAACTTGAAGCGGAAGTTCAGGTAGTACTGGCGGCCGTTGCTGTAGAACGCGTGCGGCAGGTAGCCCGGCACCGCATCGTTCTCGGTGTAGTACTTCAGCTTCGGGTTGTTGAGGTTGAGGCCGTCCAGGCTGATCGTCAGCCAGTCGGTCGCCTTGAAACCCAGCGAGGCCGACACGGTGGCGAAGTCATCCTGGTAGAAGTTGTCGGCGCGGCTGACGCCGGCGTAGAACGAGCTGCGGTAGCTGTAGTTCACGCGGGCGTTGAAGCGGTCGTTCTCGTACCAGCCCGACAGGTTGTAGGTGTTCTCGGAGGTGCCGTTGAGCGGCTTGCCGCCGTCCGCGTCGCCATCCACATAGGTGTAGTTGGCGTTGAAGCCGAAATTGTCGCCGATCGGCTGCTCGTAGGTCAGCTCCACGCCGCGGGCCTTGCCGTTCGAATTGACCGGGATCGACACCAGGTAATCGCTGTAGACGTCGGTGCCGGCGGCCTGGCTGGCCTGCTGGTCCTTGTACTGCACGATCACGTTGCCGAAATCGACGTAGCCGTCCATGTCCATCGAGAACACACTGGCGGCGAGCAGGGCGCGCGGGGCGAAGTACCACTCGAGCGAGGCGTCGAAGTTGGTCGACACCAGCGGGTCGAGGTTCGGGTTGCCGCCGCTGCCTTCGTGGGTCAGGTCGTTGAGCGTCAGCGAGCCGGCCAGCGCGGAGAAGTCCGGGCGGGTCATGGTCTTGCTGCCGGACACGCGCGCCACCAGGGTGTCGGTCAGCTCGAACTTGAAGTTCACGCTGGGCAGCAGCTCGTTGTAGTCGTTGTTCACCACGACCGGCAGGTAGTCGCCGAACGCCGAACCCGTGATCGCGCCGGGAATGCCCGAGTTGACCGCGAGCGCCTGGTTGTAGCTCACGTCCGTTTCCGTCTGCACGTAGCGCAGGCCGGCATTACCGCTCCAGCGCTCGCCCTGGAAGTTCAGCTGGGCATACACCGCGTTGATGTCTTCTTCCACGCCGTACACGTCGGAGAAGTAGAAGCGCTCGGGGTTGTTGCGGTTGGCGAAGCGCGCATTGAGCTCCGCCAGCTGCGCGGGCGTGTAGAACCAGATGCCCGACGGGACGTTGCCGCCGACGCCGAAATCACCCGGGTACGCGCCACCCGCCGCCGGATAGGCGGTGATGTCGGTCCAGTTGCTGGCCCAGTTCGGGCCCTGCGCGAGCGAGAAGTCGTTGCTGCGTTCGTGCGTGGCGAAGCGGTAGCCGAAGTCCAGCGAGGACAGCACGTCGGACTGGAAGAAGAACTGGCCGTCCGCCGAGGCCCAGTCTTCCTTGTCCAGCACGTCGATGCCCTGCGCGCCGAAGATCCAGCCGTTCTGCGGCAGGTGGTTCGCCGCCGTGTTGGTGCCGCCCAGCGACCAGTCGATGGGATTGCTCACGCCGTTCATGTTCCAGCTCGCGCCGGCGTTGCCGGCGATGCCGGTTTCCAGCACGTCCTGGGTGGGGCTGCTGCCGCGGCCCTTGGTGGAACCAAGCTGGAACACGAACTTCAGCGCATCGCTGGCATTCCATTCGGCATCGAGCGCGATGTACTTGGAGGTCGAGACCGCGCCCGGGCGGGAGATCATGTCGTACACGCCGTAGGGCGTGACCGTGCCGGACGTGACCGGCGCGTAGGTGGCGCTGGTCAGCACGCCGTTCTCGACGGTGTAGCTGGTGGGCGTCTGCGAATTGACGAACTGGCTGGCCCACATCATGTAGTTGCGGTTGTAGTTGTCCGCCTTCAGCCGCGAGTAGAACGCGTTGACGTTCAGGGTCAGGTTGTCGGTGACCTTGGCTTCGATGTTGGCCACGCCGCCCTGGCGCTTGCGCACCTGCTCGAACAGGGCCGCGCCAAGCAGGTTGGGGTACAGCACGCCGTTCAACTCGGGGTTGGTCGAGGTGATGGTGCCGTAGCCGCCCACCACTTCCTGACCGTCGCGGCGCAGGCTGCGTTCTTCGTTGAACACCTGGAACAGGAAGCCGGCGGTGCCTTCCTCGTTGCGCCAGTTCAACAGGGCGTCGAGCTGCGGCTTGGTGTCGCCCGGCAGGTCGGAATGGACCGCGCCGATGGAGCCCTGGATGGTGAGCGGCTCGGCGAACTGCAGCGGACGGCGGGTGATGATGTTCACCGAACCGGCGGTGCCGCCCTCGACCAGCTTCGCTTCGGAGGTCTTGTGCACCACGACGCGGTCGACGATCTCGGACGGATACAGCGAGTAGCTCACGCTGCGGCCGACGTTGCCGACCTGGCTGAGCACGAACCAGTCGCCGGTGCCGATGGTGTGGCCGTTGACCAGGGTCTGGGTCAGGCTGGGATTGGTGCCGCGCAGGCTGACGCGGTCGGCTTCGTCGAAGCCGCCTTCGCTGGCGCTCGACGAGGCGATGTTGACGCCCGGCAGCTGGCGCAGGGTGTCGGCCACGTTCTTGGCCGGCAGCTTGCCGATGTCCTCGGCGGTGACGACTTCGACGTGCGTGGCGGCATCGCGCTTGGCGTCCAGCGCCTTCTCGATGCTGCCGCGGATGCCGGTGACGACGACGGTATCGAGGTCGGTCGCCTGGGTTTCGGTCGGTTGAGCGTCCTGCGCCTGCGCCTGCACCGCTACACCCAGACAGGTCACGATGGCGGCGGAAAGGATGGATCTGCGGTAATTCATGATGTCTCTCCCATCATTCATTGTTTGAGTTTCGGCAGGTCTTGCTCGCGCTTGCTCCGCCGTGCCTGAAGCCTGTGTTGCAATCGACACCACGCCTGTCCCGGCGCTTCCATTTCAATCGTCCTGGTGGTGCTCCAGGTACCACTTGGCGGCACCCACCACCCCCAGCTGCCCGTGTTCCACCAGCTTCACGGGGATGCGTTCGAGCGCCTCGCGCATCGATCCCTTGTTGAGGAAGCGCGCCACGAAGCTGCTCTGGATCAGGAAATCGCGGATCTTCGGCAGGATCCCGCCGGCGAGGTACACGCCGCCCTGCACGCCGTAGAGCAGCGCCATGTCGCCGACCACGCTGCCGAGCAGGCCGCAGAACACGTCGAGGCTTTCGCGCGCCAGGGGGTCGTCGCCGGCCAACGCGGCGGCGGTGATCTGGCCCGGATGCGTATACGAAGACGGCGCCGCGCCGCGCACGGCGCACAGCGCCGCGTGCAGGTTCAACAGCCCCGGGCCGGACAGCGCCTGTTCGACCGGCACATGCGTGCGGGTCTTCAGCATCTCCGCCAGCAGCGCCATCTCCAGCGGATTGCCGGCGGTGAGCGCGGCCTGGCCGGCTTCGGTGGCCAGCACCACGGCGCGCGCGCCGACCGGGATCCACACCGCCGCGCCCAGGCCGGTGCCCGGGCCCAGGATCAGGGTCGGTCCGCGGGTCGGTGCGATGGCGGGGCCGGTGAGCTGCAGCACCTGGCTGGCGTCGACCTGCGCGGCGGCGTGCGCCACGGCTTCGAAATCGTTGACCAGGCGGACATCGTCGAAGCCGAGCTGCGTGCGCAGGTCGGCCAGCGAGAGGCGCCAGGGCAGGTTGTTGGTGATGACCGTGCCGTCTTCCAGCGCGTAGCCGGCGCTGGCGATCACGCCGCGCGACACCCGGCCGTGGCCGAGGGTGGCGAGGAAGTCCTGGATGATGTCGCCGAGCCCGGCATGGTCGGCGCAGGCGTACTTGCGGTACTCCAGCACGCTGACCGCTGCGCCCGGGTCGCCGCTGCCGCGGACCAGGCCGATACGCACATGGGTGCCACCGACGTCCGCCGCGATGAACGCGTCGTGCGCCCCGTGGGCGTCATTCGTCGGCATTGGATTGGCGATGGCGACCACACGTCTCCCCACATGTTCGCGGCCGGGACTCCCGCATCCCGATATGGCCGGAGTGTGGAAACTGTTTGACAACGTTGTCAAGAGTCTGTCATGAAATAGCCGTCCGGCCGGCAAGGATGCGTCGGTAATCAACAACAATTCCCGTATTCAGCATTCGATTGGATGCAGAAGTGTTGTTAATCATTGAACAGGAAGGGCAAATTCGGTGAAGTCCACCAGGACTTGATGTTGCGGCGCAGGATGCCGGTGCACTCACAGATGGGGTCTTCGATCCATCCGAACTGCCTGCTTTACGCCGTTCGTCCGAAAGCCCTGACAACGTTGTTCCCGGCGCCGCGCCCGCGTGACGCCACAGATCGAGGGGAGTCCATGACCACTGCCGCCGGTTCCACCCCGTTCCGCTCGCTCGCCATCGTCGGCGTGCTGTTCTTCATCATCGGGTTCTTCACCTGGATCAACGGGCCGCTGATCACCTTCGTGCAGCTCGCCTTCGACCTGGACGAGGTGAATGCCTTCCTCGTGCTGATGGTGTTCTATCTGTCCTACTTCTTCCTCGCCCTGCCGGCGGCGGCGCTGCTCAAGCGCACCGGCATGAAGAAGGGGCTGGCGGCCAGCCTGTTCGTGATGGCGGTGGGCGCGGCGATGTTCGGCGAGTTCTCCACCCAGCGCTGGTATCCCGGCGCGCTGGCCGGCCTGTTCGTGATCGGTGGCGGCCTGGCGCTGCTGCAGACGGCGGTGAACCCGTACGTCAGCATCCTCGGCCCGATCGAAAGCGCCGCCCAGCGCATCGCGCTGATGGGCATCTGCAACAAGATCGCCGGCATGCTGGCGCCGATCGTGATCGGCACGCTGGTCCTGCAAGGGGTGGGCGACCTGGCCGCGCAGGTCGAAACCGCCGACGCGGCCGGCAAGGCCGCGCTGCTGGATGCCTTCGCCGCGAAGATCCACCTGCCGTATCTGGTGATGGCCGGCGTCCTGGTGGTGGTGGCCATCGGCATCCTGTTCTCGCCGCTGCCGGAGGTGAAGCCTTCGGACGCCAACGCCGCGCCCGCGGCCGATGCCACCGAGGGCGAGCGCGGCCTGTCCCGATTCCCGCACCTGTGGCTGGGCGTGCTGTGCCTGTTCCTGTACGTCGGCGTGGAGGTGTTGGCGGGCGATGCGATCGGCACGTACGGGCGCGGCTTCGGCCTGCCGCTCGACCAGACCAAACTGTTCACGACCTACACGCTGTTCGCGATGCTGGCCGGTTACCTCGTCGGCCTGGCCGTGATCCCGCGCTTCGTGTCGCAGGAACGCTACCTGGCCGTCTCCGCGGCACTCGGTGTGCTGTTCTCGCTGGGCGCGCTGCTGACGCACGGCTACGTGTCGGTCGGCTTCGTCGCCGCGCTCGGCTTCGCCAACGCGATGATGTGGCCGGCGATCTTCCCGCTGGCGATCAAGGGGCTGGGCCGGCATACCGAGACCGGATCGGCCCTGCTGATCATGGGCATCGCCGGTGGCGCGATCCTGCCGCAGCTGTTCGCGGTGCTGAAGCAGCATTACGACTTCCAGGCCGTGTTCGCCGGGCTGGCCGTGCCGGGCTACCTGTACATCCTGTACTACGCACTGGCCGGGCACCGGGTCGGCCGGGCGCGGCCGGCGACGGCCGTCCCGGAACGCGGCATCATGATGGACTCGCCTCCATGACGGAAACGCCCATGCGCCGACCCACCATCAAGGACGTCGCCGAACGCGCGAAGGTCTCGCTGAAGACCGTGTCCCGGGTCATCAACAACGAACCGTCGGTGCTGCAGGGCACGCGCGCGCGCGTGCTGCACGCCATCGCCGAACTGGACTACGAACCGGACCAGTCCGCGCGCAACCTGCGCAGCGGCACGCCGTTCGTGATCGGGCTGGTGTACGACAACCCCAACCCGTACCACATCATCGGCGTGCAGAACGGCGTGCTGGCCGCGTGCAAGGAAACCGGCTTCGGCCTGCAGATCCACCCCGTGGATTCCACCTCGCCGTTGCTGGCGGAGGAGCTGGTCGAATTCGTCCAGCGCTCGCGCCTGGCCGGACTGGTGCTGACCGCGCCGATGTCCGAACGCGCCGACCTGGTCACCGCACTCGCCGCGCGCGGCGTGAAGCTGGTGCGCATCATCGCCGCCACCGAAGATCCGGAAGACGGCTTGCCCTGCGTCTATGTCGACGACCGCGACGCCGCGTACGAGATCACCGAGCACCTGATCCAGCTCGGCCACCAGCGCATCGGTTTCCTCTGGGGCGGGCTGGCGCACCGGTCCAGCACCGAGCGCTACGCCGGCTACGAAAAGGCGTTGAAGGATTACGGCATCACCCTCGACAAGCATCTGGTGGTGCCCGGCGACTACACCTTCGACGACGGCTTCCGTGGCGCGCGCCGCCTGCTCGCGTTGCGCGAGCCGCCGACCGCGATCTTCGGTTCCAACGACGAAATCGCCGCCGGCGTCCTGGCCGCGGCCAAGTCCGCCGGCATGAACGTGCCCTACGACCTGTCCATCGCCGGTTTCGAAGACAGTCCGTTCTCCAAGCAGTCGTGGCCGCCGCTGACCACGGCCAAGCAGGCCACGCAGGACATCGCCAAGCAGGCCGCGCGCCTGCTGATCGCCGGCCTGCGCCAGGACGCCTACGACGACCATCCCACCGCCGTGCACAACCAGGGCTTCGTGCCGCAGCTGGTGGTGCGCGGCTCCACGGCGCCGGTCCGTCCGCGCGCAGACCGACCCGAACCCCTTTCGCCATGACCGACACGCCGCTGCCCGCTCCCGCCGACACCCTGATGCACCAGGAGGCGGCCCAGACCGCCGACATCATCACCGACCAGTACGCGCGCAACGCCGCCACGGTGAAAGCGCTTGCGGAGGACCTGCGGCGCCATCCGCCGCCTTTCGTGGTGACCTGCGCGCGCGGCAGCTCGGACCATGCGGCCACCTACGCGAAGTACCTGTTCGAAACCCAACTCGGCGTCGTCACCGCCTCCGCATCGCCGTCGGTGGGTTCGGTGTACGAAGTGAAGCAGCGGCTGGCCGACGCGCTGTACGTGGTGATCTCGCAGTCGGGCAAGAGCCCGGATCTGCTGCGCAACGCGAGTGCGGCCAAGGAGGCCGGCGCGCGCGTGGTCGCGCTGGTGAATGTCGAGGATTCGCCGCTGGCGCAGCTGGCCGATACCGTGCTGCCGCTGCGCGCCGGCCCCGAGCGCAGCGTGGCGGCGACGAAGAGCTACCTGGGCTCGCTCGCCGCGATCCTGCAACTCGCCGCCTACTGGAAGGACGAAGCGCCGTTGCATGCGGCGACGGAGGCGTTGCCGGAGGCGCTGCGGCGTGCGTGGCAGGCCGACTGGTCGCCACTGGCCGACGGGCTGGTGGGTGCGCACAACCTGTTCGTGCTGGGACGGGGCCTGGGCCTCGCCGCCGCGCAGGAAGCCGCGCTGAAGTTCAAGGAAACCTGCGGCCTGCATGCCGAGGCCTACAGCTCGGCGGAAGTGAAGCACGGGCCGATGGCGCTGGTCGGCCCCGGCTTCCCGGTGCTGTGCTTCGCCCAGCCGGACGAAACCGAAGCCGGCACGCTGGCGTTGGCGCAGGAATTCCGCGGCCGCGGCGCCCAGGTCTGGGTGGCTTCGCACCAGGGCGATTTGCCGCTGGCCGAGGCGCCGCATCCGGCCTGCGCGCCGCTGCTGACGATCCAGAGCTTCTATCGCGCCATCAATGCGCTGGCGCTGCGGCGCGGCCACAATCCCGACGTGCCGCCGCACCTCAACAAGGTCACCGAGACCGTATGAACGCGATGCATGCCGCCACCGCCCTCTGCAACGCCCGCGTGCTGACGCCGGACGGCTTCGTCGAAGGCCTGGCGGTGTTGATGCAGGACGGCCGCATCGCCGATCTCGTCGCCGACGACGCCATCCCTCTGGACGCAGTGCGGCACGACCTTCGCGGTGCGACGCTGCTGCCGGGCTTCATCGATGCGCAGGTCAACGGCGGCGGCGGTGCGTTGTTCAACAACGACACCACCGTGGACGCGATCCGTACGATCGCGCAGGCGCACCGGCGCTTCGGCACCACCGGCCTGCTGCCGACGCTGATCAGCGACGACGCCGAGGTGATGGGGCGCGCGATCGCGGCCACCCGCGAGGCCATCGCACAGGGTGTGCCGGGCGTGCTGGGCATCCATCTGGAAGGTCCGTATATCGCGCCGGCGCGCAAGGGTACGCACGACGCGGCCAAGTTCCGCGTGCCGGGCGCGGACGAAGTCGCGATGGCGACCTCGCTCGACAACGGCGTGACCCTGCTGACGCTGGCCCCGGAACAGGTGTCGACCGACACCATCCGCACGATGGTCGCGCGCGGCGCGATCGTCGTCGCCGGCCACACCGCCGGCAGTTACGACGAGATCCGCGCGGGCATCGACGCGGGCGTCTCCGGCTTCACCCATCTCTACAACGCGATGTCGCCGCTGCAGGGACGCGAGCCCGGCGCGGTGGGCGCCGCGCTGGAGGACGAGGGCTGCTGGTGCGGCGTGATCGTCGACGGCGTGCACGTGCATCCGGCCAGCCTGCGCGTGGCGCTGGCGGCCAAGCCGCGCGGCAAGGTGTTCCTGGTGACCGATGCGATGCCGATGGTGGGTTCGGGCGATCCGTCATTCGATCTCTATGGCGAAACCATCACCGCCGTCGACGGGGTGGTCCGCAATGCGGCCGGCGCCCTGGCCGGTTCGGCGTTGGACATGGCGACTGCCGTCCGCAACAGCGTGCACCTGCTCGGCCTGCCGCTGGAGGAAGCCGCGCGCATGGCGTCCACCTATCCCGCGGAGTTCCTCGGCCTGGCCGATACGCACGGTCGCATCGCGCCCGGTTACCAGGCCGACCTGGTGGCGCTGGATGGCGACCTGCAGGTCGTCGGCACCTGGATCGGCGGCGCGTGATCGCACGCGCATGAGCGCCCGCCCGGCCCGGTTCGCGTCTGTCGACGCGCTGCGTGGCCTGACGGTGGCAGCGATGCTGCTGGTCAATACGCCGGGCGACTGGTCGCATGTCTACGCGCCGCTGCTGCATGCGGAATGGCATGGCATCACGCCGACCGACCTGGTGTTCCCGTTCTTCCTCTTCATCGTCGGTGTGTCGATTTCGCTGGGCATCGTGTCCCGTGCCGAGGCCGGGGCGCCGCGGGATCGGCTGGTGCGCGCGCTGCTGTGGCGCGCGGCGAAGATCATCGCCCTGGGTCTGGCGCTGCATTTGTTCGCTTACCTGATGCTGGACCGTCCGTACTTCCGGCCGTGGGGCGTGCTGCAGCGGATCGGACTGTGTTTCGCATGCGCGGGCCTGATCGCGCTGTACGTGACGCCCCGCCTGCAGTGGGCGCTGATCGCGGCGATCCTGCTCGGCTACTGGGCATTGCTCGCGCCGTTCGGGTATGCCGCGTACACGCACCTGCCGGCGCGGGTGGATACCGCGCTGTTCGCACCGTGGCTGTACCAGTGGGACGCGACGCTCGGGCGCGGACAGGATCCCGAGGGCCTGCTCAGCACGCTGCCCGCCCTCGCCACCACGCTGCTTGGCGTACGCGCGGGGGCATGGCTGCGCGCCGATGCGCTGCGACGGATGGTGATGGCCGGCGCTGCCGCGCTCGTCGCGGGCCTGGCCTGGGCGATGGTGTTTCCGTTGAACAAGGCGTTGTGGACCTCGTCCTATGTGCTGTTCACGGCGGGCTGCGCCCTGCTCGCGCTGGCGCTCGCCCATGCCGCCGTGGAACGGCGCGGATGGCCGGCGGTGGGGCGTCGCTTCGGGGCGAACGCCATCGCGGCCTATGTTGGCGCTGCCGTCATGACCTACCTGCTGCTGGGGCTGGGCTGGATGGAGCCGCTGTACCGGAAAGGCTTCGCCGACTGGATGACGCCCCAGGTCGGGCCCTATCTGCCTTCGCTGGCCTTCGCCCTCGCGTTCGTCGGGGTGTGGTGGTGGGTCGTGTGGGCGATGGATCGGCGGGGCTGGTATCTGAAGGTCTGAAGGCCCGGCGGCCATCACGCTTTTCTTCGCCTGCCCGGCGTACAACGACGTCACCCCCGCCGGAGCCCCCGCATGAAGCTGCCGTTGCTGCTGGTCTGTGTGGTCTGCATGGCGTCGTGCCAACGCGCGACGGTCGACGAGAACGGGGCGCGGGTCGTGCTCGCGTCCGCACCGCGTGCGACGGCCACCGCGGGCCTGATGGCGGCGCCCCGCGGCGAGCCCCCGGCGCCGTTGCCGGGCGTGGAACGCATCGCGGGGGGCATGTCGCCGCCGCGCGCGGTGCCGGATCCGCCGTTCACCAGCACGCCGGTGGCCACGTTCAACGAGCCGTGGGCGATGACCTTCCTGCCGGACGGTCGCCTGCTGGTCACGGAGAAGAGAGGCGTCTTGCGACTGGCCAACGTGGCGAACGGCCAGGTCGGCCAGATCACCGGCGCGCCGACGGTCGCGTACGGGGGCCAGGGCGGTTTCGGCGACGTGCTCCTGCATCCGCGTTTCGCGGACAACCGCTGGGTCTACCTCAGCTACGCGGAAGCCGGGACCGGCAGTACGCGCGGTGCCGCGGTGGCGCGTGCGACGCTGACGCTGGACGCGAGCGGCAACGGGGGCAGCCTGTCCAATCTGCAGGTGATCTGGCGACAGACGCCGAAGGTCAACGGGGACGCGCACTACGGCCACCGCCTCGCGTTCGGCGCGGACGGCAAGCTGTGGATCACGTCCAGCGACCGCCAGGCGATGACCCCGGCGCAGGACCTGCAGTCCACGCTCGGCAAGCTGATCCGCCTCAACGACGACGGCAGCGTGCCGCCGGACAATCCCTTTGCCGCGCAGGGCGGCATCGCCGCACAAGTGTGGACGCTCGGCCACCGCAACCTGCTGGGCATCGCGTTCGACAACGCAGGGCGGCTGTGGACGCACGAGATGGGGCCGGCGGGAGGCGATGAGCTCAATCTGATCGAGCGCGGCACGAACTACGGCTGGCCGATCGTCTCCAACGGCGACCACTACGACGGCACGCCGATCCCCGACCATCCCACGCGCCCGGAATTCAATGCGCCCGAAGCCTCGTGGAACCCGGTGATCGCACCGGCGGGCTTCGTCATCTACTCGGGCAATCTGTTCCCGTGGTACCGGGGCAAGGGCTTCATCGGCGGTCTGGCGTCGCAGGCGCTGATCGAGATCGAGTTCACCGGCACGCAGGCGCGCGAAGCGCGGCGTTATCCGATGGGAAAGCGCATCCGCGAGGTCGAGCAGGGGCCTGACGGCGCGCTGTGGCTGCTCGAGGACGGCAGTGGCGGGCGACTGTTGAAGCTGACGCCCAACCGGAGCTGATCAGGGGGCGTCTTCCGCGGCGCGCTGCTCGCGTCCGTGGCGGATGTCGAGGTAGAGGCTGTAGGCCGCGGTGAATGCCGGCAGCAGGTTCTGCAGCACGCCCACGGCATCCTGCTTGGACGAGAACAGGAAGTAGCTCAGCGCCATCAGGCTGCCGACCAGGCTCATGTACCAGAACAGGCGCGGGATCACCGGCCGGCGTGCGCGCCGCGAGGCGACGAACTGCACCAGCCAGCGGCCGCCGAACATCGCTGCGCCGGTGAGGCCGATCAGCTTCCACGGCGTCATGTGCAGGCCGGTCCATCCCAGCCAGACGATTTCCTGGTTCATCACGCTCACGGTTTGCGCCCCGCGCCGATTTCGCTGACGGGGGTGACATGGCTGCGCTGGATCAGCCACGACACGCCCATCAGGTCGCGGATGCCGGCGAGCGCGCGTTCCAGGTTCGTGTACTTGGACTGGCCCGAGCCGCGCGCGCGGTGCGACACCGGCACGCTGACCGTCTTCCAGCCTGCGCGCTGCATCAGCGCCGGCAGGTAGCGGTGCATGTGGTCGAAGTAGGGCAGGTCGAGGAAGGCCGCGCGTTCGAACAGCTTGATGCCGCAGCCGGTATCCGGCGTATCGTCGCGCAGCAGGCGCTGCCGGATCCGGTTCGCCCAGCGCGATGCCCAACGTTTGCTCGCCGGGTCCTTGCGATCCATCCGCCAACCGGCGTACAGCCGGGTCTGCGCATCGCCCGCGTCGCGCGCGTCGAGCAGCTTCGGGATGTCCGCCGGATCGTTCTGGCCGTCGCCGTCGAGCGTGGCGATCCAGGGCGAGAGCGCGTGCTTCACCCCCGTTCGGATCGCCTTGCTCTGCCCGCTGCGGCGATGGTGCACCAGCACCCGCAGCTCGGGCACCTCGGCCTTGAGTTCGGTGAGCACGTCGCGGGTGTCGTCCTCGGACTGGTCGTCGACGCACACGATGTCGAACGGCACGCGGCCCCGCAGGTGGCGCACGACTTCGTGCACGAGCGGGCCGATGTTGCCTCGCTCGTTGAACACCGGGATCACGATGGAAAGAGCCGTCATGGCGGACCTCGCGGAAGCAGGGGATTATTGTCCGGGCCGACAGGTCAGGAAAATGTCGTGGTCCGGCCGGTACAGGGCCGTGCGCACGTCAGTCAGCCCCAGCAGGGTATGGAAGAGGTCGTCGTGGCTGTGCGGTGCGGCGGCCACCCGGCGCAGGCAGCCGGCCTCGAGCCCGGCCGATGCACGCCAGCCCTCGGAGAACCAGGCCACCATCGGGACCTCCACCTGTTCGCGTGGCGCGATCGAATAGGGCATGCCGTGCAGGTAGAGGCCCTTCTCGCCCAGCGATTCGCCGTGGTCCGACACGTAGAGCAGCGCGGTGTCGTAGCCCGGCAGGCGGGCGAGTTCGTCGATCGCGCCGGCCAGCACGTGGTCCGTGTAGCCGAGCGCGTTGTCGTAGGCGTTGACGATCTGTTCGCGGGTGCAGCGGCCGAGATCCGAGGTTTCGCATACCGGCGTGAAGCGCTGGAAGGCCGGGGGATAGCGTTCGGAATAAGTGGGCCCGTGGTTGCCCAGCATGTGGAGGACGATCACCTGGTCGCCCGCCCGTCGGCGTGCGGCGTCTGCCAGGCCCTGCAGCAGGATGCCGTCATGGCAGCGCGTGCCGTTGCACAGACCGGGATCGAGGCGCGCATGCAGGTCCTCTACCGGCAGGCCCGCGCAGACGCCCTTGCAGCCGGCCTGGTTGTCGCGCCACAGCGTGGCCACGCCGGCACGCTGCAGCACGTGCAGCACCGACTGGTGGCCGCGGATCGCCCGTTCGTCGTAGTGCGCGCGTCCGTAGGGCGAGAACATGCACGGCAGCGAGACTTCGGTACTGCTGCCGCAGGCGGTGACATGCGGGAAGTTCAACACGCCGCGGCGGGCCAGTTCCGGCGTCGTCTGCCGCGCATAGCCGTTGAGGCCCCAGTTCGCGGCGCGGGCGGTTTCGCCCACCACCAGCACCAGCAGGCGCGGCTTGCGCATGCCGGCGCCGGGCGCCCGCACGGCGTCCTCGCCGATCGGCAGCTGCACACGGGTGCGACCGGGAGGCTCCTCGCTGACCACCTTCGCCAGTGACACCAGCACGTTGGCGGGCGTGACCAGGTAGCGGACTTCGCGCTGGTTGCGCAGGAACGCGGTGAGCGGTTGGGTGACCGGCAGCACGCCGGCCAGTGCGATGGCGACCATACCGGCGAGCAGGGCGACGCGCAGGCCCAGCGTGCGTGCCCACGTGCGTTCGCGCAGGCGCACGCGCCAGATCACGAACAAGGCGGGCAGCGCCGCGAGCAACGACAGCAGCACGTCGCCGCCGGCGAGCTCGCTGGCCTCGCGCCAGTCGGTGTGCAGCACGTTGCGCACCATGTCGGCGTCGATGTAGATGCCGTATGCCGCCATGTAGTGGCCGGCAAGCGCGGCCGTGACCACGAGCAGCGAAAGGACGACGCGCGCCGTGCGGCGCCACACCAGCACCGACAGCCACACGCCATGCACGGCGGTCACGAGCAGGAACAGCGAGAGCGCCCATGTCCCCTGCGCCAGGGGCTGCGGTACGGCCGCACGCCAGAACACGGCGTTGGCGAACAGGCTGAAATACAGGCAGGCGCCGAGGATCAGGGACTCGATACCAACCAGGGGTCTCGCCAGCACGATCGGGCGTATGCGTTGCCAGAAGCGCGAGAGCGGAGTCTCTTGCAGCGTGGTGGTGTTCATGCCTGGGACTCCCCTCCCCGCACCCCGCGTTCCCCGAAGAGCGCGTCGACCGCGCAGGCGACCCCCCAGCACATGGTGAGGCTGGCGACGTCGTGCGAGAGGAAATGCGCGCCGCGCAGTTGTTGCGCGAGACCGAAGACGAGACCCGCGAGCAGGCCGATGCCCAGGCCGGCAAGGCGACAGCGCGGCGCCACGCGCAGGAAGAAGAAGTACAGCGCCACCCAGGCGTAGCCGCCTGCGGCATGCGCGGCCGGGAAGCAGGCCGCGGGCCCCAGCGACGCCGGGCGCGCCTCGAACAGCCCCACATAGGGTCGCTGCCCGCCCAGGCCCGCGAGGTCCCATGGGCAATCCATGTGCGTCAGCGACTTCAGTGCCGCCACGCACGCGATGGACGCGAAGACCGCCAGCAACAGGCGCGCGGCCGGCCGAGTCCACGTGGCGGCGGGCGAGCGCCATCGCGACAGCGTGGCCACGAGCAGCCCCGTCCATGCGAGTTGGCTCAGTTGTCGTCCACCCCGGTGCAGCAGGGTTTCCAGCACGACGCTGCGCTTGAGCGCCCACGCACCGCCTTCCCAGTGGAACAGCCAGGAAGCCCAGTGCAGGTCGACCTGACGCGCGCACCACCACGCGAGCACCAGCCATGGCATCGAGGCAACGAACCGCCGCGAGGTTCCGCTGCGGGCAAACGGAAGGAACAGGGACGAGGAAGCCGACATGCAGGACGGGCGCGGGAAGAGGGTCCGCGCATGCTCGTGGTCGCCATGTCGTAGCGCGGTCGGACTCCCGTCGGAAGTCCGTTAATTGGCGCGCGAGCGAGTCACGCGCGCCATTCCTGTTGTTCGGGGTTCAGTCTTCGCTGACGTCCGCGTTCCAGTTCGCGGGCACCTCGCAACCGTCGATCCAGGCCGCGCCGGGCGCGAGGATCCATTCGCGTCGGTTCGATGCGCCGATGTCGGTCACCTTCGCCGGATCGAGGCAGGGGCCGATGGCCTCCTTGCGCAGGAACAGCCAGCGTCGCTCGGGCGCTTCCAGCAGCCACGCATGCGCGTGCTGCCACTGGTCCACCCAGGATTGCTTGAAGCCGAAGTCGGTGACCGGGCGATCTGCCTGCAGCAGGTGCTGTTCGCGCCAGCCCAACATGGCCAGTTCGGCGTCGGGCCCGATCCGCTGGCCCACGCGCTGCATCAACGCCTTCGCGGAACTGTCGGGGCTCAAAGCCGGCATGAAGCCCATGCCGTACGCCGTCCACAGCGCAGCGGTGACCGTCACCAGCGCGACGACGACCCGATGCCGCGAGGCGCGGGCCACCGCCAGCATCGCCACCAGGGCGACCGCGGCGAACGCGACGAACCAGCGTCCGAGCTGGGCCACGGTGTCCAGGTCCATGCCACGGCCTTCGACCAACGACTGCAGGCGCGCCGGCGGCGCGGCCAGCAGCCATGTGCCGAGCGCGCCGGCCGCGACGACCAGTACGGCCATGTAGCTCCACAGCGTCGCGCGCACGGCACGGCGCTGCAGCAGGGCGGGCAGCAACGGTGCGGCGGCCACTGCCAATGCCGGCAGCATCGGGAAGATGTAGACCTCGCGCTTGCCGGGGCTCGCGCTGAAGAACACCACCACCAGCAGTGCCCATCCCAGCAGCAGCGCATGGCGCGCATCCACGCGCTTCAGCCGTCGCCACCACGCCGGCAGCAGCCACGGCGCCAGCAGCACGCCGGGCAGCCACAGCGTCAGCATCGTCTGCAGGTAGTACCAGGCCGGCTTCACGTGGTGCCACGCATTGGCGTAGCGGGTGCCGGTCTGCTTGAACAGCATCTCGCGTGCGTAGGTGTGCAGCGCGGGGTCGGCCGAGGTCAGTGCGACCGACAGCATCGGCACCAGCCACACGCCCGCGCCGGCGATGAATCCGGCCACGCCGGCCAGCGCATGCAGGCCGCGATGGGGCGGCAGCGCCTGCCGCGACTTCAGCCGCACCCACAGCCAGGGCACGAAGACCAGCAGCGGAAGGAAACCCACGCCCTTCGTCACCGTGCCCAGGCCGGCGGCGAAGGTGCCCAGGGCGAGCAGCCACGGACTGGGCTTCTCCAGCAGATAGCGCAGCAGGGCCCACAGCGACAGTGTGGTCATGCCGACCAGCACCATGTCGATCTGCGCGCGTTTGGCCTGCAACGCGAACTGCAGGCAGACGAACAGCCCGAACACCGCGTACGGCGCGGCGCGCCGCCCCCACAGCCGGCGCGCCAGGTCGCCGGTCAGCCACAACGTCAGCAGCGCGGCCAACAGCGACGGCAGCAGGAACGCGACCTGCCAGCTGCGCACCACCCCGTAGCTCGCCGCCTGCAACCACATGAAGACCGGCGGCTTTTCCGCATACAGCTCGATGCCCCGGTGCGGGAACAGCCATTGCCCCGTCTCGATCATCGTGCGCGCCGCCAGCACGAAGCGCGGCTCGTCGGCCGGCATCGGCTCGCGCAGGCCCAGGCCGGCCAGCAACGCCCAGACCATCAGCAGGAGCAGCAGCGGGGTCTGCCAACGGGGCGCGTTGCGGAGGTGCATCGGGGTCATCGGCGGTCGCGGTGGCCTGCAGCGGGACGCATGATGGTGGATCATGGGGCGTAAGAGAATCGTCGGAACTCCGACGGCGCTTCGACATCCGGCCTGCGATGCTGCCGGCCCTTTCCCGCCTGCACGAGTCCCTGCTGATGCGGCTGCTGGTCATCGAAGACAACCGGAGCCTGGTGGCGAACCTCTTCGACTACTTCGAGGCGCGCGGCCACACGCTCGATGCAGCGCCGGACGGCATCACCGGCCTGCACCTGGCCAGTACCCAGGTCTACGATGCCATCGTGCTCGACTGGATGCTGCCGCGGCTGGAAGGGCCGGAGGTGCTCCGCCGCCTGCGCGAGGAGCATGCCTCCGACGTGCCGGTGATCATGCTGACCGCGCGCGACGAACTGCCCGACAAGATCGCCGGTTTCCGCGCCGGCGCCGACGACTACCTGACCAAGCCCTTCGCGCTACCGGAGCTGGAGGTGCGGCTGGAAGCGCTGATGGCGCGCGTGCAGGGCCGGCAGCGCCGCAAGATGCTGGAAGTGCACGACCTCAGGCTCGACCTCGCCACGCTCGAGGCCACCCGCGCCGGCCAGCCGCTGCACCTGTATCCGGCGTGCCGCAAATTGCTGGAGGCCCTGATGCAGGCCAGCCCCGCCGCCGTCACCCGGCAGCAGCTGGAACATGCGCTGTGGGGCGACCATCCGCCGGATGGCGACATGCTGCGCTCCCACATCTACGAACTGCGGCGCAGTGTGGACGGGCCTTTCCCGGTGAAGCTGATCCACACGCTGCCACGCACCGGCTACCGGTTGGCGGTGCCGCATCGGGAGGACGAAGATGGAAAAGCGTCGTAGCCTGCACTCGCAGATCAGGCGCTTGCTGGGTGGCTACGCCGTGTTGCTGGCCGCCATCATCCTTCTGGTGTTCGCGGACGACTTTCTCGAAGACAGGGTCTGGAAGTCGCTGCTGGAACGCGAGATCGCCCAGCACGTGAAGCGGCAGGCCGACGATCCGCGCGCCGGATGGCAGGACACCGACGCGGTGCGGCTGTACTACGTGCCGGGCCGTCCGCCGCCGCCCGGCCTGTCGATGTTGCCGCAGGGCGTACACGATGATTTCTGGTTCGGCGGGCGCGAGAACGTGGTGCTGGTCCAGCGCGTGGGCGCCGTGGACTACTTCGTCGTGCGCGACATCACCGGCATCGAGACCATCGAGGACGCGCTGATCATCGGGTCGCTCGGTCTGGCGCTCGTCGTCCTGGTGATCATCGGAATACTGGTCGCCCGGGGCGTGCGGAACGCGCTGCGACCCTTGTCCGATCTGGCCGGCGACATCGCCGCACTGTCTCCCCATCACACCGGGCAGCGCGTGGTCGTGACGCAGGACGCCAGTTCCGAGCTGCATGTCATCACCAACGCGCTGAACGACTACCTGCGGCGCCAGGATGCGTTCATCGAGCGCGAACGCGTCTTCATCGATACCGCCAGCCACGAGTTGCGCACGCCCATCGCCATCATCGCCGGCGCCGGCGAACTGGCCCTGGAGCAGCCCGACCTGCCGGCGCCCGCGCGCCAGCAGGTGCAGCGAATCCACCGCACGGCGCGCGACGTCGAGCGCCTGATCGCGTTGCTGCTGACGCTGGCCAAAGATCCCGCACGGCTGTCGCGGAGCAACGAGGTGGTCCTGCTTCACGAACTGCTGCCCGACATCATCGAAGACCACCAGCATCTGATGCAGGGCAAGGACCTGGCCGTGGTGGTCGACGCGCTGGTGCCGTGCAGCGTGGCGGCGCCGCTGCACATCGTGCAGGCCGCGATCGGCAACCTGCTGCGCAATGCGATCGAGAACAGCGACCGCGGCGAGATCCATGTGCGCCTCGATGCCGACGCCACGGTCACGCTGGAGGATCCGGGCCACGGCATGACGCCGGAAGACATCAGCCGCATCTATGCGCAGATGGCGCGTGGCGGCAGCCGCGACGGCGGTGGCATCGGCCTGGAGCTGCTGGCCCGCCTGTGCGAGCACCTGGGCTGGACGCTGTCGATCCAATCCGCGCCCGGTCGAGGCACCATCAGTCGGCTGCGCCTCTCGCGTTGACGCCGCCCTACGCGCCCCGCGCTAGCGTGGCGCCAGCGTTCCGCCGGAGAGTTCCATGAAACCGCTGCTGCTGTGCTCGACCTTCCTGCTGCTGGGCGCCTGCACGGCACCCGCGCCGCCCGTGGCCGCGCCGACGGACGCGCCAGCCGCGCCGGTGGAGACGCCGGTCGCCACCATGAAGACGCCCGCCCCGGTGCCGCCGTCGTTCGATTGCGCGAAGGCCGCATCGGAGGCGGAGAAACTGGTCTGCGGCGACGCCGAGCTCGCCGCGCTGGACCGCCAGCTCGCGTAGCGCTATGCCGAGGCGGAGAAGAAGGACTCTGCGGTCGAGCGGGGCTGGGCGAAGGGACGCGACGCATGCTGGAAGGAGGGCGACGGCGCGCGGCGGTGCGTGCTCGACGCCTACCGGACACGCCTGGTCGAACTGGCGATCCAGGCACCCGGCACGATCATGCCGACAGCGGTCGAGTACCGCTGCAGCGACAATGCCCAGCCGTTCACGATGACGTACTACAACGACATCGACCCGCAGGCGGCCGTCATGACGTGGGGCAACGACCAGGCCATCGTGTTCCCGCAACCTGCCGCAAGCGGCGCCAAGTACGGCCGCGCAGGAATCGAATACTGGGAACACCAGGGCGAGGCGAGCGTGGATTTCTTCGGCAACAGGATGAGCTGCCGTCCGGTGCCGTGACGTGGGCGGGCAGGTGCATCGCACCCGCCCGCGCCGTGGCGCTCAGCGCACCCGCCGGTAACGCACCTCGTTCTGGCGGTCGCCGACCTGCGAGGTGACCAGTCCCTCGCGGGACTGGTCGATGTCGAAGACGGTGTCGCCGACATTGAGGCGGCCGTCGTTGATCCAGCCGTTGATGGTCTGGTCCCGGGTACGTGCCGTCGCGCGGCCGTCATCGGCAATGGTCAGGGTGACGTCGCGGTCGTAGACCGTGTTGTAGCCCTCGAAGGTACCCACCATCCACGAGGGCACATAAGAGCTGTGCCGGGCGCCCTGGTAACGCGTGTCGTCGTACTTGTCGTCCTTCTTGTTCGCGTTGTGGGCGATGGCTCCGAGGATGGCCGCACCGATCAGCACGCCGGCCGCCACCTTCGCATCGTGGTCGTCGTCGTCGTGGCCGGACGAACCGGTGTGCACGCGGAACGTCGCGCGGCATCCGTCGTCCACCCAGATCTCGCGGCGGTTGTAGTCCCAGGTGCGTCCCTGCCGGCACGACGTGCTCGACAGCTGGCGTTCCAGCGTCACGTAGCCGGCCCGGGAGATCGGACAGGTCTGGTAGCGGTCGTTGCGGCTCTCGCAGGTGAGGGTGTCGTCGGCCAGGGCGTCCAGGCTCCAGAGACTGGCGAATGCCAGGCAGACGGGCAGGACGGCGTTCGTGCGCGTGCGTTCCATGTCGGGTCCTCGCGGTGGGTGTGGCGTGCGCGCGGCCCCCTCCGCGTGCCGGCGATCCTCTCACCCCTGTCCGGTAAATGCGAATCGTCGCCGGTCAGCCGGTCCGGCGTGCCTCATGCACGGCGCGCACGCGGGCTTCGCGCAGGGCGTCGCCGATCTCGGGGCCGCTCATTCCGTCGCGCACCACGTCGCGCGCACCGACCTGCAATGCAGCGGCATGCAACCGCACCAGCGAGCGCCCCTGCGGGTAGTCGGCGTCCTCGTTGCCGCCGCGGCCGCGCTTGTCCGCCTCGCAGACCGTGGCCAGCCACGGAATGCGCTCGGGACGACGGAAGGCATCGCAGCGGGTCAGCAGTTCCACCACCGTGGCATCGCGCAGTTCGTCGAGCCGGTGCACGTTGAGGTGCTCACGGCAGGCCATGACCGCCAGGTCGCGGTGGTCCACCGGCACCTTCAACCGCTCGCACAGGGCCATCACCGGTTTCACGCCGGCATGTTCATGGCCGATATGTTTGGGCAGCACGTCGGCCGGGGTCAGCGCCTTGCCCAGGTCGTGCACGAGCGCAGCGAAACCGATCAACGCGTCACCGGGCGCAAGGCGCGCGGCCATGTCGCTGACCATCTGCTGGTGCACACCGGTGTCGATCTCGGGGTGGTACTCCGCACGTTGCGGCACGCCATACAGCGCTTCCACTTCAGGCAGGACCACCGCCAGTGCGCCGCAGTCGTGCAGGGTGGACAGGAAGGCCGAGGGCTGCGCGGACGCCAGCGCGCGGCGCAGCTCCTGCCAGACGCGCTCGGGCACCAGGGCGTCGAGCTCGCCGCTGTCGACCATAGTGCGCATCAACGCCATCGTCTCCGGTGCGACGGTGAAGCCCAGGGAGGCGAAGCGCGCCATGAAGCGGGCTGCGCGCAGCACGCGCAGCGGATCTTCGACGAACGCCGGGCCCACGTGGCGCAGCACACGGGCCTCGATGTCGCGCGCACCGCCGTACGGGTCGACGAGCACGCCGTCATCGGCCTGGGCGATCGCATTGACGGTGAAGTCGCGTCGCTGCAGGTCCTCTTCGAGCGTCACCGAAGGATCGGCATCGACGACGAAACCACGGTAGCCGCGTCCGCTCTTGCGTTCGGTGCGCGCGAGCGCATGTTCCTCGCCGGTGTCGGGGTGCAGGAAGACCGGGAAGTCGCGGCCCACCGCCTTGAACCCCTGTGCCTCCATCTCCGCCTGGGTCGCGCCCACGACGACCCAGTCGCGGTCGCCGGGCGGCAGGCCCAGCAACCGGTCGCGTATCGCGCCGCCGACGAGATAGGTCTTCATGCCGCCATGATAGCGGCGCCGGCCGCTGTCAGCTCTTCGGCATCTGTGCGGTCGGGCAGGCGAACGCTTTCCGCTTCGCCTGCACGCGGCCCATCATCCGATCGGTCACCGGCAGCGCAGTGCCATTGAGGCGCCAGTCGTAGATCACACTGAAAGCCAGCACGCGCGCGACATACTCGCGCGTCTCCTTGTAGCTGATGGTCTCGATCCAGATGTCGGGATCGAAACCCGGGCGCTGCGCCTGCCAGCGGGCGGTCGGCGCGGGCCCGGCGTTGTACGCGGCGATGGCGACATAGGGCACGCCGTACTTGTCTTCCATCTCGCGCAGGTAGGCGGTGCCGATGGCGATGTTGGTGTCCGAGTCGTACAGGCTCGACGCGCCCGCATAGGGAATGCCCAGCCGCTTGGCCACGCCCGCGCCGGTGCCGGGCAGCACCTGCATCAGGCCCATGGCATTGGCCCCGGAGCGGGCCTTGGGATTGAAGATGCTCTCCGCGCGGATCTCGGCGGCCACCCAGGCCGGATCGATCGCATGCTTGGCCGCCTCGCGGCGGATGGTGTCGCCGTGGTGCAGCGGGAACCGCAATTCGTACAGCCGCTGTTCGTCCGGCCGGCTCTCGCCACGCACGCTGCCCAGCGAGAACACCGCACGGTCGAACCAGCCGTTGTCGCGGGCGACCTCCACCGCGATGCGCCGCTGGGTGTCGTCGAAGCGCGACAGCGCGTCGTTCCATTCCGCGGTCGCCCAGCCCGGCCGATCGAGTTGCCACAACGCCATCGCGCGCACGATCGCGGGGTCGCGGGCGATGGCCTGCTTCGCGGGCGCCGGATCGTTCGGTATCCAGGCGCACAGCGCATAGGGCTGATTGACGCGGTCCGCGGCGAGAAAGCCGTGGAATGTCGGGCTGCCTGCGTTCTCGCGGAACAGGCGTTGGGCAGTGGCGCCATCGCCGGCCTTCTCCGCCATGCGCGCCTCGAAGTAACGCCAGCGCGAATCCTCGCGTTGCGAGGCCGGCATCTTCCGCAGGGCAGCCAGGGCAGCAGGCCAGTCGCCGCGCGACAGCGCCTCGCGCACGCGCCACTCGTGCAGGCGCTCGTCGTATGCGGACTCCGGGACGTTGCCCAGGCGACGCGCCGAGTCGGGACCGTACGAAGCCACCGTCCACAGCGCGACCTGGTACAGCACCTGCCCGCGTTCGGCTTCGCCCAGGCCCAGCGCGTCGGCGTACTGCGGCAACAGGCGCTCGGCGGCGTCGGGGTCGTTCTGCGCGAGTTTCGCCAGACCCTGCGCGGCCATGCGACGGCTGCGGTCCGTCTTCGGCCAGGTGAGCGCGCGCGTATGGACGGCGTCGATGAAGGCGGCATAGTCGTTGGCCAGCGCCGCTTCGTCGGCGGGCAGGCCACGCGCGGCGCTGCGCATCACGCCGGTCTGGCGTTCTGCTGCCGCGGCTTCGATCCGCTCCCACCTCAGTGCGGGGGGAAGCCCGCCCTGGCCGGCCAGCACGGCGAACACGGGATCGCAGCCGTCGGGCAACGATTTCGCACCCTTGCGCCACAGCGCCTGCGCCTGCTCCGTCCAGGCCGCATCGGTGCGGCCGGTGGCCTGGCGCGCGGTGAGATGGGCGCACTGCAGTGCGGTGCTTTCGGTGGGCTTCCACGCCGCGAGGAAGGTCGGCCAGTCCTGGCGGCGCGCCAACGCCGCCAACCACAGCGCACGCAGCTGCGAGGCCACCACCTGCCCGTCGTAGCGCCGCAGGAAATCCTGCGCCTGCGTCGTGGTGATCAGGTCGGGGTCGCGGCGCAGCGTGGCGAACTCGATCCAGCCGTACAACGGATGGCGCACGAGCGCGGCCGACTGCGCGGGATCGAGACGGCCGGCGTCTGCGGCTTCCAGCGCGGCCATGACCTGGGCGCGCTGGGGGTCGGCCGTCTGCGCGCGCGCGTCGCGCGACATGCCCGTGCCGAGCGCCGCAGCGAGTACGATGAATTGGGAAATGCGGACCATGCCGGGACTATACCGATGCCGGCTGAACGTCCCTGTAGACAGGCACGGCGAGGAGTGCGATCGAGTGGAAGGCGTGTGGATGTTCCCGTTGTTGGGTGTGCTGGCCGGTGTGTTGGCTGGGTTGCTGGGGATCGGTGGCGGCCTGGTGCTGGTCGGCGCGCTGGCGTGGATCCTGCCGTTGCACGGCGTGCCGAAAGACGCGGCGATGCATGCCGCGCTCGCCAGTTCTCTGGCGAGCATCGTGCTGACCGCGACCTCGTCGGCCTATGCGCATCACCGCCGCGGCAGCGTGTTGTGGCCGACCGTGGCGTGGATGGTGCCGGGCCTGCTGCTCGGCGGCTGGCTGGGCAGCGGGCTGGCGGTGCACCTCGACGACAAGGTGCTGCGCTGGATCGTCGCGGGCTACTGCTTCATCGCCGGTGCGCAGATGCTCCTGGGCGGGCGGGCGCATCCGGAAGGCCGGGGCGTGCCCGCGCCGCGCGGCCCCTGGATGAGTGCCGCCGGATCGGTGGTCGGCGCAGTGTCGGCCGTCGTCGGTATCGGCGGCGGCAGCATGACCGTGCCGCTGCTGGTGTCGCGCGGCGTGCAGCCGGTGCGTGCCGTGGGTACGTCGAGTGCGTGCGGCGTGGCGATCGGCATCGCGAGTGCTGCGGGCTACGCGATGCACGCACCGCCCGGCGCCTTGCCGGAGCATGCGGTGGGCTACATCTACCTGCCGGCCGCCATCGGCGTGGCGATCGCGTCGGTGCTGGCTGCGCCCTGGGGTACGCGGCTCGCGCACCGGATCGGTGGCAGCGCGCTCAAACGCGTCTTCGCCGCCTTCATGGTCGTCATGGGCATTGCGATCCTGGCCAGCGGCTGAGGAAGCGCGCGTCCATCCATTTACTCGTTAAGTATCGTGATAAGCGTGTGTAGAAACTCGCGAGTAAATGCATTCACTCGAACAAAACGGAGATTACCCTCTCTCGGAACGGTGACTTTCTGCTGTTGTTAGGTGGTTGGCGATTACCTACAAGGGAAGGCACGCCGCTTCAGGCATCGGCCGTGAGGCGGGACCCCTACCCGGAGAGAAAGCCCATGAAAGCGCGCCGCCAAAGACTGGCTTCGGCCATCCACGTTGCCATGCTGTGTGCCTTGCCTGCTGTCGCCCTGGCTCAGGACGCGACGACCCTCGACACCGTGACGGTGACCGGCAGCCGCATCAAGCGCGCCGAAATGGAGGGCCGGGTACCCGTGCAGACGCTGTCGCGCGAGGAGATCGAACGCACCGGCCTCACCTCCATCGGCGACATCCTGCAGGAGCTCACCGGCTCCGGTTCCGCGCTCAACACCAAGTTCAATTCGTCCGGCAATTTCGGCTTCTCGCCCAACGGCGACGGCGTGGGCGCGGGCTCCGCGCAGGTGGACCTGCGCAACCTCGGTCCGAAGCGTGTACTGGTGCTGGTCGACGGCATGCGCTGGGTCAACGAATCCTCGGCGTCGGGCGTCAGCGCGGCGGTGGACCTCAACACCATTCCGCTCGCGCTGGTGGACCGCATCGAGGTGCTGGAAGACGGCGCCTCGTCGCTGTACGGCTCCGACGCCATCGCAGGCGTGGTCAACATCATCACCCGGCGGAACTTCGACGGTGGCCAGGTCACCCTGCACTATGGCGAGTACGGCGAGGGCGACGGCGAACTGTCCGGCGCGGACCTGGCATGGGGCTTCGACAACGACCGCAGCAACCTGTTCCTCAGCCTCAGCTACACCAAGCAGGAGGAAGTGAGTTCGGCCGACCGGGCGATCTCGGCGATTCCCATCCAGGGAGGAAGCTCGCGCGTTCCCGGCGGCTTCTTCCGGTTCCGCGATCCGAACGGCGTGGAGTACCTGCTTACTTCGAACGCAGGGCAGACCAATCCCACGTACACGCCCAACCTGCCGGATTGCGCCTCGGGCGTTCCGCGTACCGACGGCTTCCACTGCCTCGACCTCGGCACCGAGGCGTACAACTACGCGCCGTTCAACATGGTGATCACGCCCTCCGAGCGGGTGGGCGTATTCGGCCAGTACCGGTTCGCCGTCAACGAGCAGCTGAACTTCTATGCGAAGGCGCTGTACAACCGGCGCGAGTCCACCAACCGCGCAGCCCCGGAACCGATCGACCTGGGGCCGGGCGCGGGCAGCACCTACACGGCCAACGTGGTGATTCCCGCCAACCATCCGTTCAATCCGTTCGGTTTCGCCCTCGACGGCAATACCGGCGGCAATCTGCTCAGCTTCCGACGCCGCCCGTACGAAGGCGGGCCGCGCATCTTCGAGCAGGAGGTCGATACGCGCTATGTCGCCGTGGGTCTCGAGGGCTCGTTCGGCGGCGAGCGGCAGTTCTTCTGGGACATCAACGCCGCGCAGGGGAAGAACGAGGCCGAGCAGCTCAACCACGGCAGTTACAACGCGCGCAACATCGCGCTCGCGCTGGGCGATCCGGCGGTCTGCGCGGCGACCGCCGGCTGCACGCCCCTGGACATCTTCGGTTTCGACACCATCACGCCGGCGATGCTTTCCTACATCAGCCCGCTGTTCCGCGACCGCAGCGAGCAGAAGCTGACGCAGGTGACCGCGAACCTCAGCGGCGCGCTGTTCCCCGGCTGGGCAGGCGATATCGAGTTCGCGGCCGGCTACGAGTACCGCAAGTACGAAGGCAGCTACAACCCCGACCCCCAGACCGTCGCGGGCGAATACAACGGCGTGCCGTCGCTGCCGACATCGGGCGAGTACGACGTCAACGAGGCCTACCTGGAATTGAACGTGCCGCTGTACGCAGAGCAGGACGGGCCGGGCAAGTTCGACCTGAGTCTGGCCGGGCGGTACTCGGACTATTCCACCTTCGGTGGCGAGTTCACGCCGAAGTACGGCCTGCGCTGGCAGGTGGCGGAAGACCTGCTGCTGCGCGCGACCTACGCGGAAGGGTTCCGCGCGCCGTCGATCGGCGAACTGTACGGCTCGCAGAGCCGGTTCGACGCCTTGCTGGAAGACCCCTGCCTCGTGCCCGCCGGTGCGCCCGCCGGATCGGTGGCGCCGGTCGCGTGCCCCGGCGTCCCCGTGGGCGCGCGCCAGAACGATCCGCAGATCCCGGTGCTGACCGGCGGCAATCCGGCGTTGAAGCCGGAGACGGCGCGCAGCTTCAGCGCAGGCCTCGTGTTCAGTCCGTCGTTCGGCGAAAACGTGGCGTGGTCGGACAAGTTCGACATCGAGGTCACGTACTACCGGCACGACCTCGAAGGCGCCGTCCAGGCCATCGATGCGCAGACCCAGCTCGACCTGTGCGCGACCACGCAGGATCCGCAGTACTGCACCGGCATCAACCGCCTGGCCTCCGGTGAGATCGAGACGTTCGCGAACTTCCTGATCAACCTCGGTTCGATCAAGACCGACGGCTGGGATGCCGACGTGTTCTGGACGCTGCCGGAAACGCGCATCGGGCGCTTCAAGCTGAGCTGGCAGAACACCTTCGTGACCCGTTACGAGGCGCGCGGTGCGGGTGGCCAGCTGCAGCCGCAGGGGCCGGGCCTCGTCGTCAACGACTCGGCCATTCCGGAGTGGACCTCCACCGCGACGCTGGACTGGACGCGCGGCGAATGGACCGCCGCGTGGAGTATCCGCCACCTGTCGGAGATGGAGGAGGCCTGCCTGGCCGCCGAGCCCGACGTGTTCTGTTCCACCGGCACCACCAATACGCTCGGGGCGACGACGTACCACGATCTGCAGCTGGGCTACGAATTCGCGTGGTTCAAGGGCCTGCAGCTGACCGCTGGCGTCAACAACCTGTTCGACGAAGATCCGCCGGTCTGCACCTCGTGCTCGCTCAACGGCTACGAAGCGTCCACCTACGACATTCCGGGTGGTCGGTTCTTCTACGTGCGGGCGAACCTGCGTTTCTGACGCCACTTGCGCCCCGCGCCAGGCGCGGGGCGTCCTCGCCCGGTCGGATCGTCTTCAGCGCAGCGCGGCGTCCGGCACGTCGATGTCCATCGCCAGCGCCAGGTGATCCGAATTGGCGGCAGGCATCGCGCGCGCGTTGTCGGCGCGGAGACCGTCGCTGACCAGGATGTGGTCGATGGCGCGTTGCGGGCGCCAGCTGGGGAACGTGGGCACGCACACCGACGGCGGACGCAGGCGCGTGCGCTTGTAGAGCAGCTCCATTTCCGGGGTGTCGGGCATGCAGTTGAAGTCGCCCATCAGCACGGCGTGCGGATGGCCCGACAACAACTCGCCGATGAAGGCCAGCTGCGAGCGCCGCGAATTGGCGCCGAGCGACAGGTGGGCGACGGCGACCGTCAGGCCCTCGTCGCCCTCGCCGAAGCGCGCCACCAGCACGCCGCGGCCGCTGATGCGGCCCGGCAGGCTGTGGTCGCTCACTTCCACCGGCTCGAGCTTGCTCAGCAGGCCATTGGCGCTGCCGGCCACGCGCGCCACGTTGCGGTTCGGCTGGTGCGTCCAGTAGTCGAAGCCGGCGCGCTCGGCCAGGTAATGCGTCTGGTTGGTGAAGCCCGAGCGCAGGCTGCCGGGGTCCGCCTCCTGCAGGCCGACGATGTCGTGCTCGCCGGCGAGCTGCGCGATCAGGTCCAGGCTGCCGCGCTTGTTGCCTGCCGGCAACGCATGCGACCAGCTGCGGGTCACGTAGTCGCTGTAGCGGCGCGTGCTCGAGCCTGCCTGGATGTTGGCGCTCAGCACGCGCAGCCGGCGCGCGGCGGAGGAAGCGGTGTCGGTCATGGAAGTGGGGGCTTCCGCCGGGCTCAGCGCTTGGCGCGCTCCATCGCGACCAGGTGGTCGGTGATGCGCAGCACGTCGGCGTACGTCTGGCCGCCGGTCACGCGGTACTTGCCGTTGACCACGATGGTCGGCGTGCCTTCGACGCCGCTGTTCCTGGCGAACTGCATGCCGCGGGCGATCTGGGCGTTGGTGCCGAAGCTGTTCATCAGCGACGCGAATTCCTTCGCGTCGACGCCGTAGCCGGCGTACCACTGGGCGATCTGCGCCGGGTCCGCCGGCGGCTTGCCTTCGCCCGGCAGCGTGCGCTGCAGGTGGATGGCGGCGAACATGGCATCGTGGGTCTTGTCCACCAGGCCCTTGGCCTGCGCCGCATAGAACGCCTTGCCGTAAGGCGCCCACACGTCACCGAAGACCACGGGCACGTAGCTCACGCGCACGTCGGCGGGCTGCCGCTTCTTCCACGACGCCACGTCGGGCGCGAAGCGCGCGCAGGCCGGGCAGACGTAGCCGAACACCTCGACCACTTCGACCTGGCCGTTGAGCGGCGCATAGGGCTGGCCATTCGGGATCTCGACGTAGTCCTTGCCGGCCACCGGGGGCGGGCCCTGGGGCGGAACCACCGGATTGGTGTTGGGGGCGGCCGCGCCTTCGGCCGTGGCGGTCGCTGCCGTCGCAGGGTCGGCCGGCGTCGCGGTCGCATCGGCCGCCGGCGCAGCTTCGGCGGCCGGCGCCGTCTCGACGGCGGGGGCCGCGGGTGTCGCGGCCTCGCCCGTCGGCGTCGTGTCGGTGGAGGGCTTGGGTCCGCAGGCCGCCAGCACCGGCAGCAGCAGGGACAACATCAGGACGTGGCGGGATTTCATCGCGCGGACTCCAACGTATCGGGAAAAGGGGTGGCCACGAAGGGCGGGGACATCACATTCTGCATGGGCCCCTGTGGGGCTGCCATGACGGCGTCATCACTTGCGGGGGCGCTCGCGTGCGATCAGGCGGTCGACGATCTTCAGCATGTCGCCGTAGGTGCGGCCGCCGATCACGCGGTACTTGCCGTTGACGATGATGCTCGGCGTGCCTTCGACGCCGGCGGCCGCCGCCCATTCGCGCGCCCGGGCGAGTTGCTGGTCGACCTGTTCGCCCCGCAGCGCGGCGCTGAACTTGGCGCGGTCCACGCCTTGGCTGGCGTAGAACGTGGCGATCTCGTCGGCGGAGGCGTTCTGGATGGGCAGGGCACCGGTCTTGTGCAGGGCGTCGAACACGGCCTGGTGCGTGCGCTCCTGCACGCCAAGCTGGCGGGCGGCGAAGAAGGCGCGGGCATAGGGGATCCAGTAACCCCCGAAGGCCGCCGGCACCGGGGTCAGGCGCACGTGCTTGGGCAGGGTCTTCTTCCAGGCCGCGAGCGTCGGCTCGAAATGGGCGCAGTGCACGCAGGTGTAGCCGAACACCTCCACCACTTCGACCTTCCCGTTGAGCGGGGCGTACGGCGTGCCGTTCTCGATCACCACGTAATCCTCACCCTCGACCAGCGGCGCGGGGGCCGGCGGGGCCGCCAGGGCGACGGCGGGCATCAGGGCCAGCAGGGTGATGAGGACGGGCAGCAGACGGGACGCCATCGGGACTCTCCAGCTTCGGACGGGCCCCGGCGCGGTGCGGGGCGCGGAAAAAGAAACGCCGGCCATGGTGGGGCCGGCGCGATGAACAGGAGCTTGCACTTCCGGCCGCAGCGGGCGGCGGAAGCCGGGGATTACTTGTTGCCGGCCTTGGCCGCCGCGAGGTCGTCGGCGCGGGCGTGCAGGCCCTGCAGGTAGCTGGCCAGCGCCTGGATTTCCTGCTCGGTCAGCGGGCCGGCCACCTGGGCCATGATGTTGAAGTGGGCCGGATCCTTCAGCGTGGTCGTGCCGGCCTTGTATTCGGTCAGGCGGCGCACGGTGTAGTCCTGCATCTGGCCGCCGATGTGCGGATAAGCCGGGCCCGGGTTGCCGGCGCCGGTCGGGCCGTGGCAGGCCAGGCAGGCGGGCACGCCGCGCTTGGCGTCGCCGTTGCGGTAGAGCTGCTGGCCGACTTCGTAGAACTTCATGCCTTCGTAGGTGCCGCTGGCGACGACACTGTCGTCGGCCAGGCCGGCGCCCGACTTCTGGGTGGCGAAGTAGGCACCCACGTCGCGCATGTCCTGCGCGTTGAGGGTCTGGGCGAACGGGATCATGACCGCGGCCATGCCGGTATTGCGCTCGCCCGAGGCGAACAGCGCCAGCTGCTGGGCGACATAACGCTCGCTCTGGCCCGCCAGGCGCGGGTACTGCGGATCGCTGGGGTTGCCGTCGGCGCCGTGGCAGGCCGCGCAGGCGGCCGCCTTGGTCTGGCCGGCCTTGGCGTCGCCCCAGGTGGTCTTGGCGAGGTTGACGTCCAGCGGAGCGGTCTCCACCGGTGCATTGTCCGGCACCGGGACCACCGTGGTCTGTGCAAAAGCGACTGCGCCCACGGCCAATACGGCCAGTCCGGCAAGTCCCATAACGCGAGCGTGGCGCATGCTAAAGCTCCGAAACCCTTGACTGATGCGGCGCGTGAGGCAGCCGCGAAACCCGCGAATTATCGTCGCGGCGGCCGCTTCCGGTCAATTCAGGCGGTAACCGGCCCGCCCTCGTGCGATCCTATCGGCATGTCGAACCCCCTGAATTCCGCCACTTACCTGCTTTCCGCCCACACCCCGCGCCAGTTGCCGGAGGATGGCGGGTTCGAGGTCGCCTTCGCCGGCCGCTCCAACGCCGGCAAATCCAGCGGGCTCAATGCGCTGGTCAACCACAACCGCCTGGCGCGGGTGTCCAAGACCCCCGGGCGCACCCAGCAGTTGGTGTTCTTCCAGGTCCAGCCCGAACGCTACCTGGTCGACCTGCCCGGGTATGGCTACGCCAAGGTGCCGCAGGACCTGCAGGCGCATTGGCAGGCCTTCATCGACCGCTACTTCCGCACCCGCGAAGCGTTGAAGGGCCTGGTGGTGGTGATGGACATCCGCCATCCGCTGAAGGACTACGACCGGCAGATGCTCGGCTACGCCGTCCAGCGCGGCCTGCCGGCGCACGCCCTGCTGACCAAGGCCGACAAGCTGGGTCGCGGCCAGCAGGGCAACGCACTGCAGGCGGTGAAGAAGGAGCTGTTCTCCGCGTTCGGCGACACCGTCAGCGTGCAGACGTTCTCGGCCGAGTCGAAGCAGGGCGTGGAAGAAGCCCGCGCCGTCGTGTCGGGCTGGCTGGGACTCTAGGCCGCCGGCAGGCGGTCCCTCACTGCGGCCGCCTTCTCCATCGCATCCCGGCATCGACCGCCTGCGCACGCGGCGCGGAGGCTTCGCATGCATGGATGGGACGCTGCGGCGTTCCCATGGCGACGATCGCGTGCGCACGGTCACGTTATAGTGCCGGCCTTGCAATGGAGGGCCCTGGCCCGACATTGCGTCTTCCCTTCCGCGAGTCCCGCCCTTGTCCAGCCCCAGCCACGTCGCCGATACGCCCATCACCGACCGCGCGCAGCTGGTGACCTACGTCGCGTCGGGCGAGAAGCCGCGCGCCGACTGGCGCATCGGCACCGAGCACGAGAAGTTCGGTTTCCGCCTCGACGACCTGCGTCCGCCGACCTTCGATGGCGACCGTGGCATCGAGGCCTTGCTGAAGGGGCTCACCCGCTTCGGTTGGGAGGCCATCGAAGAGAAGGGGCGCGTGATCGCATTGTCGAAGGACGGCGCGTCGGTGACCCTGGAGCCGGCCGGGCAACTGGAACTGTCGGGCGCGGCGCTGGAAACCCTCCACGAAACCTGTGTGGAAGTGGGCACGCACCTGAAGGAAGTGAAGCAGGTCGCCGACGAACTGCAGCTCGGCTTCCTCGGCATGGGCTTCCAGCCCAAGTGGCGCCGCGACGAGATGCCGTGGATGCCCAAGGGCCGCTACCAGATCATGAAGTCGTACATGCCCAAGGTCGGCCAGCTGGGCCTGGACATGATGACGCGCACCTGCACGGTGCAGGTCAACCTCGACTACGCCAGCGAAGCGGACATGGTGAAGAAGTTCCGCGTGTCGCTGGCGCTGCAACCGGTGGCCACGGCGCTGTTCGCCGACTCGCCGTTCACCGAAGGCAAGCCGAACGGCTACCAGAGCTATCGCTCGCACATCTGGACCGACACCGACGGCGACCGCACCGGCATGCTCGATTTCGTGTTCGAGGACGGATTCGGTTACGAGCGCTACGTCGACTACCTGCTCGACGTGCCGATGTACTTCTCCTACCGCGACGGCATCTACCACGACGCCAGCGGCAAGTCGTTCCGCAAATTCCTGCGCGGAGAGCTGGATGTGCTCCCGGGCGCGCTGCCCACGCTGCGCGACTGGTCCGACCACATGACCACCGCCTTCCCGGAAGTGCGGATGAAGAAGTTCCTGGAGATGCGCGGCGCCGACAGCGGTCCGTGGAACCGCATCTGCGCGCTGCCCGCGTTCTGGGTGGGCCTGCTGTACGACGATGCCGCACTCGACGCGGCATGGGACCTGGTCAAGGATTTCTCGATGGCGGAGCGGCATGCGTTGCGCGACGGCGTGCCGAAGCACGCGCTGAAGCTCCCGTTCCGCGGCGGCACCGTGCGCGACCTCGCCCGTGAAGCGGTGAAGATCGCGATCGGTGGCCTGCAGCGTCGCGCGCGCCTCAACGGCAAGGGCGTGGACGAAGCCGGCTTCCTCGATGCGCTGGTGGAGATCGTCGAAGCCAACGAGACCTCCGCTGAGCGCAAGCTCGCGCTGTTCAACGGCGCCTGGCAGGGCGACATCGACCGCGTGTTCCGCGAGTTCGCCTACTAGCGCAAGCCCGACCGCGCGCCGCCGTCGGTGCCGCGCCCGCCCACCCTGCCGCCGCCAGCCTCCGCGAGGTTGCGCGCGGCGTTGGCGTGCCCGAGGGTCCTGCGTCCGTACGCATGACGAGGCCAACGGGTTCACGGCAGGATGCGTGTATACTCCCCCCCACTATCGACCCGGGCCGCCGGCATGCCGCATTCCCCTGCCGAAAAGAAGAAGGCCCTGACCCGCGTGCGCCGTATGCGCGGCCAGTTGGACGCGCTCGAGCGCGCGCTGGAGGAAGGCGCGGACTGCGCGCCCGTGCTGCAGCAGCTCGCGGCCGTGCGCGGGGCCGTCAATGGCCTGATGTCGGAGGTCCTCGAAAGCCACCTGCGCGAAGAGTTCGCGCATCCGGCGTCCACCCCTTCGCAGCGCGAGGCCGGCATCGATGCCGCCGTCGCGCTGGTCCGTTCCTATCTCAAGTAAGCCAGCAGGAGTGCCTCCCATGAAATCCCGTGCCGCCGTCGCCTTCGCCGCGGGCGAACCGCTGAAGATCGTCGAGATCGACGTCGCCCCGCCGCAGAAGGGCGAGGTGCTGGTGAAGATCACCCACACCGGCGTCTGCCACACGGATGCGTTCACCCTGTCCGGCGATGATCCCGAAGGCCTGTTCCCGGTCGTGCTCGGGCACGAAGGCGCCGGCATCGTCGTCGAAGTGGGCGAGGGCGTGACCAGCGTGAAACCCGGCGACCACGTCATCCCGCTCTACACCGCCGAATGCGGCGAATGCCTGTTCTGCAAGAGCGGCAAGACCAATCTCTGCACCTCCGTGCGCGCCACCCAGGGCAAGGGCGTGATGCCGGACGGCACCTCGCGCTTCTCCTACGAAGGCCAGCCGCTGTACCACTACATGGGCTGCTCGACCTTCAGCGAATACACGGTCGTCGCCGAGGTTTCGCTGGCGAAGATCAACCCCGATGCCAACCCGGAACACGTCTGCCTGCTCGGCTGCGGCGTCACCACCGGCATCGGTGCCGTGCACAACACCGCCAAGGTGCAGGCAGGCGATTCGGTCGCCGTGTTCGGCCTGGGCGGCATCGGCCTGGCGGTGATCCAGGGTGCGCGCCAGGCGAAGGCCGGCCGCATCATCGCCATCGACACCAATCCGTCCAAGTTCGAGATGGCGCGGCAATTCGGCGCCACCGACTGTGTCAATCCGAAGGACCACGACAAGCCGATCCAGCAGGTCATCGTCGAGATGACCGGATGGGGAGTCGACCACTCGTTCGAATGCATCGGCAACGTCAACGTGATGCGTGCGGCGCTGGAATGCGCGCACCGCGGCTGGGGCCAGAGCGTCATCATCGGCGTGGCCGGTGCCGGGCAGGAAATCGGCACGCGGCCGTTCCAGCTGGTGACCGGCCGCAAGTGGATGGGTACGGCGTTCGGCGGCGTGAAGGGCCGTTCGCAGCTGCCGGGCATGGTCGAGGACGCGATGAAGGGCGACATCGAACTCGCGCCCTTCGTCACCCACACCATGCCGCTGGACGACATCAACGAGGCCTTCGACCTGATGCATGAAGGCAAGTCGATCCGCAGCGTGGTGCACTACTGAGATGACGATGTCCTTTGAGAAGTCGCCCGTTGATGCGACGTCAGACGCGGCGATGGAAAGCTTCGCCTTCGACCAGGAAGCGCGCGACGCGATTGCGCGACTGGGCGAACACGACCTGCTGAAGATCGACCGGGCGATCCTGTCGTCGCTGGGTCGGGAGTGGAAGAAGGCGGGCTTCATCACCGCAGGCGTCATGATTGCCGCGCCGGACGAATACGAGGATCTGCCGGAGATGTTCTACGCATCCCGCATCCGCTTGCTCGCCGACGCATCGCGTATCGAGACGAGAGGGGATGCGCTTGCATTGAAGACCTTCGAGATCCGTCTCGCGTCCGGAAAAGGAGTTGCCTGACATGACGATCGAACGCCTCGAACATCGTGCCTGCTTCGGTGGCTGGCAGGACGTTTACCGCCATCGCTCCGAGGTGCTCGGCTGCGACATGACGGTGGGCGTCTACGTACCGCCGCAAGCCGAGCAAGGACCGTGCCCCGTGCTGTACTGGCTCAGCGGCCTGACCTGCACCGAGCAGAACTTCATCACCAAGGCCGGGGCGCAGCGTTACGCCGCCGAACACGGCGTGATCCTCGTCGCGCCGGACACCAGCCCCCGTGGCGAGGATGTGGCCGATGCCGAGGGGTACGACCTGGGCAAGGGCGCGGGCTTCTACGTCAATGCGACGCAGGCGCCGTGGGCGTCGCACTACCGGATGTACGACTACATCGTCGACGAACTGCCGGCCTGGGTCGAAGCCGATCCGGTGGCCAGCGACCGGCGCGCGATCAGCGGGCATTCGATGGGCGGGCATGGCGCCCTGGCCATCGCGCTGAAGAACCCCGGGCGCTACCGCAGCGTGTCCGCGTTCTCGCCGATCGTCGCGCCCTCGCAGGTGCCGTGGGGGCAGAAGGCCTTCACGGCGTATCTCGGCGAAGACCGCGACGCCTGGAAGGCGTACGACACGGTGGAGCTGATCCGCGATGCGGAAGAGCGGCTGCCGCTGCTCGTCGACCAGGGCGACGCGGACGAGTTCCTGCAGACCCAGCTGAAGCCCGAACGGCTGCGCGCGGCTGCCGACGCTGTGGGCCATCCGCTGACGCTGCGCCTGCAGCCCGGTTACGACCACAGCTACTACTTCATCGCCAGCTTCATCGGCGAGCACATTGCCCACCACGCGGAGGCCCTGCATCGATGAGCCACGACCCTGTTGCAGGCGCGGCCGTACCGCTGGTGTTCCACGTCCGTCTGCGGGTGAAGCCCGAGCGCGTCGACGAATGGCTGCGGGCCGTGCATGACATCGTCGAGGCGATGTCGAAGGAAGACACGTTCCTGTCCTGCACGCTGCATCGCGACGCGAACGAGCCGACCCTGTTCACCCTGTACGAGCGGTGGGCCGAGCCTGACGTGGCCACGTTCCTCGCGCGACAGGACAAGCCCTATCGGCGCGACTACGAGGCCCGCTTGCCCGCGTTGCTGCAGGGTCCGCGCGAGCCGCAGGTCCTGGTGCCGTTGGCCCACTGGCCGGAATCGGATCAGGCGCTGGGCACGTAGTCGGTGAAGGCGAAGCGGCCGTCGCGCAGTTCGGTGCCGCCTTGCACGAGCGACAGGGGCGCATCGAACATCGGGCCCGCCGACACGCAGGTATGGAACTCGCCGTTCTCGCCGCAGGGATCGACCCCGGCGGGCAGGGCGGCGAGCAGCGTCGTATCGAAGGCGCGACCGGCAAAGTCCGCGTCCAACTGGCGCGTATCCACGCAGCACAGCTGGGCGCGCAGGCCGCCGGCGATCATGTCCCGCGCCAGCGATGCCGTGTCGCGGCCGAACAGCGGCGTGGCGACTTCCCATCCCACACGTGCCAGGTTCTCCACGCGGTAGGCGCGGATGTCCTCGAGGAACAGGTCCCCGAACGCCATCGTGCGCAGGCCGGGCCAGCGCGACGCGGCGTCCGCCAGCGCGGAGGCCATGGCGGCTTCATAGTCGGCATTGGAACACTGCGCCGGGATCATCGCTTCGATCAGCGGCAGGCCGGCGGCGCGTGCCTGCGCATGCAGCACGCTGCGGCGAATGCCCTGCATCGAAACGCGCTGGGACTCGCGCGTGACGGTGGTCAGCAAGCCCAGGACGGCGAGGTCGTCGCGCTGCCGCAGCACGTGCAGCGTCCACGCCGCATCCTTGCCGCCGCTCCAGGCCAGCAGGAGGGGTGTGGCGCCGCTCAGGCCGCGGCCACGTCGCGCAGTTCCCAGGCGCCACCGGCGAGCAGGCGCAGGCGGTGCTTCAGGACATGGCCGGGGATCGAAGAGCGGGCGACCAGCAGGATGCTGAGATCGTCCTGCTTGCCGGCGACGGTCGCGTCCGGGTCCACGGCGCCGAGGCTGGCGTCGACTTCGTCCGGTTCTTCCTGGCGGGAGCGCCAGCGTTCGAACAGGCTGCTGGTGCGCAGCGCGTGCTGCAGTTGCGCGGCGAATTCCTCCGCGCCGTGTGCGTCGAAGCTGAAAGCCGGATCGCCGCCGCGCGCGCGGACGGGATCGGGCAGGCTGATGTAGTAACGGACCGCCATGGCACCCCCGGTGCAAACCAGGGGCCTAGCGTAGCCCCGCCGCGTTAGGCCGCCGTTATGCCGCCTTGAACGGCGCGGGCGGCGCGGCGAAGGCGGCCACGACGGCGCCCTTGCCCACGTTGACCATGCCGGTGAGGCTCATGACGCTTTCGAACACTTCGACCTTGTTGTTCTCGCAGATGTCCCGCAGGCGCTGGTAGCCGGGCAGGGCCCGCATTTCCGACAGCTCGCCGCCGTAGCTCAGGCAGACGGTGGGCGTCATCAGGCCGGCCATCACCCGGTTGCCGGTGAACTTGAACATCTGTTCGACCGCGTTGTCGAAGCCCTTGATCTTGGCCACCGGCTCCGTGTTGCCGGCATGGCCGTACAGCACCGGCTTGATGTCCAGCGCGCTGCCCAGCGCGGCGCTCAACAGGCCAACGCTGCGGTCGCCCTTGGTGCGGGCGCGGTTGCGCAGGTAGTAGAGGTCGCGCGGGATCATGTAGCCGTGCGTGTTCTGCGCCAGTTCCTCCAGGCGCACGCGGATCTGCTGCACGTTGGCGCCGGCGGCGCGCATGCGCACCGCTTCCACGGCGGTGATGCCCTGCGCGGCGAACAGGTTCTGCGTGTCGATCACCCGCAACGCGAACGGCGAGTTGTGGCCCGCGGCCTGGCGCACCGGCTTGTAGTCGTTGAGGATGGCGAAGCTGGCCTGCATCGCGTTGTCGTGGATCGGCGAACGCGTCTTCGTGATCGTCATGCAGAACACGTGGTCGTAGTCGATCACCAACTGGCCCAGGAACAGGTCCCGGATCTGGTTGACCGTGAACGGCGTGGTCTCGGCCTCGTGGCCGCGCTCGGCGACGTGGGCGTGGAGGAAGCTCAGGGTCGCCTGTTCGTCGCGATGGTCCGCGAGCACGGCTTCGCCGATCCGCACCGTGATCGGCAGGATGACGACGTTGTGTTGCTGCAGGTAGTCCAGCGGCAGGTCGCACGCTGAATCCACGACAATCCCTATGCGCATCTTGCCCCTCCCGGCATCCGTCGCATCCCCTCGGCCCGCCACGCTAGCGGACAACCGCGAGGCCGTCGCCGCGTAAACGCATGAACTGTGAAGCAATTCACCCTTTTTGGACCTGGGCCACACGCGAAGCGCGGCACATGTCCCGCATGGGATGCTTAATGAATCGCGATATTAATGTGATGATTATCACAATAATAGCCGATCCGGGCTTGCCCGCACCTCGGGCCGGTCCGACACTCCGGCCCAAAGCAAGGGGCAACATGAAACAGGGGTGGTGGTCGCTACTACTGCTTCTGGCCCTGCTGCCCGTCTCCGCCGCGTTTGGGGAAAACATCGCGCGGATCGACAGGATCCAGCCTCTGGCGCTGGAGCAGCAGGCCGGACAGCGTGCCGGGCTCTTCTCGGAACGTCGCTTCGAAGGCGACGACGACGGCGTGCGCGTGATCGGCAATGGTCAATGGCGCGTGCAGCCGCGCCCGGGCGTGGCCGAGCCGCTGCTGGTGGTCTACCACCCGTACACCGCGCGCGTGACCGTGCTCGACACGCCCGACGGCGCGCCGCGCACGCAGGACGTGTTCCGCCACGATCTGGATCCCCAATACACCCGTCGCGCGCTGGTGTTCCCGCTCGCCGGCGATGGCCCGGTCTACGTGCGCGTCGAAGGCGCCCGCTACCCGCTGCACGTGGCGGTCGAATCGCGCCCGCACTACGCCGCCGCGGACCTGCGCCATCTGCGGCTGGTGATGCCGGCGATCGGCGCGGTGCTCGGCGTCTCGCTGGCGGTGCTGCTGTTCTGGGCGATGCTGCGCGAGCGCGTATACCTGCTGTACGCCGGCGCGATGCTGTTCCAGCTGCTCTACGCGCTCTGTTCGTATGGGGAAGCCTATGCGTGGCCGGGCCTGGATGCGCTGGCCGGCTTCGGTGCCCAGGGCATCTGGGCGTCCGGCACGCTCGCAACCATCCTGCTGGTCTACCTGTGGCAGGACTACGCCAGCCTGCGCCGGGTGGCGCCGCGGCTGAGCCTGCTGATGAAGTGCGTGGGCGTGTACGGCTGCGGGGCCACGCTGATCCTCCTCGTGCTGCCATGGCCCGCTAACAAGGCGTGGTTTCCGGACGTGGCCAACGCGTTGTTCCTGCTGACCAATGCCATCGCGCTGGTCACCCTGGTGGTGGCGTGGGTACGCGGCCAGAAGCATGCGGCCTATGTGCTGATCGCTTGGGTGCCGTTGCTGGTGTTCACGATGTGGCGGGCACTGCGCTTCAGTGGCGGCGAACGCGCCGAACCCTGGCTGGAATACGGATTGCCTTGGGTGCTCGCATTCACCGCCGTGGTGCTGGCGCTGGGCCTGGCCGACCGCATGCTGACGTTCCGGCGCGAGCGCGACAGCGCGAAGCAGCACGCCGAACGCGACGGCCTGACCGGCGTGCTCAACCGGGGCGGCATCGAACACCGCCTCGACTGGGCCCTGATCGAGCGCGAGCGCGAACGGATTCCCGCCTCGCTGCTGTTCATCGATCTCGACCACTTCAAGCAGGTCAACGACCGCCACGGCCACGCGCTGGGCGATGCCTGCCTGCGCGCGGTGACGCGCGTCGTGAGCGAACAGTTCCAGTACGGCGACCAGCTCGGCCGCCTGGGAGGCGAGGAGTTCGTGCTGGTGCTGTCCGGCGTCGAACTGCCGGCGGCCCTGCGCATCGCCGAACAGGTGGCCGCGCGCATCCGTCGCGACTGCGCGCGCGTGGATGGGGTCTCCGTCGCGCTCACCGCCAGTATCGGTGCGGCCCAGGCGCGCGATGGGGACTCGGTGGCGTCGCTGATCGCGCGTGCGGACCAGGCCATGTACGTGGCCAAGCGCGCCGGCGGCGACCGGGTGGTGGCGGAAGACGCCTCCTGCCACGAGGCCGAAAAGACGAAGGCGCCCGAAGGCGCCTCCGTCGACTGACCGGCGCGCTCGAACTACTTCGAGTACGCGCGCGGCAGCGGGCCTGCCTGCTGCAGATAGCGGTCCCGCAGTTCGGTCTGGCGCGAGCGCATCGGGATCGCGCGGCCGCCCAGCCACACCTGCTGCGCGGTGTTCGCGACGTCGAGCGGATCGCCGCTCCACAGCACCAGGTCGGCGAGCTTGCCCGGCGCGATGGTGCCCACGCGGTCGCCCACGCCGAACGTCTCCGCCGGCACGCGGGTCAGGCCGGCCAGGCCGTCTTCCCACGGCAGGCCGTTCGCCACGGCGTTGCCCGCCAGCTGGCGGACCTTGCGTGCGTTGTGCGAGGCATCGCCGGCCTGCGAGAAGCTGACGCTCACACCGGCCGCATCCAGCCGCGCCGCGTTCTCCAGCGTCGCGCCGATCTGGTCGAAATCCGACGGCAGGTCGGCCAGTGCGTCGACGAACACCGGCACCTTCGCCTGCGCCAGCTGCGGGGCCAGCTTCCAGGCTTCGGCGCCGCCGGCGATGGCGATGCGCACGTTCTCGCGCTGCGCCCAGCGCAACAGCTGGCGGATGTCGGCCGCGCGGTTCACCGCCACCACGATGCGGCCGTTGCCCGCCAGGTACCGCGCCAGCGTGGCGCGACCCGCCGGCGTCAGCAGCGCATGCGGCGAGTCGACGGGCACGCGGCCGCGGGCTTCGGCCACCATCTGGTCGAGCAGCATCCAGTGCGCGGCGCGCGACTTGCCCGCCAGTTCGGCGGTGCCACTGCCGAGCCGGACGAACAGCGCGCGCGGGCCGACCGGATCGGCGCTGCCATCCAGCCGCACCACGCCGCCCTGGCCGGCGATGAAGGAACCGCCCGTCGACGCGGCCAGCAAGGTGAAGCCGATGCCTTCCACGCGCGCCACCGGAATTACGATCGAAGCCGGGTTGTAGGCCAGCGTCACGTCGAACTCCGGCCGCATCGGCTGGTCCTGCAGCGTGACCGCCGCGTCGACCGTGGAGGATTCGCCGGAGACTTCCTCGATGCCGATCTCGGTGATGCCGCCGAAGAAGGCGGGCGTCAGCGGACGGCCGTCGGCTTCCACGACTGTCGCGGCGGCCGGCGCGACGAGGCCGTTGCCGACGGCCTGCACCACGCCGTTGCGCACCAGCACGTCGGCGCCCTTCAACGTGCCCTGCGCCCCGGCGGTATGCACGGTGGCGTTGCGGATCAGTACGTCCTGCGCGACCGCGGGCAGGGCGGCAGCGAGCGCCAGCGCGAGCGCGCCGGTGCGGAGGATCGAACGGCGGCTCATGGCGTCACCTCCTGGCCGAGCATGAAGTCGGAGACGGGTTGCCTGCTGCGGTCGTTGCGGTCGTAGAGGCGGGCGCCGTCGATGTAGACCTGTTCGGCCTTGGCGTACACGCTGAAGGGGTTCTGGTTCCACACCACCACGTCGGCCATCTTGCCGGCCTCCAGCGTGCCGGTCTTATCGGCGATGCCCAGCGCCTTGGCGGCATTGCCGGTCACCCAGCGGATCGCGCGCTCGGGCGCGATGTCGCCCATGCCGGCGCGATGCGCGTTCGCCATCACCTTCGCCGCTTCCTGGTTGAGGCGCTGGATGCCCTCGTCCGAATCCGAATGCACGATCGCGCAGCTGTTGGCCGGACGATCGACGATCGCGATGTTCTCCTGGATGCCGTCGAAGGCCTCCATCTTGAAGCCCCACCAGTCGGCCCACAGCGCGCCGCAGACGTTCTCCTGGGCCAGCCGGTCGGCCAGCTTGTAGGCTTCCACGCCGTGGTGGAACGCGGCGATCTTGAAGCCGAACTCCTTGGCCAGGTCGAGCATCGTCGCCATCTCGTCGGCGCGGTAGCAATGGATGTGCACCAGGATCTCGCCGTTGATCGCGCCGGCCAGCGTGTCCAGCTTCAGGTCGCGCTTGCCGCCGGCATCGCCACCACTGTCCGTACCTTCGCCACCGCTGGCGCGCTCCCACCAGCGCTTCTTCTTGGGCTGCTGCGCCTTGGGCGCGTTCTTCTTCAGGTATTCGGCGGCGTCGATGAAGGCCGCGCGATAGCCCGCCACGTTGCCCATGCGCGTGGCCGGGCCGCTCTTGCCGCCGTACACGCGTTTGGGATTCTCGCCGCAGGCCATCTTCAGGCCCCACGGTGCGCCCGGGAACTTCATGCCCTGGTAGCTGGTGGACGCGACGTTCTTCAGCGTCACCCCGCGACCGCCGACCAGGTTCGCCGAGCCCGGCAGCACCTGCAGCGAGGTCACGCCGCCGGCCAGCGCGGTGTGGAAGCCGGGGTCCTGCGCCCAGATCGAATGCTCGGCCCAGACGTTCGCCGTCACCGGCGCGGTCATCTCGTTGCCGTCGCTGTGCGCCTTCACGCCCGGGCTGGGATACACGCCCAGGTGCGAATGCACGTCGATCAGGCCGGGCGTGACCCACTTGCCGGTCGCGTCGACGCGGGTGGCGCCTTCGGGTGCGGACAGGCCGCGGCCCACCGCCACGACCTTGCCGTCGGCCAGCAGTACGTCGGCACCGTCGAGGCGTTCGCCGGTGCCGGTCAGCACCGTCGCGTTGGCCAGCAGCACGGGGCCGGACGGGACCGCACGGTAGGTGCTCGGGTACGGGTCCTGGGTGAAGCGGGAGGCGGGCGTGGCGGCAAGCGCGCTGCCGCCCAGCGAGGCCAGGATCAGCCCGGCCAGCAAGGTCGTTCGCATGGTGTATCCCCTGGAAGAGACGCCGACCCTAACCGGCCGCGGCGCGTCCTGCCAAGTGCACGCATCGCAGTCGTGCCAGAATCGCCGCACAACAACTAGAAAAAGAGGCTTCCATGAAGGACAAGAACGAAATCGTCGACAACTGGCTGCCGCGCTACACCGGCGTGCCCCTGGACCAGTTCGGCGAACACATCCTGCTGACTAATTTCGGCGGCTACCTCAACGTGTTCTCGCAGCTCACCGGCGCACCCATCGTCGGCCTGGACCGGCCGATGGCCAGCGCGACCGCCGACGGCATCACCATGATCAACTTCGGCATGGGCAGCCCCAACGCCGCAACGATGATGGACCTGCTGTCGGCCATCATGCCCAAGGCGGTGCTGTTCCTCGGCAAGTGCGGCGGCCTGAAGCGCAAGAACGAGCTGGGCGACCTGGTGCTGCCGATCGCCGCCATCCGCGGCGAAGGCACCAGCAACGACTACCTGTTGCCGGAAGTGCCGGCGCTGCCCGCCTTCGCCCTGCAGCGCGCGGTCTCCACGATGATCCGCGACCTCGGCCACGACTACTGGACCGGCACGGTCTACACCACCAACCGCCGCGTCTGGGAACACGACCTGGCGTTCAAGGAGCGCCTGCGCGCGATGCGCTGCATGGCCATCGACATGGAGACCGCCACCGTCTTCGCCGCCGGCTTTGCCAACCGCATCCCCTGCGGCGCGCTGCTGCTGGTCAGCGACCAGCCGATGATCCCCGAAGGCGTGAAGACCGAAGCCAGCGACGCCAAGGTCAGCTCCTCGTTCGTCGAGAACCACATCACCGTCGGCATCGAAGCGCTGAAGCTGATCCGTCGCAACGGGAAGTCGGTGCGGCATCTAAGGTTTGATGAGTAACTCGATATTCTCCATGTGCGCCTTGTCGACTCCGCACATCCCGGTCCTCGGCCCCTTCTACTCGAACTGGGGGTTCAAGAACTGGCTTCTTCATTTGCACCCGGCGCACATCGAAGCCGAGCCGCTGGGTATCTGGCTATCGGTCAAAGGTGGCGCGCTTGGATCTACGGGGAGTCAGGCTGCCGCTCAGTCTGCGTATGCGCCGGGCAAGAACCCGCCATCCCAGGCAAGGCGGGGGTCCTCACAGCATTGGACCGTCGACGCCTTGGAGAAGATCGAAGTTGTAAGACAGGTCTTCACCGCCAATGAGGTGCGGGTATCCTGGCGTAACGGTCGCGCGTTGACGCTTGCGCTGGGATTTCGTCGATCCACCGATGCGGTCCGCCAAGCGTTGCGCGCATGCTATCCGGCGCTGTACGCGGAGCGTGGATTCAAGGTTCAGGACTGAGCCTCGCTCATGCCGAGCCGCGCGGTGCCTCTCCTCAAGCGTGAACCTCGACGGATGACTGATCGCATGAACCTCGACACGATCGAAATGAAAGCCTTCGTTCCCGCTAAGGATCTCGCGGAATCGATCGCGTTCTACGAAGCACTCGGCTTCGAAGTGACGATGGAGTCCGACGACTTGGCCTATCTTCGTCATGGCAGCACGGCCTTCCTGCTGTCGCAGTTCTATCTTCGGGAGCATGCGGAGAACTTCGTCATGCACCTGCTGGTCGCGAATGCGGACGATTGGCACAGGAACGTAGAAGCGTCAGGTGTTGTTGCCAGATTTTCCGTGCGCCTCAGTCCGCCCGATGATCGGCCGTGGGGGATCCGGGATTTCACCCTCATTGATCCGACCGGTGTGTTGTGGCGCATTGGGCATGTCCTTCCGGGTTGACGTCCGATCCACCATCCGAACACGAGGCAGTCCATGAACGAATCCAACGACGTCATCACCTTCTGGCGCAATGCGGGCTACGAGAAGTGGTTCGCCAGCGACGATGCCTTCGATGCCGAGTTCGACCAGCGGTTCCGGGGGCTGCACTTCCGTGCGGCGCGACGGGAGCTGGAGGGCTGGATGGGCGATGCCGAGGGTGCGCTGGCGCTGGTGCTGCTGCTGGACCAGTTCCCGCGCAACTGTTTCCGGCAGAGCGCGCATTCTTATGCCACGGACGGACTGGCGAGGCATTACGCAGAACGCGCCATCGAAGCGGGCTTCGACGGGCAGGTCGATCCGGCGTTGAAGATCTTCTTCTACATGCCGTACGAACATTCCGAAGCGCTGGACGACCAGCAGCGCTCGCTCGACCTGTTCCGTGCGACCGGCAACGACGAGTACGTCAAGTACGCGCAGCTGCACTACGACCTGATCGCGCGCTTTGGCCGCTTCCCGCATCGCAATGAGGCTGTGGGCCGGACGTCCACACAGGAGGAGCGCGATTACCTTGCCGGTGGCGGCTTCAAGGGGTGAGGCAGGGCGGGCCTTGGCCCGCCGGTGCCATGCCTCCGGACCGCGACGGGTGGCGTGGAGTCCAGCCTCTCGCTGCGTGGCCCGAGGTCCCGGGGTGGTGGTCCAAGGCCCACCCTGCAAGACGTCGCCTCTACAGGTCCCGCAATAGAAAAGGCGGGCCGAGGCCCGCCATTCTCGTGGCTGCGCGAACGCGTACTCAGTACTTGCTGATCGTGCCATCCACGTCGTCGGCCCAGGCGTTGATGCCGCCGGTGATGTTGTAGACGTTGGAGAAGCCGAGCGCGCGGAACTCTTCCGCCGCCTGCTGGCTGCGCCCACCGCTGCGGCACAGGAAGGCCAGCGCGGTGTCCTTCGGCAGCGCTTCGAGCTCGGCGCGGCCGTTGCCGTCGAAGGTCTTGAACGGCAGCTTCACCGACGCGATGGCGCGCTCGTCGGCGGGGCGCACGTCCACCAGCAGCACTTCGCTGGCGCGTACCTTCGCATCGGCATCCATCGGCGACAGCGCCTGCACCGGCTTGGGTGCATTGGGGTTGTCGATGGCCAGGCCCTTGCCGCGGATGTCGTCCACCCAGTCGATGGTGATGCCGTCGGCGCGGCGCGCGCTGGCCAGGTCGAACTGCACGCGCACGCCGTTGGATTCGGCGGCGATCGCGTTGGCATCGAACTGCGCCAGCTGGAAGTTGGGCTGGAACTGCGCATTGATCGCCAGCGCCAGCGCGGCGCCCGGGCCGGCGTCGGCCACGGCGTTCTGCAGCATCTCGGCGGCGGCGGGGGTGATCGTGATCGCCGGCGGCGTGCGGTCCGGCGCGGCCAGGCCGAGCAGCGAGGCGAGTTCGCCGGAGTTGGTCATCTGCTCGATGATGTCGCTGCCGCCGACGAGTTCGCCGTCGATGTACAGCTGCGGGATGGTCGGCCAGTCGCCATAGGCCTTGATGCCCTCGCGGATCTCCTGGTCGGCCAGCACGTTGACGTGCGCATAGTCCACGCCGAGCGCCGACAGCGCGCCCACGGCCTTGGCCGAGAAACCGCATTGCGGCATGGTCGGCTGGCCCTTCATGAAGAGCACGACGCGGTTGGACTGCAGGAGGGATTCGATGCGCGAGCGCAGGGCGGGGTCGAGGGACATGTCGGGTACCGGAATGCGTGAAGGGCTCTGAAGAAGGGATTTTACGCCCCGTGGCATCATGGGGCATGAGCACGACAGGAACACTGCATCGTCCGCCGCGCCGTCCCGGACTGATATTGGGCCTGCTGGCGCTGTCGCAAGTGGGCGTGGCCTGGCTGTGGTGGCGCTGGGGCTGGTCCGTGGGCGTACCGGCCATGCTGACCACGCACCTCGCGGTGGTCTGGGCCACGCTGCATCCGCGCGCCACCCTGCTCTGCCCGGCGCTGGCACGGCTGCCCACGGACGAACGCGTGGTCTGGCTGACCATCGACGACGGCCCGTCGGACGATACCGCCGCGATGCTGGACCTGCTGGACCGGCATGGGGCCAAGGCCACGTTCTTCGTCGTCGGCGAGCGCGGGCAGGCGCGGCCGGCGCTGGTGCAGGCCATCCGGGACCGCGGCCATGGCATCGGCAATCACAGCGCCACGCATCCGGATACGCGCTTCTGGCGACTGGGGCCCGGCGCGATGGAAGACCAGGTCGGCCGCAACCAGTCCATCCTCACCGCGATCACCGGCGAGACGCCGCGCTGGTTCCGCAGCGTGGTGGGCATGACCAACCCGTTCGTCGGGCTGTCGCTGAAGCGGCATGGCCTGGCGCGCGTGGCATGGAGCGCGCGCGGCTTCGACGGCGTCGACTGCGAGCCCGACAAAGTGCTGGCCCGCATCACCGGCGACATCCATCCGGGGGCGATCGTCCTGCTGCACGAAGGCGCGGCGCACGGGCACAACCTCACGATCCTGGCACAGCTGCTGGCATGGCTGGATGCGCAGGGGTATCGCACCGTGGTGCCCGAACCCGAAGGGCTGCGGGTGCCGGCGGTCGCGACGGCTTGATTCCTTCTCCCTTCGGGAGAAGGTGGCGCGAAGCGCCGGATGAGGGTGCGGCGAAATCGGGAGGGTTCACCGCCGATGATTCCGCCGAACCCTCACCCCAACCCCTCTCCCGGGGGGAGAGGGGCTTTAAGCCAGCAATCGATGCGCCACCGGGAACGCGAGCCGTGTCCACTCGGTATACATCGCGGCAGACGGATGCAGGCCATCGTCGGCGACCATCGCCGGTTCGGTGCCGCGCGTGCGGCTGACCGCGGTGATGTCCACGAAGGCGACATCGCGTTGCGCGCAGACGGTGCGGGCGGCGAGGTTGTAGGCATCCAGCTCGCGTGAGATCTGTTCGACATCGCGGCCCGACGCGGCACCGAACGGCGTGACGCCCCAGTCGGGAATCGACAGCACCAGCACGCGCCCAGGCCGATTGCCGGCGAAGCCTATAGCGCGCCACAGCAGCGCGGCGAACTGCGTGCGGTATTCCTCCACATCGCGGCCGCGGTACTGGTTGTTGACGCCGATCAACAGGGTGACGAAATCATGCTGGCCGAGGGGTTCAGCGGCGGTGATCGCGGCATCCAGTTCGTCGGTGGTCCAGCCGGTGGTGGCGATGATGCGCGGATCGCCGACCAGCACACCTTCCATGCGCAGCAGGCGTGCCAGCTGCATCGGCCAGCGGCCTGCCTCATCCACGCTTTCGCCGATCGTGTAGGAATCGCCCAGCGCGAGGTAACGCAGTTCGGTGGTGAGGGCGGTGGTGTGCGGGGCCGGGATCGTCGTCATGGAACCTGCCTGTGGGAGCCACGTAAGTCGCGATGGACGACGAGGAGATCCGTTCGCGACTTACGTCGCTCCCACAACATCCCCCACACCAGCGACGGGAGGCTTACGCCGCCGCCGGCCGCGACTTGCCCTTGATCGGGACCACCTTGGTGGCGGCCTCGGCCCGGCGCGACAGGGCGCGGTCGATGCGGGCGAAGACTTCGCGCATCGTGGCCGCTTCCGGCAGCAGGGTGACGCGGAAGTGGTGGCGGTAGGGCACGTTGAAGCTCGAGCCCGGCACGACCAGCACGCCTTCGGTTTCCATCAGTTCCAGCGCGAATGCGTGGTCGTCGAAGTTCTTCGCCGCATCGCCGACCACGGCCGGGAATGCATACAGCGCGCCGGCGGGATTCACCAGTTCCAGGTGCGGGCTGGCCTCGCAGGCCTCGATCACCGCGCGGCGGGTTTCGTACAGGCGGCCGCCCGGCGCGCACAGCGCACTGATGGTGTCGGGGCCGTTGACCGCTGCGTCGATGGCGTACTGGCCGGGCACGTTCGCGCACAGGCGCAGCGCGCTCAGCAGGTCCATCGCATGCAGGAAGTCGCGCACCACGTCGCCGTGGCCGGAGACCACACCCCAGCCCACGCGCCAGCCGCAGGCGCGGTGCACCTTGCTCAGGCCGCTGAAGGTGATGCACGGCACGTCGCCTGCCAGCGGTGCGACCGGCACGAAGGTCGCGCCGTCGTACAGCACCTGATCGTAGATCTCGTCGACCATCAGCAGCAGCCGGTGTTTCGCGGCAATCGCCACGATGCGCTCCAGCAACTCGCGCGAGTACGTCGCGCCGGTGGGGTTGTTCGGGTTGATCAGCACGATGGCGCGGGTGCGCGAGCTGATCAGCTGCTCGATCTCGTTCGGATCGGGCTGGAAGTCGTTCTCCGGATCGCAGCGGTAGTACACCGGGCGGCCGTCGTTGAGGATGGTCGCCGCCGACCACAGCGGGTAGTCGGGCGAGGGCACCAGCACTTCGTCGCCGGGATTGAGCAGCGCGCGCAGCGACAGGTCGATCAGCTCCGATACGCCGTTGCCGACGAACACGCGGTCCGGATGCGCATCCGGCACGCCCCGCTGGGCGTACGCGGCGGCGATGGCCTCGCGCGCAGCAGGCAGGCCCTGCTGGTGCGTGTAGGGATCGGTGCGGCCCATGTCGTCCGCGATCGCGCGCTGCAGGTGCTCGGGTGCGCGGAAGCCGAAGGCGCCCGGGTTGCCGATGTTGAGCTTGATCAGCTTCTGCCCCTGCGCTTCCAGCTCCCGGGCTCGCCGTGCCAGTTCGCCCCGGATTTCGTAGCGGACTTCGGACAGGCGTTCGCGCGTGGCGAGCGGTTTGACGGGCGGGGTGGACATGGCGGGACCGCAGGGGGCACAGGATGGAAGGAGGGCCAGCTTAACGGATATTTAGCCTGCCCGGCCCCGCCCGCTTCAGGGCCCGTCTAGAATGCGCGCCATGCCCGAAACCCCCGTCCCCAGCGTGTCCGACGTCACCCTTCTGCGGTCCATTGGCTGGCCGTACCCGGGGGAACCGGAGGACAGCGTCTGGCGCGAGGCGATGGCCGCGCACCCGCAGGCCACCCCCGCGCGCGTGATCGAGCAGCACCGCTCCGGCTATGTGGTCGCTGATGCCCCCGGTGGGGGGGTGAAGGCGGAGTCCCTGCCGGAATGGCAGCGCCCGCGCTTCCCCGCCCATGAACGCCCCGCCGTCGGCGACTGGGTGCTGCTGGAAGACGCCGCCTCGAAGCGTCCGCGCATCGTTGCGCTGCTGCCGCGCCATACGGGCATCAAGCGAGGTGCGGCGGGCGAGCATTACCACCAGCAGGTGATCGCGGCGAACATCGATACGGTGTTCATCGTCTGCGGCCTGGATGCCGACTTCAATCCGCGCCGCATCGAACGCTACCTGTTGCTGGTCGGTGGCGGCGGCGCGCAGCCGGTAGTGGTGCTGACCAAGGCCGACCGCACCGAGTACGCCGACGATGCGGTCGAGGTGCTGGCCGATCTCACTGCACAGGGCGTGCCGGTCTTCACCGTCAACGCGAAGGACGCCGCCAGCGTGGCGCAACTCGCCCCATGGCTGGAACCGGGCCACACCGTGGTGCTGGTGGGTTCGTCCGGTGCCGGCAAGTCCACGCTGACCAACACGCTGCTCGGCGACGAGCGCATGAAGACCGGCGAAGTGCGCGAGAGCGATTCGCGTGGGCGCCACACCACGACCTATCGCGCGCTGATCCCGCTGCCCGCGGGTGCGTGCCTGATCGACACGCCGGGCATGCGCGAGCTCAAGCCCACCGGCGAGGAAGACCTGGCCGACGGCGGCTTCGCCGATATCGAAGCGCTGGCCGAGCAGTGCAAGTTCCGCGACTGTTCGCATGATCGCGAACCGGGCTGCGCGGTGCGCGCGGCGATCGAGCGCGAGGAACTGGACGAAGGCCGTTTCCTCAACTACCTCAAGCTGCGCGACGAAGTCGCCGCCGCCGCCGACAAGCTCGCCTCGCGCCTGGCCGACAAGGCCAACGCCAAGGTGCAGAACAAGGCGTTGAACAAGCGCCTGGCTGACAAGTACGGGAAGCGCTAGGTCCTCCGCGCGTCGCGCGAAGAATCTCCCACGCTTCGCTTCGCAAAGCGCGGGCCCCAGCCCACGCTGCCGATCCCCCATTCGCGCCGCAGGCGCGAATCGCCCCCTTACCAAAGGGGCTGCGTCATGAAGGCGCAAATACCTTCTTGAATCCGACGATGTCCGGCTTCAATCCCACAGGTTGATGAACCCGGTGATGATCAGCGCATTGGTGAAGTCGATGAAGAACGCGCCCACCAGCGGGGCGACGAGGAAGGCGCGCGGGGCCATGCCGTAGCGTTCGACCAGGGTGCGCATCACCGCCATCGCATTCGCCGTGGTGCCCAGCATGAAGCCGATGAAACCGCCGCCCATCACCGCGGCGTCGTAATCCCGGCCCATCACCCGGAACACCACCCCGCAGAACAGCGCGACCACCACGACCTGCAGCGCCAGGTTCACCATCAACGGCGCGGCGAGCCCGGCCAGTTCCCACAGCTTGAGGTTCATCAGCGCCACCGCCAGGAACAGCGCCAGGCACACGTTGCCGATCAGGTCGGTGGTGGCGACCGGCAGGCCGATCCAGCCGGTGCGGTCGTCGAAATAGCGGATCAGTGCGCCGACCATCATCGCGCCGACGTAGGCGGGCAGCGTCAGTCCGGCGGCGCTCAGGCCGGCGCTGACCCCCGCGCCGATCCACATCGCCACCAGGATGACGACGACGCTCTTCAGCGCATCGGTCTCGCGCGTGGCGAAGTCGGGCGTGTCGCGTGCACCGGTGGGCTCGGCGGCGGATTCATCCGGCGCGCCCAGCTTCACCCCGCCATACAGTTTGTGGCGGCGGATCAACACGGTGCTGACCGGGCCGCCGAGCAGCCCGCCGCAGATGATGCCGGCCATCGCCGACGCCACCGCGATGGATTCCGCACCGGTGACGCCGGCCGCTTCGAACAGCGGTGCGAACGCCAGGCCGGTGGCGGGGCCGCCGGTCAGCGTGGTGGAGCCGGCCAGCACGCCGAACAGCGGATGCAGGCCGAATCCGAGGGCCACGGCCATGCCCAGCAGGTTCTGCACCACGGCGAAGCCGGTGGCCAGCAGCAGGAAGATCACCACCTGGCGTCCGCTGATGCGCAGCAGCGACACGCTGGCGTTGACGCCGATGGTGGTGAAGAAGGCGATCATCAGCGGCGCCTGCAGGCTGGTGTCCAGCGTGAACAGGGTGACGCCGTTGTTGCGCGCGACCAGCACGGCCAGGGCGACGGCCAGGCCGCCGATCACGGGGGCCGGCAGGTTGTACCGGGACAGCAGGGGAATGAAGCGGCAGAGGGCGTAACCGAGGAAAAGCGCCAGCCCGGCGAAGGCCAGCGTCTGCACCGCGTCGAGTTCCAGCATGCTGCCCCCGCAACCGATGGAAGAGTGCCGAGCATAGTGCAGGCGCGGCCCCTTGTGACGTTGGCGTCGTGCGCTGGGCTACAGTGGCCGCCGGGAGGGCACCATGCAGGCCGACATCGTCCATCACGCCGCGCTCGACGCGCGCCTGGTCAAGGCCGTGCGCGGGATCAAGCTGCTCAGCCTGGCCAGTTGGCCGGCCGAGGCGCAGGCCCCGTTCCTGGCCGGCGTGGCGCGCGGGCAACCGGTGCTGCCGGTGATCGAATATCCGCGGCTGGACTTCGGCGACGCGCGGCGCGAGCTGGCCGCCGTGTCGGCGGCGGCCGACGCATCCCATCCGCTGGGCCACTACCTGCGCGAGTCCGCGCGCAGCTGGGACATCGCCGCGCAACTGCTGGAGTCGCTCGGTTCGCCGCAGGTCAGCGCCCACTCCATCGCATTGTTCGGCACGCCCGAGGAATGCCTGCCTGGCGATGGCCCGACCACGCGCGATGCCGCGCGGCACTTCATCACCATCGCCAACGACCTCGACCACGAGCTGCTGGCGCCGGAAGAGCAGATCCCGGTGTCGGCCACGGCCCTGCAGTTGCAGTTGCAGGCGGACCTGGACGATTTCTTCGACGGCCGGGTCATCACCGTCGAGCTCGACCCCACCCTGATCGCGAAGGCGGCCGCCGGCGCCACCCGCATCCGTCTGCGCCACGGCGCGGCCTTCAGCGATTACGACCGCCGCCAGCTGCTTCAGCACGAAGCGCTGGTGCACTCGCTCACCGCGTTGAACGGCCGCGAGCAGGTGCACCTGCCCAGCCTGGCGCTGTCCTCGCCGCGCGTGACCGCCACCCAGGAAGGACTGGCGACGTTCGCCGAGCAGATCACCGGCAGCATCGACATCGAGCGGATGAAGCGCATCAGCCTGCGCATCGAGGCGGTGGCGATGGCGTTGGCCGGCGCGGACTTCGTCGAGGTGTTCCGGTACTTCGCCGACGCCGGCCAGAATCCCGCGGAGAGCTTCTCGTCGGCGCAGCGCGTGTTTCGCGGCGTGCCCACGACGGGCGGCGCGGCGTTCACCAAGGACACGGTGTACCTGCGCGGACTGGTCGGCGTGCACACGTTCTTCCGCCACTCGCTGCAGCAGGACCGGCTGCGCCTGTGCCGGCGCCTGTTCGCCGGCAAGATGACGCTGGAGGACGTGGCCGGCTTCGAACCGTTGTTCGAATCGGGCGTGCTGGCGCCGCCGCGCTGGCTGCCGCGCTGGGTGAGCCGCGCCAGCGGACTGGCGGGCATGCTGGCCTTTTCGCTGTTCGCCAACCGCATCCGCCTGGATCGCCTGTCGGCGGACTAGCCACAAAGTGCTAACCGGCCTGTCCACGCCGGATGGCACACTGGTGGCATGAGTGCGCCCGCCATCCTCGTTGCCGACGACCATCCGCTGTTCCGCAATGCGGTGATCCACGCGTTGCGCGAGGCGCTCCCCGGCGCCTCCGTGACCGAGGCCGCCGGCGCTGCCGCGCTGGGCCAGGCGCTGGACCAGCGCCCCGACACCGACCTGGTGCTGCTGGACCTGACCATGCCGGGCGCGCACGGCTTCTCGGCGCTGCTGCACGTGCGCGGCGAGCACCCCGAAGTGCCGGTGGTGGTGATCTCGTCGAACGAGCACCCGCGCGTGATCCGCCGCGCACAGCAGTTCGGCGCGGCCGGCTTCATCCCCAAGTCCTCCCCGGCCGAGGCCATCGGCGAGGCCGTGGTGATGGTGCTGGATGGCGGCACGTGGTTCCCGCCGCTCACCGCCGAACGCTCCGAAGAAGACGCCACCCTGGCCGCGCGCTTGGCGCAGCTGACGCCGCAGCAGTTCCGCGTGCTCCTGTGCCTGGCCGACGGCCTGCTCAACAAGCAGATCGCGCACGCACTGGGCCTGGCCGAGAACACGGTGAAGGTGCACGTCACCGCGATCCTCAAGAAGCTCGAGTGCCACAGCCGCACGCAGGCGGCAGTGCTGGTGAAGTCGCTGGAGCCGGAAGGCCCGCCGGCCGAGTGACTCAGCCCAGCCAGCGGGGCAGCTGCATCGCCAGCGGCACGGTGGCGGCGGCGAACAGCGTCTGCCACGTCACCAGCGAGGCCATCAGCGGCGCGTCGCCGCCCATCTGCCGCGCCATGATGTAGGCGTTCGATGCGGTCGGCAGCGCGGCGTAGAAGCAGGCCGCGACGGTTACCTCCGCGCTCGCCTCCAGCCAACGGCAGACCAGCACGGCCAGCAGCGGCAGTGCGAGCAGTTTCAGCGCTGAGGTCGCGCCGAGCAGCACCGGGCGCACATGGTCGCGAGTGAACTGCAGGCCGCCGCCGACGCACAGCAGGCCGAGCGCCAGCGCCGCATCGGCGAGGATGTCGAGCGCCGCCGCCAGCGGTACCGGCAACGGCAGGCCGCTGAGGTTGAACAGCAGGCCGGCCAGCGTCGCCAGGATGATGGGATTGCGCGCCAGCGCCCGCGCGATGCCGCGCGCGCTCGCATCGCCGCTGCCCCAGACCGCCAGCGCGACCACCGCGATGACGTTGACCACCGGCAGGCAGATCGCCAGCGCCAGCATCACCATCGCGGTGGTGTCGGGCGGGAACAGCAGTGCCGCCACCGCCAGCCCGAAGTAGCTGCTCGGCCGCACCGCGCCCTGCACCACCGACGACCGACTGGGGTCGGGCAGGCGTTTCGCAAAGCGCAAGGCCAGCAGCACCAGGCCCGTCAGCACCAGCGTGGGCAGCAGGGCGGCCAGCGACAGGTCGAGCGCGTCGGTGGCGGACAGTTTCAACCGTGCAGCGCCGACGAACAGCAGCGCCGGGAAGGCGACGTAGAAGGAAAACCACTCCATCGCCGGAAACAAGCCGTCGGGCGTGCCGCGCATCCGCCGCAACGCGGCGCCGAGCAGCACGATGGCGAGGACGGGAATGACGTAGGTCAGCATCGGCACGGCATCGGGTCGGTCCTCAGCGCGCGCGACGCACGTGCAGTTGGGTCATCAGCGCGCGCAGCGCCGCGGGTTTCACCGGCTTGGCGAGGAAGCCCCAGCCGTGCTGCAGCGCCAGCGCGCGGAGCGCATCGTCGCGCTCGGCGGTGACCAGGATCACCGGCGGCGCGCTGCTCCAGCGTTCGCACAGGCGCGTGTAGACCGTCGGGCCGTCGGTATCGCCCAGCCGCACGTCGAGCAGCAGCAGGTCGGGCGCCCGTCCCGGGGTCGCGGCCGCCATGGCCTCGTCCGGCCCCGCGGCGAGGCCGACCTCGCATTCCCAGCGTTGCAAGAGGGCGCGCGTGGCCTCGCAGACGCGCGGGTCGTCGTCCACGCACCACACATGGCGGCCACGCAGCGGCGATCCGTCATCGATATCGGCCATGGCCGGCGACGGTTCCGCCATCGCCGCATGCGCCATGCCGCGCGGGAGTTCCACCCAGAACACGCTGCCCCGGCCCAGCTGCGACCGCAGGCCGATGCGGTGGCCGAGCACGCGGCCGATGCGTTCGACGATCGCCAGGCCCAGGCCCGCGCCACGGTCGTTGGCGACACCGTCGTTGAGGCGTCGGAACTCCTCGAAGATGTCCTTCTGCAGGCTCTCGGGGATGCCCGGTCCCTGGTCGTGCACCTCGATGCGCACGCCCTCGCCAGTGCGGCGTACGCCGAGCAGCACCCGGCCGCGCGGCGTGTAGCGGATCGCATTCGACAGATAGTTCTGCAGGATGCGTCGCAGCAGGGCTTCGTCGCTGCGTGCGACCACGCGCGTCGGCACGCTGTCCAGGGCCAGTCCGCGGTCCGCGGCGACGATGCCGAACTCGCGCGACAGCGTCTCCAGCAAGGGCGCCAGGGCGAAGTCGCGCACCCGCGTGGGCAGCGCGCCCGATTCCAGCCGGGCGATGTCCAGCAGGCTGTTGAGGATGGCGTCCTGCGCGACCAGGGCGTTGTCCACATGGTCGGCGATGCGGCGGGCGTCGTCGTCGGGCAGGCGTCCACGCAGCGCGGACACGAACATGCGTGCGGCGTTGAGCGGTTGCAGCAGGTCGTGCACGGCCGAGGCCACGAAGCGCGTCTTGTAGCGGTTGGCGCTCTCCGCGGCCTGGGTGGCGTCGGCCAGGGCGCGCGTGCGTTCTTCCACCCGATGCTCCAGCGCATCGGCCAGCGAGCGCAGCTCGCGCGCGGCGTTCTTGTAGCTGGTGATGTCGGCGTAGCTGGTCACGAAGCCGCCGTCGGGCAATGGGTTGCCGCGGATCTCCAGCACCACGCCGTCGTCCTTCTCGCTCTCGCGCATGTGCGGCTTGCCGCTGCGCAGGTGCTCCAGGCGGCGCTGGATCGCGTCTTCCACCGGGCCCGGCCCGAGCAGGCCGCGGCGGGCGTTGAAGCGGAACACATCCTCGATCGGCCGGCCGACGTGGATCAGGTCGGGCGGGAAGCGGAACAGGTCCATGTAGCGCGAGTTCCACGCCACCAGCCGCAGGTCCGCATCGATGATGACCACGCCCTGCGGCAGGTGCTCCAGGCTGCGGCTGAGACCGGCGTCGGCCGAGCGCGCCGCTTCGACGATCCCGTCCTGCGCGGTGCGCAGTTCCTGGGCATGCTGCTGGAGCACGGCTTCCAGTTCGGCGCGACTGCGCTGGCGGAGCACGGCCAATCGGCGGCGCTGCTGCATGAACAGCCCCAGGAACGACAGTGCCAGCCAGCCGCCTCCCGCGGCGATGGCGGCGGTGCGCGCGGCCGCCACGGGGGCCGACGCGTCGTGCAGCAGGTGCAGGTGCCAGCCTTCCTCCGGCAGCGCCATGGACTGCCACAGCACCGGGTCCGCGAGCGCCGGATCCAGCAATCGCACGCGTCGCGCATCGCCCGCATCCGACGGTAGCGCCTGCATGCGCAGCGGCGAGAGCCGCTGGCGCGCGTACTGGCGGGTGGCGGCGAGCTCGCGCCGGTCGCCTTCGCTGAGCGTGCGCAGGGTGCGATAGCGCCATTCGTCGCGGCTGGCCAGGAAGATCACGTCGTGCGCGTCGCTGACCAGGACGATGTCGGGCGTCTGCAGCCACTCCTGTTCCAGCGCATCGAGTTCGATCTTGATGACGACCAGGCCCGCGACCTCGCCGTCGGGCTCCTCGATCGCCTGCGAGAGGAAGTAACCCGGCTCGCCCGTGGTCAGGCCGATCCCGTAGAACTGGCCGCGGCCGTCGCGCAGCGCCTGCTGCACGTAGGGGCGGAAGCTGTAGTCCTCGCCGACGTTGCTGGTGGGTTCGCGCCAGTTGCTCGCGGCCACCGCGATGCCGTGGCGGTCGATCAGGGTCAGCGTGGACGAACGGGTGACGCTGTTGGCGTCCTCCAGACGCTGGTTCAGCGCGTTGCGGCGCGCGTCGTCCACCGGCGAGGTGAGCGCGTGGCGCAGGTCCGGATCCTGCGCCAGCACCTGCGGCAGCGTGCGGTAGCGGTCGATGCGCTGCTGAAGCGCCTGCGAATGCAGGTCGAGCTGGCGATGCAGCTGCGCGGTCTCGTCGCCCAACGCGCGCGTACCGGCCCAGCGGTAGGCCAGCCCCATCGCCAGCGCCGCGCCACCCACGGTGAGCAGCACGACGAGCAGGGTCTGGCGGTGGCGACGGGCACGCAGCATGGCGGCCAGTCTAAGCGGTGGCCATCGCGGGAGCGGCGGCTAGTACCAATAGGTTATCGGTGCCGCGGCGATACGGGGGTACAACATGCCGGCCGCCGATCCGGGCGGTGTCGCCGTCCGTTCCGGAGTTCCCATGCATCTGGCCGAAGCCCCCGTCCTGCCGCCGCCGAAGCAGCCGCTGTACAAGCAGCTGTACTTCCAGGTGATCGTGGCCATCGTGCTGGGCGCGGTGCTGGGGCACTACGAGCCGACGCTGGCCGAATCGATGAAGCCGCTGGGCGACGCGTTCATCAAGCTGGTGAAGATGATCATCGCGCCGGTGATCTTCCTGACCATCGTCACCGGCATCGCCGGCATGACCCAGCTGCGCACGGTCGGCCGCGTGTTCGCCAAGGCGATGGTGTACTTCCTGTTCTTCTCCACGCTGGCGCTCGTGGTCGGCATGATCGTGGCGCACGTGGTGCAGCCGGGCGCCGGCATGAACATCAACCCGGCCGACCTGGACCAGTCGGCGGTCAACGACTACGTGCAGAAATCGCACGAACTGACCTTGGTCGGCTTCCTGCTCGACATCATTCCGAAGACGCTGATCAGCCCGTTCGTGGGCGACAACATCCTGCAGGTGCTGTTCGTCGCGGTGCTGTTCGGTCTGTCGCTGGCGCTGGTCGGCGAGAAGGGCCGGCCGGTGCTGAACCTGCTGGAGGCGCTGACGGCGCCCGTGTTCCGGCTGGTGCACCTGCTGATGCGCGCGGCGCCGATCGGTGCGTTCGGCGCCATCGCCTTCACCATCGGCAAGTACGGCGTGGGCATGCTGGTGAACCTGGCGTGGCTGGTCGGTTCGTTCTACCTGACCTCGCTGCTGTTCGTGATCGTCATCCTCGGCCTGGTGTCGTGGTGGTGCGGGTTCTCGATCTTCCGCCTGATCCGCTACCTCAAGGCCGAACTGCTGCTGGTGCTGGGCACGTCGTCGTCCGAATCCGCGCTGCCTTCGCTGATGGAGAAGATGGAGCGTGCGGGCGCGTCCAAGTCCGTCGTAGGCCTGGTGGTGCCCACCGGCTACTCGTTCAACCTGGACGGCACCAACATCTACATGACGCTGGCCGCGCTGTTCATCGCGCAGGCCACCAACACCGAACTGAGCCTGGGCCACCAGATCATGCTGCTGCTGGTGGCGATGCTGAGCTCGAAGGGTGCGGCCGGCGTGACCGGCGCCGGCTTCATCACCCTGGCGGCCACGCTCGCGGTGGTGCCGGAAGTGCCCGTCGCCGGCATGGCGCTGATCCTGGGCATCGACCGCTTCATGAGCGAATGCCGCTCGCTGACCAATTTCACCGGCAATGCGGTAGCCACGCTGGTGGTCGCGCGCTGGGAGAACGCGCTCGACCGCGACGCGCTGGCGCGCGCGCTGGGCGGGCCATCCGCACCGATCGCCGCTGCGCCCGACCCGGCCGCAGGCCCGGGCGACCCGACACGACTCACGGCCGACTGACGCCGGCCACACCACGTCTTCAGAGGAGGGACTGAACGATGCATACCCAACGACGCGCCGCCCCATTGAGGAGCGGCCTCACCCTGGCCTTGCTGGCCGTCATCCACACGGCCGTGGCCCAGGAGGCGCCCGCGCCGGCCGAGCCTGCTCCGCAGACCGAAGCCGCACCCGCCGACGATGCCAAGACCTTGGACAAGGTGGTCGTGGTGGGCTCGCACATCCAGGGCGCATCCACCACCGACGCGCTGCCGGTGATGGTGGTCGGCGCGGAGCAGATCGATGCCGCCGGCGCGATCTCCGGCGACGAACTGATGCGCACCATTCCGCAGATGGGCGACGTGCTGTTCGATGCGTCCAACAACCCGCAGACCAGCAACGCGGCGCGCGGCGACGTCAATTCGGTGAACCTGCGCTCGCTCGGCGTCGGCAACACGCTGGTGCTGCTCAACGGTCGCCGCCTGGTCCAGCACCCGACCAGCCAGGGCACGTCCGACACCGGCACGGTGCCGGTGCAGAGCTTCAACTCCAACGCGATCCCGGTCTCCGGACTGGACCGCATGGAGATCCTGCTCGACGGCGCGGCCGCCATCTACGGCGCCGATGCGGTGGCCGGCGTGGTCAACACCGTGCTGCAGACCGACTTCGACGGGGTCAGCGCCAGTGCGCGCTACGGCACCGCCGAGGGCACGGGCATGAACGAGTTCGAGACGAACATCTTCGCCGGCAAGAATTTCGACCGCGGCAACGTGTCGGTGTTCCTGAACTACACCGACCGCTCCGAACTGATGGCGGCGGACCAGGACTACACGTCCACCGACGACCTGCGCGGGCTGTTCGCCGACTATCCGGATTTCGCCGGCCTGGCGGTGCTGGATGGCCGCTCCTCGCACACGCCGTGGGCGCGCCTGACGGTGGGTCCGCGCGCGGTGATCCGCTCCAACGGCACGGCGGTGACGAACACGGCCGGCGCGTTCCGCGTGCAACCGTCGAGCTTCGGCTGCGGCGTCAGCCTCGGCAACGACCTCTGCCTGGCCAGCGGCAACCACAACTTCAACACCACCAACCGCGAGATGCGCTACGACACGCGCTACGGGACCACCGTGCGTCCGTCGGTGGAGCGCTTCAACGCCTACCTCACCGGCCACTACGCGCTCGACAACGGCGTGGAAGCGTTCGGTGAAGTGGGCTACTACCAGGCCACCAGCGAAGCGCTGCAGCCGCCGGTGGTGAACCTCAACAGCCTGTGGATTCCCGCGAGCAACTACTGGAATCCCTTCGGTGCGACGACGCTGCCCGATGGCACGCCGAACCCGAACCGCCTGCCGGGCCTCACCAACGTGCCGGCCGCCGGCCTGCCGGTGCAGATGAGCAACTACCGCTATGTCGACACCGGCTTCCAGCGGGTGCGCGTGGAGAATTACCAGGCGCGCTTCCTGGCGGGCCTGCGCGGCGAGTGGAACGGCTGGAACTGGGAGACGGCACTGCTGTACTCCGAAGCCGAAGCCAAGGACCGGTCGCCGAACATCAACATGACCGCGCTGCAGCGGCAGCTGGCGCTGTCCACGCCGGATGCGTACAACCCGTTCAGCGGCGGCTGCGTGGCCACGCCGACGCACAGCGACTGCTCGCCGAGTTCGCAAGCCGCGATCGACGCCATCGTGTTCGACCTGGTCCGCGAATCGCGCACCACGCTGACCATGGCCGACTTCAAGATGAGCCGCGCCGACCTGTTCGCCTTGCCCGCCGGTGAAGTGGGCATCGCGTTCGGCGCGGAAGCGCGCCGCGAAACGCAGGAAGACAACCGCGACGCCAACCTCGACGGCACCTACACCTTCACCGACCTGGTCACCGGTGAGACCAACCTCAGCAACGTCGCCGCGGTGAGCCCGAACCCGGACACGCGCGGTTCCCGCAACGTCGGCTCGGCGTACGTGGAATTCGCGGTGCCGCTGGTCTCGGCCGACATGGACATCCCGCTCGTGCATCGCCTGGACATGCAGCTGGCGGGGCGTTACGAGCACTACTCGGACTTCGGTTCGGTGGCCAAGCCCAAGGTCGCGCTGGCCTGGGACTTGGTGGAAGGCGTGCGCCTGCGCGGTTCGTACTCGGAAGGCTTCCGCGCGCCGAACCTGGAGCAGACCAACGCCACCCAGTATTCGCGCCTGGCCAGCGGCGTGGACCACATCCGTTGCGAAGCCGACCTGCGCGCCGGCCGCATCGCCTCGTTCAGCGCCTGCGGGCAGAACACGGCGGGCGCCTCGCTCCTGGTGGCCGGCAATCCGGACCTCGATCCGGAGGAAAGCACCAACACCTCGTACGGCGTGGTGTTCCAGCCGGCCTTCATCCCCGAACGCTTCGGCAACTTCACCTTCACCGTCGATCGCTGGAAGATCAAGCAGGAGCAGATCGTCGGCCTGCTCGGTGCGCAGACCGCGCTGACGCTGGACTACCTCAACCGGGTGGAGGGCGGCGGAAACCCGCTGGTCGTGCGCGCCGCGCCCACGCAGGAGGACATCGATTTCTTCGCCGGCACCGGCATCGATGCGGTCGGCCAGGTCATCGCGATCAACGACCGCTTCATCAACCTGCAGCCGCAGACCGCCGGCGGGCTGGACATCGGCATGGACTGGTCGCTGCGTCGCACGCGCTTCGGCAGCTTCTCGGCCAGCCTCAACGCGACCAAGCTGATGGAGTTCACCCGCGACCCGGGCGACATCGTCAACGCGCTGTACGCCGCGCGCGCGGCCGGCACCATCGATCCGCTGACGCCGCTGCCGGATCCCAGCCAGCTGATCGGCCAGAACGGCCGTCCGGAATGGCGCGCGAGCGGTTCGCTCACCTGGAACAAGGGGCCGTGGCGCGTCGGTTACTCGGCGCAGTACATGAGCTCGTTCGAACAGCCGCAGCTGCTGGGCGTGTCGGGGGATCCGTGGGTGGTGGAAGATCGCCTGTTCCACAACCTGTACGGCCAGTACCGCTTCCCGGACGGCACCGCCCTGCGCCTGGGCGTGCGCGACCTGACCGACGAAGGCCCGGCGCTGGCCGATGGCGGCTACCGCGGTTCGCTGCACAATCCCTGGGGTCGCTACTTCTACGTCAACATCAGCCGGTCGTTCTGAGGAGGATCCACGCACCATGCGTTGCCTGAGCCGTCGTTGGACGGGACCCGTGCTGGCGGCGTTGCTGGCGGTGGGCGGCACATCTGCCGCCGCCGCCGCGCCCGCTGACACCGAGGTGGCGTTCGCGTCCGTCCCGTGCCCGGCGTCGGTGGGGCCGCGCGCGGCCTGCCACGAAGGACGCGACGTGCACGGTGCCTGGCTGCTCGTCGCCATGCCCGAGGCCTGGAACCGGCGGCTCGTCGTGCACGCGCACGGCGGGCCTCGGCTGGGCGCACCGAAAGCCGGCGATTCGGCGGAGGATCTGGACCGCTTCGCGGTGATGGTGCGCGACGGCTATGCGTGGATCGGCACCACCTATCGGCGCGGCGGCTACGGCGTGCGCATGGCCGCCGCCGACGTGGAGCACAGCCGGCGCGTGTTCTGGGCGCGCTGGGGCCGGCCGGAGCGCACGCTGCTGCATGGCCAGTCGTGGGGCGGCAACGTGGCGGCGAAAGCGGCCGAGCTGTACGCGCTGGAGATCGACGGCCGCGCGCACTACGACGGCGTGCTCAGCACCAACGGCATGCTCTACGGCGGAACCCGCGGTTACGGCTTCCGCGCCGACCTGCGCGCGGTCTACCAGTACTACTGCCGCAACCATCCGGCGCCGGACGAAACCCAGTACCCGCTGTGGCAGGGCCTGCCCGCCGGCGCGAAGATGACGCGCGACGACCTGCGCAAGCGCGTCGACGCCTGCACCGGCGTCGACCAGCCGGCCGCGAAGCGCACGCCGGCGCAGGCGGCCCACCTGCGCGACATCCTCGCGGTGACCGGCGTGGCGGAGAAGCAACTGGTGGCGCACCTGGCCTGGGGCACGTTCCACTTCCAGGACGTGGTGCAGAAGCGGCTGGACGGACGCAATCCGTTCGACAACGCAAAGACCCGATACCGCGGCTCGCACGACGATGCCGCCCTCAATGCCGGCGTCGAGCGCTTCAGTGCCGATCCCGCCGCGCTGGCTGCGCTGGCCTACGACGCCGATCTGTCCGGCCTGATCGTGCTGCCGACCGTCACCGTTCATGCGCGCCACGACCCCACGGTGTCGCATGAAGCCGAGGCGGCGTACGCCGCCACGGTCGCCGGCGCCGGACGCAGCCACCTGTTGCTGCAGGCGCTGACCGACGAGCAGGACCACAGCCGCCTGCAGGACGCGACCTATGCGACCGCCCTGCGGGTGCTCGAACAGTGGCTGGACACCGGGACACGGCCCGCTCCCGCGGCCTTCGGCGAGACCTGCGGCCGCGTGTCGCAGGCGCGCGAGGCCTGCCGCTTCATGTCGCCCTGAGCCGCGCCTGCGCATTCGCGGCGTGACGCAGCGCCGCATTCGGCCAAATCCGGCCCTGGCGGGGACCGGGTAGAATTGCCGCTCCCCCGCCTTCACCACAGGCACCGTTTCCGCGATGACGAACGACGATTTCAAGCAGGCCGCGCTCGAGTACCACCGGCTGTCCCCGCCCGGCAAGATCAAGGTCGCTCCGACCAAGCCGATGCTGACCCAGCGCGACCTGGCCCTGGCCTATTCCCCGGGCGTGGCCTACGCCTGCGAGGCCATCGTCGAAGACCCGAACACCGCCAGCGAGCTCACCGCGCGCGGCAACCTGGTGGCCGTGGTCACCAACGGCACCGCGGTGCTCGGCCTGGGCAACATCGGCGCGCTCGCCGGCAAGCCGGTGATGGAAGGCAAGGGCGTGCTGTTCCAGAAGTTCGCCGGCATCGACGTGTTCGACATCGAAATCGACGAGACCGACCCGGACAAGCTGGTCGACATCATCGCCTCGCTCGAACCGACCTTCGGCGGCATCAACCTCGAAGACATCAAGGCGCCGGAATGCTTCATCGTCGAGCGCAAGCTGCGCGAGCGGATGAAGATCCCGGTCTTCCACGACGACCAGCACGGCACCGCGATCATCGTCGGCGCGGCGGTGGTCAACGCGCTGGAAGTGGTGGGCAAGAAGATCCAGGACGTGAAGCTGGCCACCAGCGGCGCCGGCGCGGCCGGCATCGCCTGCCTGGACATGCTGGTGGCGCTGGGCCTGAAGCCGGAGAACATCCTGGCCTTCGACCGCGAGGGCGTGATCTACACCGGCCGCCCGCACCTGGATCCCGACAAGGCCCGCTATGCGCGCGACACCCCGAAGCGCTCGCTGGCGGAGATCGTCGACGGCGCTGACATCTTCCTCGGCCTGTCCGCCGGCGGCATCCTGAAGCCGGAGATGGTCGCGACGATGGCGGCCACGCCGATCATCCTGGCGCTGGCCAATCCGAACCCGGAAATCCTCCCGGCCGACGCCAAGGCCGTGCGCCCGGACGTCATCATCGGCACCGGCCGCAGCGACTACCCGAACCAGGTCAACAACGCGCTCTGCTTCCCGTACATCTTCCGCGGCGCGCTGGACGTGGGCGCCACGGTCATCAACGAGGACATGAAGGTCGCCTGCGTGCACGCCATCGCCAAGCTGGCGCGGCGCGAGGCCTCCGACCTGGGTTCGGCCTACGGCGACGACGTGCCGTGCTTCGGTCCCGAATACCTGATTCCGCGCCCGTTCGATCCGCGCCTGCTGGTCGAAGTGGCCGCGGCGGTCGCGCAGGCGGCGATGGACTCCGGCGTGGCGCTGCGTCCGATCCCGGACATGTGGGCGTACCGCGAGAAGCTGGGCCAGTTCGTCTACCGCACCAGCCTGATGATGAAGCCGGTCTACGACCGCGCGCGCGCCGACAAGAAGCGCGTGGTGTACGCGGAAGGCGAGGAAGAGACCGTGCTGCGCGCCGTGCAGACGGTGATCGACGAAGGCCTGGCGTTCCCGATCCTGATCGGCCGTCCGGACGTGATCGATGCGCGCATCCAGCGCCTGAGCCTGCGCATGCGCGCCGGCGTCGATTTCGAAGTGACCAACCAGGACGACGACCCGCGTTTCAACGACTACTGGCAGCACTACCACGCGCTGACGTCGCGCCGTGGGGTGACGCCGGCGGCGGCGAAGAACCTGATGCGCTCGCGGCCCACGCTGATCGCCGCGGTGATGGTCGCGCGCGGCGAAGCCGACGCGATGATCACCGGGCTGGTCGGCCGCTTCCACAAGAAGCTGGGCTACGTGCGCAGCGTGATCCCGCTGGATCCGGGCGTGCAGTCGACCTCGGCGATGACCGGCGTGATCAACAACCAGGGCGCGTATTTCTTCCTCGACACGCACGTGCAGGACGACCCGACCGCCGAGCAGATCGCCGAAGCCACGCTGCAGGCCGCCTACCGCCTGAAGCTGTTCGGCATCGAACCGCGCATCGCGCTGCTGTCGCACTCCAACTTCGGCAGTCACGAGACCCCGGGCTCGATCAAGATGCGCAAGGTCCGCGAGCTGCTGCTCAAGCGCAAGCCCGACCTCAACGTCGACGGCGAAATGCAGGGCGACACCGCGTGGGACGAGGTGTTGCGCAGCCGCATGATGCCGGGCAGCACGCTGTCGGGCCGCGCGAACCTGTTCGTCATGCCGAACCTGGACGCGGCCAACATCGCCTACAACATGGTGCGCGTGGTCACCGACGGCGTGGCGATCGGCCCGATCCTGATGGGCATCTCGCGCCCGGTCCACATCCTGACCACCAGCGCCACGCCGCGCCGGGTGATCAACATGACCGCCATCGCCGCGGTGGACGCGCAGATCCGCCAGCAGCGCGAAGCCGAGCGCACCGGGCCGGGTTGAACGCCCGCGCCACGGTGACGGTCACGACGACGCCGGCGCGCTGACGTCGGCGCCGAGGTCGGCCTCGATGGCCGGTTCGGCGGTGGCGGGCTCCTCGATGCCCGCCGGAACGGCGCTGCGGGCGCCCTCGCTCGCGTCGAGTTCGGTGGTGGCGCGGGCGATTGCGGCACGGTCGAGCGTGGACACCTTGCAGGCGCGGTCCAGGAACAGATCCGTCACGTGCTCGCGGCGGCCCTGCAACTGCGCCCGCTGCGCCATCGCGGCCATGCTGTCCTGCTGGGCCTTCATGCTCTTGTCCATCGCCTCGTAGATCGCGTCGGTGTTGGGACGCCCGCCGAGCGACGACAGTGCGCCGCTCGCCATGCCGCCACCCGGCACCAGGCCGAGCAGGGCGCTGCCGAAACTGCGGGCGCGCTGGCCGGCCACCATCTTCTTCTGCGCCTGGCGCATGTCGTCCTGCATCTGCCGCGACATCTCCATCGGATCGGCGGCCTGCGGCAGGGCGGTGATGCGCCGGCCCAGCCATTCGGATTCGGCGTAGAGCGCCTCGCAACTCGCATCGGAATCGGAGAGCCGGGCGATGTCGGTCGCCTGGCCGACGAACATCCCGGGGTCGGGCATCATCTGCGCTTGGACCGCCGGCACGGCCAAAACGAGCGTGGCGCCGGCGAGGAGAAGGGAACGGAAGAAACGGGGCATCGCGATGTCGTCCTGACAGTGAGGCGGCAACGGTAGACCCCCGCCCGGTCCGCCACGACCGCAGGAAGTCCCGGTGACGATCGAGGGCAGCCGAAAGTCATGATGACGTTCAGCAGGGGTCATGTGGCGCGCACGATCAGCTTGCCCAGGTTGTCGCCGCGGACCAGCCGGGACAGCGCCAGCGGCGCCTGCTCCAGGCCTTCCACGTACTCCTCCTGCCACCTGAGATGATCCGAACGCAACAGTGCGCCCATCTCGCTCATGAAGCCGGGGTCCACCAGGAACTGCGGATGCAGCCGGGTCACGTCGCGATGGGTGAACGAACGCACCAGCAGGCGGCGCAGCAGGATGGCGTTGAGGAAGGCCGGCAACCGGTCGCTGGCCGGCTCGGGCCACAGCTCGCCCTCCATCATGCCGCACAGGGGCATCCTCGCCCCGTCGTTGAGCAGCGGCATCACCGTATCGATGCAGTGGCCGTGCACGCTTTCGAGGAACACATCCACGCCGTCGGGACACGCGCGCCGCAACTGCTCGGGGAAATCGTCGGCATGGCGGTCGAGGGCGACGGGGAAGCCGTAGGTCTCGCGCACGTGGCGGCACTTCTCCTCGCTGCTGGTCACCGCGACGATGCGCGCGCCGCGCATCTGCGCCAGTTGCCCGGCCGTGGCGCCGATCGGTCCGCTGGCCGCGGCCACGACCATGGTTTCGCCGGGACGCGGTTCGCAGGCTTCGCGCACGGCCGACCAGGCGATGAAACCGTACATGCCGTAGATGCCCAGCGCTGTGCTGACCGGCGCCACGCCGGGATACAGCTTGCGACGGATCGAGGTGGCATCGACGACTTGGTGGCTCTGCCAGCCGGTATGCGCCAGTACCTGGTCGCCGGCCTTGAAGCCGGCGTGCCTCGACGCGACCACGCGCGAGACGGTGCTGCACGGCATCACCTGGCCCAGCGCCAGGATGTCGCCGTCGGGCGCGTCTTCCAGCATGCGGCTGGCCGCGCAGATGTCGATCGAGACCAGTTCGGTCTTCAGCAGGAGTTGGCCGTTCTTCGGCAACCGCAAGGGCATCCGCTCGATGCGGAAGCAGTCCGCGATGTCGCGGCCCACGGGGCGCTGGGCGAGCACGACGCGCGTATTGCAGGGAGTGGCGGCGGAGCGAGGCGGGGGGGCGGGTGCGTGCGCGTGCGCGTGCGCGCCGAGATGCGTTGTAGGTGTCACCGGATCCTGGTCCAAACAATTGCCCCTGTAATCCAGTGGAACGCAGTCATCGCGCGATGCCGGTCATGCGACGCATGATCGGCATCCGATGTGCGATGAATTGGTTTCATGTGTGAGCGATCGCGCATGCCACGCTGCGTGCAGGACGTCATGCAGCGAACGCGCTGATGCACGGCGTCGACATAGCGGGGGCAGGGAATGGGCATGTGCGTGCGATGTAGCCACCGGCGGTGTCGCCGCCGGTGGCGCCCGGGCATCACGGCGATGCCCGATGGGGAGGCATCAGAACTCGTAACTCGCGGTCAGCGTCAGCCTGCGCGGGTCGACGAAACTGCGCGGGTGCTTGTAGTTGTATGCCGCCGCACCGCCGCCGTCGTTCCAGATCTCCACCACGCGGTAGTAATCCTGGCTGTCGAACACGTTCTGCACCATCAGCCCGAGCTTCAGGCCCTTCGCCCAGGTGGGCGCGTAGTCCACCCGCAGGTCCACCGTGGTCGCCCACGGCACGCGGCCGGAGGTGCCGCGCGGATGCAGGCTGTCGTCGACCGAGTAAGGGGTGCCGACGCCTTCGCCGCAGTAGAACGAACCGGCACCGTACTGCACCGCTTCGCCGTCCGGGCCATCCGACGGGTAGATGCCGAAGCAGTTCACCGGACGTCCGCTCTGCGCGATCAGGTTCGCGCCGACGCGCCACTGCTCGTTGATCTGGTAGGCGCCGAACACCTTCAGGCTGTGGCGGCGATCGTTGGGCAGGTAGCCGTAGGAGCCGTCCATCAGGCCGGGGAAATCGAAGTCCTGGGTGATGCCGGCGTCTTCCTGGGCGATGTCGGACTTCACGTAGCCTTCGGTATTGCCGCGGCTCTTGGACCAGGTGTACGAGGCCTGCATGAACCACCTGTCGTCCCAGGCGCGCTCCAGCATCAGCTCCACGGCCTTGTACTTGCGCTTGGCGACCGGCAGCCCCAGCGCGCTGCCCGGGATGTTGACCACGGTCAGCTCGCCGGTGCCGTTCAGGTCGACGTTGGCCGACAGGTCCTTGCCCGGATTGGTCAGGAAGCAGTGCGACAGGGCCTCGGCGATCGCCGCCGCATGGTCGGCCGAATAACCGTTGGCGAGCGCCCAGGTTTCGGCGCCGCTGCCCGCGCACATGTCGTCCATGCCGGACTTGAGCTCGCGGTAGACGCCGCGCATCCCCAGCGTCCACTTCGGCGCGAACTGCCACTGCCAGCCGGCGATGAACTCGTCCTGGTACATCGGCTCCAGGTTGTTGTCCACCACCGTGCGCGGATCCTTGATCTCGCCGTCGCTGCTGTAGTTGCGCGGACCGACCTGGGGACCGACCGTCGGGATGCCGGTCACCGGATCGATCGCGGTGAAGGTGTACCACTCGTTGTAGTCGAGTTCGGCGCCGGCCAGGCGGACGTTGGTGTTGGCGTAGACCGGGATGTAGTAACGCCCCACGTTGCCGAACACCTTCAGCGTCGAGTCGCCCTTGGCGTCCCACGAGAAGCCGAGGCGGGGCGACCAGGTGTCCTTGATGTCGATGAAGGTGCCGCCCTCGGCATTGAGGTTCTCGAATGCTTCGTTGCGGATGCCCAGGTAGGCCATCCAGCGGTCGTTGACCTGCCAGGTGTCCTCCACGTACCAGGCCTTGTTCTTGGTGGTGAACGTGCCGCCGTTGTCGAGCACGCGCAGGCGGACCATCTCGGTGACGCCCGTCGGCACCACCACGCCCGGCGCCACGGTCGTGCCCGGCGTGGTGTTGTAGTAACGCCAGTACACGCCGCCGGAGTACGAGGAGCCGTCGACGGTGATGAACTCTTCGTTGTCCAGGCCGAAGCGGAGGGTGTGGTCGCCGAGCAGCCATTCGCCGTCGACGCGGAACGCCTTGCGCGTATCGCCGGCGTCCGGGATGCGCATGTCGTAGTCGATGTAGCAGCCGGCCACGCCGATCGGCGGCGTACCGGCGTTGCGCCCGTCCAGGATGTAGGGGCAGTCTTCCGAATTGGAGTTCTCGTTGCCGCGCGAGTACTTGCCGTAGCCGTACAGCGCCGAGAGGGTGAAGGCATCGGTGATGTAGCCGGTCCACTTGGCGATGTAGTTGTCGCCGCCGGTGGTGCGGCGGAACGTGCCGATGGGGTCGCCGCCGCCGACCGACAGGTCGCCCGCGGGGCGCTGGTAGGTGACGCCCTCCTCGATCGCCTTGTCGCGGAAGGCGGTGAGCTCGAGCCGGTGGTCGTCGTTGATGTACCAGTCCAGCTTGACCAGGCCCTGCGGCGAATCGATCGTGGACTTGTCGTGGCCGTTCTCGTAGTCGAGGACCTCTTCGTCGCGCTGGCCCTGGAACAGGCCGAAGAAGAACAGCTTGTCCTTCACCAGCGGACCGCCGCCGTACACGTTGTAGGTGGTCGTATCGACCTTGGATCCGCTCTCGACGATGCGGAAGTCGCCGTCGCGCTCCGGATCGTGCGCGAGCGCGCGGCCGCTGGACAGCGAGTCGGGGCTCCAGAACACATTGGCCCCGCCCTTCCATTCGTTGGTGCCGCGCTTGGTGGTGACGTTGAGCACGCCGCCGAGCGAGCGGCCGAATTCCGCGCCATAGCCGCCGGTCTTGATCTGCTGCTCGGCGATCGCTTCGAACGGCACCTGGTTGAATTCCAGGCCGGTGACGATGTTGGTGACGTTGAAGCCGTTGACGTAGTAGACGTTCTCCGCCGCCGAGCTGCCGCCGAACGACGCGACGTTGCCGAAGCGCGCATCGCCCTTGACCGTGCCTGGCGCGAGCAGCGCGACGTTGGTGATGTCGCGCGAGACCGGCAGGCGGTCGATCTGGGCTTCGGTGAAGATCGTCACCGATTCGACCGACGAGACGTCGATGGGATTGACCGCTGCGGAGCCGACGACGGTGATCGTATCCAGGGTGGCGGCCCCGCCTGCGACCACGAAGGAGACGTTGCTGCCAGTGCCGGTGTTGACCGCCACCTCGCGCGTGCTCGTGGCGCCGGCCGCATCGGTGCGGGTGACGCGGTATTGGCCGGGAGGCAGGGCGCCGACGCGGAAGTCGCCGCTGGTACCGACGCTGACGGAGCGCTCGAGTCCGGTACCCACGTGGGTGACCGTGATCCGGTCGCCCTCCGCCGCCTGGCCGAACACGCTGCCGGTGGTGTTGGACTGCGCCTGTACGCCACTGGCAAAACAGGCGCCAAGCGCCAGGCTGAGCGTGGTGATGCGGAACTGCTTGCGTATGCGGCCTCTGTTCATCGGTCCTTTCCGTGTCTTGGGGAAAAAGCGGGGCACTGGCGCGATGCCGCCGGCCAGAGGTCGCGACGTTAGGGAGCGCGGAGGCGGTGCCGCGAATGCATGTGGTCAGGATGAAGATGCGCCGCCGCCGAAAGTCACGGTGACGTCCGGCAGGGGGCATGACGAATGGCGGCGGACACCGGTCACTCTGAGGTGCAGCGCATGCGGGCCGCGCGCGCGGCGCCCTAGCCTGTCCGCATGGACGGCACCGCAGGTACGGGCCGCCGGATACGCAGGCACTCTCTCCCTCGGCGGCGGCCGGTATGCGCACCGCCTTTTTTTCAGGGAATGCGCGTGGTCCGCGCGTGCAGCAGCGCTGGGGAGCGGGCCTTCGGTCGACACGGGCATGCCTGAGCCCTGCCTTGCGTCCGCAAGGCGGTGGGTCATCGGATCGAGGCGCGACGGGTGTCGCGCGGACCTCACTCCTCGCCGTCGAGGATCCGCCGCTGCAGCGCGTCCAGGTAGGCATCGGCGTCCGCGGTGGATTCGAAGATCTCGTCCATCGGCACGGCCTGGACGATCTCGATGACCTTGCGGATCTGTTCCTGCGGATGCACGACCAGCAGGCGGCCTTCGTGCGGTGCGAGCGCCTTGCGCGCCTTCAGGATGCAGCGGACGCCGGCGCTGCTGATGTAGTCGAGGTGGGCGAGGTCCAGCACCAGCGCCTGCGGACGGGAGGCGAGCATCGGTGCGAGCGCCTCGTCGAGTTGGGTATGGCTGAGCGTGTCCAGCCGGCCGCTGAGCAGCACGTACTGGTTGCCGTTCACCGGCGGGTAGACCTCAATCTCCAATGTCATCGGGCATCTCGGTGCGACGGATGTGCCGGGTGGGGTGGCCCGGGTATGGAGGGGAGGAGGTCGGATCGTAAAGCAAAAGCGGGACGAAGCGACCGACGCCCGTCAGTCGTCGTCCTCGTCGGCGCGCAGGACCTTGCGCTGCATCGCATCCAGGTAGGCATCGGCTTCCGCGGTCGACGAGAAGATCTCGTTCAACGGCACCGCCTTGACCATGTCCAGCACCTTCTGAATCTGCGGTTGCGGATTCACCAGCAGGACCTTGCCGCCATGCGGCGCCAGCGTCTTGCGGGCCTTGAAGATGGAGCGGATGCCGGCGCTGCTGATGTACTCGAGGCCCGACAGGTCCAGCACCAGCGAATGCAGCTGCCGCGACAGCAGCGGTGCCAGCGCTTCGTCCAGATCCTCGTAGGTATGCGTATCGAGGCGGCCGCTGACCGCCACGCGCTGGCTGCCCTTGCCCGGCGGCAGGATGTCGATGCCCAGGCTCATGGTCCGTTCTCCTCGGTGGGGATGCGCAGCGTCAGCCGCAGCACGTTGTAGTTGCCGTCGCGCACGTAGTGGGCGTCCTCGGAGACCTGGCGCACCAGGTGCAGGCCCAGGCCGCCGGTCGGGCGGTCGAGGATGTCGGCATCGAGGTCGGGCGGCGGCTGGTCGAGCGGATTGAACGGAACGCCGCTCTCGCGGAACTCGAGCGTCAGCAGGCGATCGCGGATGCCGATGTCCACGCACAGCTCGTGTTCCTCGGCATCGACGCGGGCGAGGTCGCCGTGCTCGATCGCATTGCTCGCCAGTTCCTCGACGATCAGCCGCACGTCGCACTGGATCGCGCGGCTGACGCCGTTGTTGGCCAGCACGGCCTCGAGCGACGCGTTGAGGTCGTCGACACGGGCGTGCTCACGGGGAATGAACAGTCGCATCTGCATGCGCGGTCTCCTGTGATGGCGGAGCTTCGGGGGAAGCGGGATCGCTGTCCAGCCGGCGGCGGATGGCCAGCACGGTGATGTCGTCCGACTGCGGTGCGCTGCCGGTAAATGCGTGAACTGCGGCGATCAGGCCTTCGCACTGGTCGCGCGCGTTCGCGCCCGGGCGCAGCGCGCCGGGGATGCGCTCGGGACCGAATGCCAGGTTGTCGGGATCGAACGCTTCGGTGATGCCGTCCGTCCACGCCAGCAGGGTGGCGCCGGCCGGCAAGCGGCCCGACCACAACGGGAACGCCTCGCCCACTTCGAAACCCAGCGGCGGGCCGGGCTGCAGCGGCAGTTCCTCGTGGCGTCCGTCGGCCTGCAGCAGCAGCGGCGCATCGTGGCCGGCGCTGGCCAGCACGCACTCGCCGGTGCGCACGTCCACGCGACCGCACAGGACGGTGGCGAACATGCAGGCATCGTTGCCCTGCACCAGCCGGCGCGAGGCTTCGGCCAGCACGCGCTCGGGGCTGGCGTGGCTGCTGGCCGCCACCTCCAGCACGGTCACGGTGCGCGCCATGAACAGCGCCGCGGGCACGCCCTTGTCGGAGACGTCGCCGATGGCGAACCACAGCACGTCGGTACCGGTTTCGATGAAGCTGTAGAAATCGCCGCCCACGGCCTTGGCCGGTTCCAGCCGCGCATACGCTTCCAGGTGGCTCTGCTCGCGGTCGATCACCCGGCCCGGCGGCAACATCGCCTGCTGGATCTCGCGCGCGATGGACAGCTCGCTCTCCAGCTTCTGCCGCGCCGCCGTCATGTCCTCGATCTCGCGCAGCTGCTGCCGGATCGATCCGCGCGCGTGTTCCAGCGTGCGCGCCATCTGGCCGACTTCGTCGCGGCGGCCCACGTACGGCACGGGCATGGCGTAGTCGCCTTCGGCCAGGCGCGCGGCGGAGGTCGACAGGCGTTCGACCGGCTGGCTGATGTGGCGCGCCAGCTTGCGCACCACCAGCATGCAGACCAGCGCCAGCAGCGCGCCCACCGCGGCGAGCATCCACAGCGCCTGGTTGAGGCGTTCGGTGATCAGCTCGTACGACTGCGCGACCAGCAGGTTCCAGCCCGTGTCGCCCACCGGCTCCACGACGGTGTAGCGCCGCTCGCCGGTCACGGCATCGACGTGCGCGTGCTGCAGCGGCTGCCGCAGCCTGACCGCCTGCGCGGCCTCCTGCAGGTCCGCGCGACCGGCGCGGCGGATGTAGTCGTCCAGCGTTTCCAGCCGGTCGACCGTCACTTCCGGATTGAGCGCCAGCGTGCCCGCCGGCGCCACCAGCGTCACCCGCCAGCCGGGCAGGTTGGCCAGCGATTCGACCATGTCGGTGAGGTTGGCCAGCGGCAGGTCCAGGCTGACCATGCCGCGGGTGCGCGCGCCGCGGCCGGGGTCGCGCAGCGGCATGTTGTAGGTGACCATCCAGACGGCGCCGGCGGTCTGGTTGAGGTAGGGCTCGGACCACCACCCGCCCGGCGATGCCACGGTGCGCTGGTACCAGCCCTGGGTGCGGTACGGATAGCCGTCGGCGACCAGGTCGCGGTCGCGGCCGTTCGCCGCCACGTAGCGGGCGAAGGGCACGTCCTCGCGCGTGCGGGGCTCCAGCACCAGCAGGCCGCCGGCGCAGCCGGGCGTGGCCTTGACCATGGCGCGCAGCGTGGCGGTGAGTTCGTCGGGCGCCAGATTGGCCGCGCCCACCAGGTCGGAGATGCCGTGCGTGGTGATGGTGACCACGCGCATCGCGTTGTCCAGCCGCTGCACCGCTTCCTGCGCGCTGGCCTGGGTGTCGCGGCGCGCGTTGTCGAGGATCATCCGCCGCGCGAACCACGCCGTCGCCACCACCAGCAGTACCAGCAGCACCACGTTCACCAGGCCCGCCCACAAGGCGATGCGCGTGCGCAGGCTGCTGCGCCAGTGCGAAGCACCGGCGGCCGCTGTTGGCACGACGTTCCCTGGCACTGCGTCTTGCATGCCGCCCCCGAGCCTTCCCCCTGTGTCGATCATAAGCGCATTGCAATGTTGCAATACGGCAAAGGTCTTATTTTGGTGCTTCGATTGTCCCGGGACAGCTACGTTGTGTCCGTTCCATACGCCTGCGTAGCCAGGTCCCCCGCGGGGTGCGTGCGTTACACTTCAGGGTCTACAAGAATCGGCGACGCCACGCCCCACGCGCGGCGCAACAGGAGTGGGAATGAACTGGTTGAACGAGATGTTGCAGAGCGATCCGGACCCGCAGGAATCCCGCGAATGGATCGATTCCATGCAGGCGGTGATCGAGAAGAACGGCGCCCTGCGTGCTCACCAGTTGCTCGAAGGCATGGTGGAAGTCACCCGCCGCGCCGGTGCCTACCTGCCGTTCTCGCCGACCACCGAATACGTCAACACCATCGCGCCGCAGAACGAGGCCAAGAGCCCGGGCGACGCCGCGCTGGAATGGCGCATCCGTTCGATCATCCGCTGGAACGCGATGGCCACCGTGGTGCGCGCCAACCGCAAGCCCGGCGACCTCGGCGGCCACATCGCCAGCTTCGCCTCCGGCGCGACGCTCTATGACGTGGGCTTCAACCATTTCTGGCGCGCGCCGAGCGACAGCCATCCGGGCGACCTGCTCTTCATCCAGGGCCACAGCGCGCCGGGCATCTACGCGCGTTCGTTCCTGGAAGGCCGCATCAGCGAGCAGCAGCTCGACAACTTCCGCATGGAAGTCGACGGCCAGGGCATCTCGTCCTATCCGCACCCGTGGCTGATGCCCGACTACTGGCAGACCCCGACCGTCTCGATGGGCCTGGGCCCGCTGGCGGCGATCTACCAGGCGCAGTTCATGAAGTACCTGGAGCACCGCGGCCTGATCGAGAAGTCCGACCGCAAGGTGTGGTGCTTCATCGGCGACGGCGAGAGCGACGAGCCGGAAACCCTCGGCGCGATCGCGCTGGCCGGCCGCGAAGGCCTCGACAACCTGATCTTCGTCGTCAACTGCAACCTGCAGCGCCTGGACGGCCCGGTGCGCGGCAACGGCAAGATCATCCAGGAGCTGGAAGGCGTGTTCCGCGGCGGCGGCTGGAACGTCATCAAGCTGCTGTGGGGCAGCTACTGGGATCCGCTCATCGCGCGCGACACCAGCGGCGTGCTGAAGAAGCTGATGATGGAAACCGTCGACGGCGAGTACCAGAACTGCAAGGCGTTCGGCGGCAAGTACACGCGCGACAACTTCTTCGGCAAGTACCCGGAGACGGCGGCCATGGTCGCCAACCTGTCCGATGACGACATCTGGCGCCTCAACCGCGGCGGCCATGATCCGCACAAGGTCTACGCGGCCTACCACGAGGCGGTGAACACCAAGGGCATGCCCACGGTGATCCTGGCCAAGACGGTGAAGGGCTACGGCATGGGTTCGGCGGGCGAATCGCTCAATCCGACCCACCAGACCAAGAAGCTGGACGACGAAGCCATCCGCACGTTCCGCGACCGCTTCAACATCCCGGTCAGCGACAAGCAGCTGGAAGAGTCGGCGCAGGTGCCGTTCTACCACCCGGGCGAGGATTCGCCGGAGATCCAGTACCTGAAGTCGCGCCGTGCCGCGCTCGGCGGCTACCTGCCGCAGCGTCGCCGCAAGGCCAGCGAGTCGTTCGAGACGCCGAAGCTGGAGGCCTTCGACCGCCTGCTGAAGAGCACCGGCGAGCGCGAGATCTCCACCACGATGGCGTTCGTGCAGGGCCTGAACATCGCGCTGCGCGACAAGCAGGTCGGCCCGCGCCTGGTGCCGATCGTCGCCGACGAAGCGCGCACCTTCGGCATGGAAGGCATGTTCCGCCAGATCGGCATCTACGCGCCGTTCGGCCAGAAGTACAAGCCGGTCGATGCCGACCAGCTGATGTACTACCGCGAAGACCAGTCCGGCCAGGTGCTGCAGCAGGGCATCAGCGAGCCGGGCGCGATGTCGTCGTGGATGGCGGCGGGCACCAGCTATTCGGTCAGCAACGTGCCGATGCTGCCGTTCTACATCTACTACTCGATGTTCGGCTTCCAGCGCATCGGCGACATCGCCTGGCAGGCGGCGGACATGCGCACGCGCGGCTTCCTGCTGGGCGGCACCGCGGGCCGCACGACGCTCAACGGTGAGGGCCTGCAGCACGAAGACGGCTTCAGCCACGTCATCGCCGGCAGCATCCCGAACGTGCGCAGCTACGACCCGACCTTCGGCTTCGAAGTCGCGGTGGTCCTGCAGCACGGCATGCAGAAGATGCTGCAGGAGCAGGTGGACGAGTACTACTACGTCACCCTGATGAACGAGAACTACACCCACCCGGACATGCCGGAAGGCGCAGCCGAGGGCATCATCAAGGGCATGTACCTGCTCACCGATGCCGGCAAGCCGAAGAAGGGCGAGCTGCGCGTGCAGCTGCTGGGTAGCGGCACCATCCTGCGCGAGGCGATCGCGGCGGCCGAGTTGCTGGACAAGGATTTCGGCGTCACCGCCGACATCTGGTCCTGCCCGAGCTTCAACGAGCTGCGTCGCGACGGTTTCGATGCCGAGCGCTGGAACCGCCTGAACCCGGAAGCGAAGTCGCCGCGCAAGCCGTACGTGACGGAGCTGCTGGAAGGCCGCCAGGGTCCGGTGATCGCCGCGACCGACTACGTGCGTGCGTACAGCGACCAGATCCGCGCCTTCATCCCGGCGGCCTACACGGCGCTGGGCACGGACGGCTTCGGCCGCAGCGACACCCGCGCCAACCTGCGCCGTCACTTCGAAGTGGACCGCTACTACATCGCCCACGCCGCCATCGCCGCCCTGGCGAAGGAAGGCAAGATGACCGCCAAAGACGTATCCCGCGCGATCAAGCAGTACAAGATCGATGTGGAGAAGGCGAACCCGGTGACGGTTTGATCGAAAGCGAAGTGAGTGGAAGCGAGGGACTCAAGTTCCCGCTTCCCTACTTCCGCGAGCCGCGAAGATGGATCCCTTCTAGAAATCCCTCGCGTTCAAGTTCTTGACTCGCGTAAGAAGTCTTTGAACGCGGATATATCGTAGATGCAGCTTCTGGATACGCCGGAAGTGCGTCCGGCTTTCTTTCGGGGGTGATCATAGATGATCTCTACGGTCTCACGGCTTGCGAGATAGAACAGCACGGAACCAAGTCCGTGAGGTCTCGTTCCTAGCGGCGCAAGCTGCACGGAGTTGCTGCCCCTTCTGCTTGTGATTGCCTCTATGCAGTAGAAGGCACTAAAGGGGCAATTTGCCCTTGAGTAGTGAATGTTGCGAGCGGACCCCGTCGTTTGAATTGTCGATTGGTTGCCCAGATAGGTATGGAAAGGATAGCTGGGCCGAAAGCCTGGTACACCAATGATTGGATAGATGTTCTCTGGTGCGGGTTCAAGAGACTCGACTACGTGTGCTAAGCGACTACCCTCGAACCCTAGTAGAGGTATGAAGACAGTTTCGCCATCTTCAGTCTTACTGATGCTTGAAAAGCCTGGGAGTGGCGCAATCCCGTTGATCCTTTCGCTCAGATCGAAGAGCTCGCCCTCAGTAGGTGCGCTGCTCTGCGTGTAGTCGCCAGGTTCAACGTAGAACGCCCTTATTCGAACGTTCGCTTCCCAGTACGCCTTTATCAGAGGGGCCCAGATGTGGGTGGGAAGGCTGGTCAGATCGATATCGACGGAGCGGCTAGTGCTCATGTCAGCGATGGACAGCAATTGATCAGGGTTTCTTAGCGGAAGCTCGAACGTCCTGCCGTTCATAGAAGCTGCGGCGATAGTTAGCTCATCTGTCTCAGAAAGCTCAATGACTCTGGTCGGGACGGAATTCGCAAGCGCAGGCCAGGATTTTGCCCTCTCCTCGGGACCGCAGCCGACCACAAGAACCCCTCCAGGCAACAGTTCGGATTCAGAGAAACTTGAAGTGGAGGTTGTAAAGATTGGCTTGTCAATGACTGCCACGATAGAAGTCCTGAAACAGCGCCATCTGTGCTGGAAGGGTGGAATCAGCGCTTCTGTTCTGTCGCTTCAGAACTCGTGCTATGTACATGTGAGGATTCTCGGAAAGTCCACGCAACTCTTCATAGCTGAGAGTCATCTTCCTCTTGTGACGATAACTGTACTCAAAGAACGCGGTAAAAATCGGGTGCAGCGCGTAGTCGTAGTCTCGAACATCTTCAGATTGCTGAAGCTTGGTGCCTGCGCGTCGAATGAGCGCCAGGTGCATTACCGCATTCTCAAGTAACTCTCTTGTGATGGCGGAACTCCCGAGATCATCATTGCTAACAAGGTCGAACTGCGTAATCTCGGCGGTATGTCCAACCGGATCCTCGGCCATGACCTGGAAGATTCTGCCCAAGCTGAGCACGAGCTTGGCAACCCTAGCGCCTAGTATTGAGAGACCTTCAAGCTCGCGAAGGTTCTTTCGCCCTATGTACTGCGCGGCTCTCGTCTGAACTTCTGCAGATACCAATCCTTGAAACGATGAGCTATTGCTGGCATCAAGTTGCATCTGGATCGATCTGTGCACTAGCTCCAGAAGGTACCTGATGTTCCCCGAAGCTAATTTGCATATAACCTTCCAGCCGCAGTAGTACTTCCTAATCCCTGACTTGCGAGACTTGATGGTAAACAGCATGGATGTCTTGTAATTCTCAAAACGAGTCTTCCATGCTTTGAAGTCTTCACTAGTCATCGCCGACTGCAAGCTATCAATGCTTGACCCTTCAAGAACGTATAGGCAGTACCTCTCAAGCTGGCTCATGCTTTCATAGCGCGCCCGCGCTTTTCCAGACAGTGTTAGGAGGATGATCTGGTTGGTGCTATCAAACGTCTTGGATAGCCCGAGAAGATCTGCTTCCTCTTCAGGACTCAATGACTGGAAGATACCGATAAGCGCGCCTGGGCTCACCACACCAGTGCCGCCGTGTGACCTGATGCGGCGCGCGCATACAAGAGCGGCGAAGTTCTCAAAGTCTGAGTCAGATGTAAGTCTTTCGGCGATATCGATCCGTCTAAAATCCGCGGGATCGACCAGAAGTTCCGAGGCGTTGAGAGTGCACCTTTCTCTAATTCCGAGCTCTCGAACACCGATCTTGAAAGTGTACGGAGGGCGTGCATGCTTGATCAGCGTATTAACGACCCGCTGCTGGTAGGCGGACAAGTTCTCAAACTCGTCAATAAGAAAGAAGAACGTTGTCTTTCCTAGAATTCCCGATGCCTGTAGGCAGTCCATCAGTGCATCGATAGGGGCTCCGAGGGCTGTTAAGTCAATCGAGTTAGATCGCCCTATCGAGTTGACTGTCGTTTCCAATGTGATCAGGCGTTGCTTGAGCTTCTCTATTGCGTCGGCGACTGAAGTGGCCTCTGGCATGCTGAATGAGTTCGAAAACGAACCAAGTGATTGAGCGCTTAGCTGCTCAAACTCGCGATGCGTGCGTGAATACCATTCAAAGAAATCCAGCGCTGCAGAGGACAGTAGCAAGTTCAGGTAGTGACCAAATATTCGCTCCCACTGCGGAAGCGAGGCCTCAGGGCCTTGGAAGGCGGCCACTCGACCGGTGTTGATCCTTAGATAGATCCCAACATAGCCCCACTGATCTAGACGCTTTGGTTGGTCGTTACCTAGGGCGAATCTCCCTTTGTACGACAGCGACTTGAGAGTTGTGGTCTTCCCAGTCCCTCTGCCACCTATCAGAAAGCAAGGTTGTTCTGTAACAAGTTCTGGAAAGTAGCCAGGCTGGGTGAACTGTTCAAACAGCTCCGCACCATTGTGCTCGGCGCGGAAGTTCGAGAACGCATCCGCCAACTGCTGGTCGATCACTAACAAATTAGGCTCAGCCACGGTCAGCGCCTCCTAATCAAAGGTTGCCAATTCTCAGACTCATGCCAAAAGATCGGAAGTGTCGCGTCCGGCACGCCGTGTTCGAATGCAAGTGCTAGAGCTTGTCCTTTGTAGCCGAAGCATTCGCTATCTGGTATGCCGGCTCGTGCGCTGGCGGCTCTTATGAACTCAATCCCAGAGTCTCTCATTCCAGGTGGCCAGAAGAGCGAATCCTCATGCACGAAGTTCTCCCTTGCATCTAGCTCATGGGCAGGCATCAGCAGCAGTGAAGGACATTCACGCCGGACCACCTCCGATCCTTCAAATGTTGACACTAGGGGGCAGTAGACAATCGTAGAGTTGTGCTGTGCAACAACGTCGCGGTAAGTTGAAGTTTCGCCAGGCCAGACATCTCTATGATGCGTCCATGCCGACGTCACCTGGTCGCCACTGCCTATGAAATCGTCTAAGAGTAAAACCGGGCGATCTGGCTCAACCGCCATTACACGAAGAGCAGCCTCGGGCGTAAAGATCTGAGATTGAGGCAAGTCAAGCTTGTGCCGTGCTAGACGAGCGAAGTGTGGGCCGCTCTCGGAAGCGTTTGGATTTCTTGCCTCGACGTAAGTTGCAACCAGCTTGTCGCGGAACGCGCGCCATTGATCGCGATGCTGGGAGCCGTGGCGTTCGATTAGTTGCTTGTGAGCGCTCAGGTTGTGGAATGCACTCACCAAAAGAGCATCAGTAATCTCAGCAGAAACGAAGATGAACGCGTTCAGGCAGCATAGCGCGTGGCGCTCTTCTTCAGCCCGAAAGTTTTTGAGCCACCCCCTCGGATCAAACGTGCTTGTTGCCGGCCACAGCCCGATTGACGCAAAAAAATCTGCTTTCTGAAGAATGGAGGATCTAGAAGACTCTCGTGGGCGCTGACGAGATACGGCACTCATTAAATGCTCTCAATCCCAAGCCTTCTCAGGGCATCGCGCAGGCGTTCGATAGTTGTAAAGGGTGCGCCGGTGCCCACATAGGTGGCCGAAATATCGGAGAAGTTGTCTATCAGCAGCTGTTGGAGCTCTCTTGTGCTGAATGGAGGGGATGGGACCAGTGCAATCAGGCAATCGGACATCACGAACTTTCGTTGCGCTCCGATGATGCAAATCTTTCTTCGATCTGGCCTCCCAACTCTCGGTATCACCACAGCTGGGCCTGACAGAGTGCTGGGCACGCTGGGTGATCGGAAGGAGCTGTGGAGAACTTTGTTGTGCTTTAGGTTGGTAGTATGAAGAAACTCCACAGCCTTCTTGGATTTCGACGGCACAGCTGAATGCACATGTACCCTGCCGCGCTTGATGGTTAAAGACCGCTCCATATTCACGACTTCCAGGGTCGTTGGAGAGCGTGGCTCTGGCACCTTTGCTCTTACATTCACAAGTGCGGTCTCTACAAAACAGTTTCTGAAGGTCCTGCGACCAACTACGCGGTTGATCTTCAAACTCCAGTTCTCAGAGAGATAGGCACGAGCATCGGCATCTCGTGATCCATACAAGGCGCTGATTGGAAGGACGGTAGATATCTCGCCCTTCGAACTTAAGTAGCGCTGGGATTCGAGAACGAACTTGAGAGCTGGGCTGCAGCTAATTTCCGTCCCGCAAGGAAGTACAAAGACGCCCTCCGTGCTCGCGCGCGAGAACGGGGGGTTAAGAAGAACGACGTCGACACGTCCTTTGATGCCTTTGAGGGCTTTGCAGCTCTTCGACGAGTTTGACGATAGGAAGTTGCACGTTCCTATTTGCCAGCTCGGATACGTCCGCTTCAGAGCGTCGGTGAACTCGCGCTGGATGTCGATCGCAGTGATATCGGCGTGAGGCCAACGGGCCGCTGCACTCACTAGAAGATTTCCGGAACCAGCAGAAAAATCAGCCACCAGCTTTGGCTCGTCAACTGCAACGAGTTCAACCAGCTCTTTCGCTAAATGGGGAGGCGTTGGGTAGTAGTCGAAATTCATGGTTGCCTCACCAGAGCTTTCCTTGCTGCCTGAGATTAGTTCGAGCGTTGTAGAAGCTCTAGAACATCCACTTCTAGTGCCCTTGCAAGTCGTTCCAATCCATCAATTGAAATGTTTGTCACGCAGCGCTCCAGCTGTGAAACATATGTGCGATGGAACTGTGCTAGCTCAGCTAGCTGCTCCTGACTGAGTCCGCGACCTTTACGTAGGCGGCTCAAGTTGGTGGATATCCGCTCACGGGCAGTTGCTTGGGTGGGCGTCGATTGTGACTTTCTAGGCATGAGACCAGATTCATGCCCTACTGCTTGACAATCTACAGATTATAAATCTACTGTTTTTAAATCTCATTGACCGTCACGAGAGATGTGTGACGGGGAGCCAAGAGACACTTAACGAGCAGCCAGGAGATTTGAGTCATGGAGTGGGCAGAACAAGATCAAGCCAAAGGCGCGGGCAATCTGCATCCCGGCGCCCAACATCATCGCCCGGAGCCGCCGACAGGCCTTGAGTCCGTTCTCAGTCTGCTACAGGGCGAAGCACTGGATGTACTGGCCGATGCGGGCATCACTGGCTACGAAGGCGATCGTCTTGATCGACTTGCAGCCGCCGCGAGACGCTAGGCCGAAGACTGCCTAGACCGCATCCGCTGTCTGCTTGATCTGCTCAACGCGTGCCTGCCCCAGCTGCAGCCACACCCGAATGTGCTGCTCATCAGTGCCTACCGACACCTCACTGCGCTTGTGGCCGATCTCGAGCGATGGCAGGCGCTGGCCGAGAACGCCTCGTACTACCGCGATCACCCACACGTCGCCGTACAGATCGCTGCTACACGAAGGTGAAGCCGCAGGTGGCGGGTCGAGCGCTTCGCTTCGACCCGCTAGAATCTCCCCGCCAGCGAGCGTCGCCGCCGCCCTCGCGTCGCGGCAATCCCTCACTGGAGTTCCTGCATGTCCCGACCCCTCGCGCCCGCCGGGCGCCTGTTCGCTGTCGCCGCCTTCGTTGAAGGCTTCACCTGGGCCGGTCTGCTGATCGGCATGGCGTTCAAATACGGTGCCGTAGGGAACGACCTCGGTGTCAAGATATTCGGCCCCCTGCATGGCGGTGCATTCCTGTTCTACGTCGTCGCCACCGTGCTGTCGGCCCTACGCCTGCGTTGGCCGTGGTGGGCCACGCTGCTGGCGGTGGTCGCTGCCGTGCCGCCGCTGGTGACCGTGCCGCTGGAGATGTGGTTCCGCCGGATCGGCTTGCTCAGCGCGCGGAGTTGATGCGGCGTGACGGACGAACGCGCGCGCATCGCATAGACTGCGGCGCCGATTCCCACCGCTGCCACGCATGAGTCCTCATTCCCGCCTGACCGAGTTGCGCCTGCTGCTGGGCATCGAGCGCAACACCACCCGCCATGGCGAGAAGTGGATATCGGGCATCGGCGCGCTGCTGGGCATCCTGTCGGTGTACTGGCTGACCCGGTGGACGTTTCCGACCGCCGCCGCGTCCACCGTGGGCGGCGCGTTGATGGTCACCTCGATGGGCGCGTCCGCCGTGCTGCTGTTCGCCGTGCCGCAGGGCGCGCTGTCGCAGCCGTGGGCCGTGGTCGGCGGCCACCTGCTGTCCGCCTTCATCGGCGTGAGCTGCCAGAAATTGTTCCCCGACCACACCTGGACCGCTGCCCTCGCGGTCGGGCTCGCGGTGCTGGGCATGTACTACCTGCGCTGCATCCACCCGCCCGGTGGCGCCACCGCCCTGGCGGCGGTGATCGGCGGCCCGGACGTGCACGCCCTCGGCTACCACTACCTGCTGATGCCGATCCTGATCAACACCGTCGCCATCCTGTCCATGGCCATCGCCTTCAACGCCCTGTTCCCGTGGCGCCGCTACCCGGCCCACCTGCACCGCCGCCGCACCGCCGCACGCTTCACCCAGCCCGCGCAGCGCCAGTTCGAACTGACCCAGGAAGACTTCTCCGCGGCGATGGAGCAACTCAACTCCTACGTCGACATCACCACCGAGAACCTCACCGAACTGCTGGAACTGGCCAAGCAGCACGCCGAGCGCAACATCACCCACCCCGACGCGATCATCCGCGGGCGCTTCTACAGCAACGGCAAGCTCGGCCGCCTGTGGAGCGTGCGGCACGTCCTGGAAGGCGAGGGCGCGGCGCTGGACTATCGCGTCGTCGCCGGCGAACAGACTGGTACGCCCGGCGTTGCCAGCCCCGACGAGTTCCGCCAGTGGGCGCGCTTCGAGGTGGTGTTGCAGGAGAATGGGCGGTGGGTGAGGGCGGAATGATCGCCTGAAGGGTGCTGTCCGCCGGGCGGTGTCCGGCCCGCGCCCGCGGTGGCGTTGTCGCCGGTTGAGCGGTCCCGACCCGGGCCGTGTCACGTGTGCATGGACGGCATCGCGATGGCCGGGGTTCCTGCACATGCGTCTTTTCCCGTGGCGGCGCGGTGGACCGGTCGCAGCGCGCACGCCGGAGCAGACCCATGCATCGAAACGTCTTCCTCGCCGCTGGCGCGCTTGCGATCGCCGTCAGCGTGAGCTCTTCCGCGCAGGACCTGGTGAAGACCGCAGGGTCCGGCGCAAAGGTCATCCTGGAGAACGACCAGGTTCGCGTGATCGAGCTGACCGTCGCGCCGGGCAAGAGCACCGGCACGCACACGCATGGCGATCACATCATCTACTTCCTGACGCCGGGCGAAGCCTTGCTGACCGGCCCGGGCAAGAAACCCGAGCGACGTAACATTCCGCAAGGCCATATCGAATGGGCGTCGCCGGTGACCCACGACACGGTGAACGCGGGCAGCGCCGAGACGCGTACCCTCATCATCGAACTGAAAAAACCGGAGTCCTGAAGCGACGCCGCATCACCAAGCGGCGTCGAGCGTCCTGAAGGGCTTGGCCAGGCGAAGACCGTCGGCATCATAGTCGGCGGCCGGCACTGCCTTGCCATCCACCGTCACCCGCGACGGCTTCGTCCGGCTCGGCCAACTGACCTTCAGCGCGGTGTCCTTGCGCAGGCCCGGGCCGAGCGTCACGCGCAAGGTCTGGCCCTGCTTGCGCGCCGTCATGGCCAGCGTGCCGTACGCCGTCGGCAGGCCGTCCACGCGCAGGCCGTCGCCGGCCACCCACGCGGGCGGCGTGCCTGGCAGCAGCGACAGTGCATCGTCGCCTTCGTGCATCAGCATGCCGAAGAGCGCGCGCGCGTATTCCGAACCGATCCACGTATGCGGCATGTCGCCCAGATAGATCGCGTGGCGCGGATCGGAGTACACCACTTCCGCCAGCACCTGCCACGGGCCCGGGCGGCGATGGCCGAGGAACCGCATCAACAGCTCCTGCGCCTCCTGCGGCCGGTTGAGGTGCACGTAGGTCAGCACGTTGCGGATCTCGTACGGCGTGTAGGCGAACAGCGCACCGGGCGTGTCGCGCTTGCGCACGTCGTCCAGGTAACGGTCGAACGTGGTCTTCAGCGCATCGGCCGGCATCACGTCCTGCTGCCCGGCCGGGTCCAGGCCGATCGACAGGCTGGTGGGATCGCTGCCGCCCATGTCGGCATCGGCGGGCACGTAGTCCACGCCCTTCCACTTCATCGTCGCGCGCAGCGAGGCGGCCATCGATTCGCGCAGCGCCGCGTACTGCTCGCGTGCCCAGGCGGCCGTCTTCGCATCGCCCCACTGCTCGGCCAGCCATGCGCCGTCATGCCAGCCCTTCAGGGCCCAATAGTCGTCCCAGTAGCTGTGCGTGGGCACCGGATAGCCCTCGTGGCTGATCGACGGCGCCAGGATGCCGTGGAAGCGCTCCGGCGACGGCTGGTCGGCGAGATAGCCCGGCACCATCGTGCGCTCGCGCAGCTCCTGCATGAACTTCATCGCGCGCGTCACCTTGTCCTGGTAGTCGCGCACGCTGCGCGCACCGCCATCCAGGCGCGCGATTTCGGCGACCAGCCAGATGAACTGCCCTTGGCTGTCGTACTCGATGTCGGAGCCGAACCCCGTGTTGACCGATCCGTCGTCGTTGAGGATCGGCGACACCAGGCCGTTCTCGTGCACCGCATGGCCGGCGTACCACTGCAGGTAGTCGCGCGCCGTCTTCGGCATGCCCATGCGCACCAGCGTGGCCGCGGTCGCCGCGCCGTCACGGATGAAGGAGCGGTTGTAGTTGCGCGGACCCGGCTGCATGGCGTGGCCGCTCTGGTTGATCAGCATGTACGCGGCCTGCGCACGCAGCATGTCGACCAGCGAGGCATCCGGCAGCGACAGCCCGATACGGCCCAGGCGCTTCTCCCATTGCGCGGCCACTTCGTCGGCGCGCGCATCGAAGGCGCCTCCGCCGGTGAGTCCCGCGAGGTCGAGTGCGGGCGCGGCGGGCAGCGGCTTGGCCGGATCGATGCGCGCATCGCCGAGGGCGAAGGCGATCACGATGTCCTGCGTCGCGCCGGGCGCCAGCGCCACGTCGTAGCCCAGCTGGCCGGCGGCCAGGCCGGTGTCGTCGTGCGCCTGCTGCGCGTCGGGCAGGCCATCGGTCATCAGCAAGCCGGTGATCTCGCCTTCGCCATGCGCACCGAAGGCGGATGCGGATGCGCGCGCCACCGGCGTCAGCGACTGGAACAGCGTGCGTCCGTTGACCGCCACCTGTGCGGCATCGCCGCTGCCGACGTGGATGTCGCGGATCGGCGACGGGCCGCCGTTCTGCCACGGCGGGCTGACCTGCATCGGCCGCGTCAGCAGATTGAAGCTGCCGGCCACGGGCGCGGTGCCGGTGTTGCGCAGGCGGTAGCGCACCAGCGTGACCGGCGCGCCGCGTTGTTCGAGGGCGATCGCGGCCGTCGTCAGTTCCAACCCCGGCTGCGGCGACCACTGCACGGTGGGCATCGGCATCCAGCCGTCGCGCAGCGCGTGGGTGATCGGCGTGTCGGCGTTCGCCGCGCTCGCCCGGCCGCTCGCATCGCGCCACACCGGCTGCACCAGCGGCGCGCCCTTGAAGGCTTCGACATGGCCGAACTCGTCGAGCACCGACTTCTGCCGGCCCGCGGGAATGCCCACGGCCGTCCAGTACACTTGCTGCTGGTGCAGCGACGAGGGGAACAGTGCACGGTGTTCGCGCGAGGCGGCCAGCTCATAGCGCTTCATCGCCGTCATCACCCGCTTGGGCCCGATCAGGCGCAGCCGCTGCAGCGTCGGCGCCTGCGTGCCCTCGCCGCGTACGCTCAAACGCAGCGCGGACAGCGTGCGCGCCTGGCTGTCGGCGAGGAAAGCGCTGTCGCCGAATGCGCGCGGGTCTTCGGCCAGCACGATCCAGCGATCCGAACCGGCTTCGCGGCCTTCCAGCCGGGCGGCGCGCGGCGTGTCCTTCCACGCCACTTCCAGACCGGCCACGGACACCGGCGTGGGCAGGTCGATCTGCAGCTGCCGCATGCCGTCGGCGGCGGGCTTGCCGGTCATCGCATGCGCATCGCCGGCGTCGGACCACAGCGCTGCCGGATCGCCGTCGACGCCGCGGATGCGGGGCGCCTCCGTGCCGGCATACGGCTGGAATTCGAACACCGACACGCCCCAGTCCGCCGAGCGGTCCGGTGCGGTCAGGCGCAGGTAGCGCGCCTGCACGGTGGGGAACACGTCGTACTCGATGCCGCCGACGCCATCGCGCGTCTCGAACGCGGTGCGCCAGTGTTCGCCGTCGTCCGAGGCCTGGATCGAATAGGCGCGCGCGCCGCCCCATTCCCAATGCAGCTCCACCGCACCGACGGCCACCCGCTTGCCCAGGTCCACCTGGTACCAGTGGCCGGGCGAGAAGGCGCCGCCCCACTTGGTCGCGGGGTCGCCATCGATGCCCTTGGGCGGGGCCATCTCCACGGTGGTGCTGGCCGAACTGGTCGCCGTCCAGCTCGCGCGCGGGGGCAGGGCATCGGCGGACCGGGCCAGGGGGCTGAGGACCAGGCCGACCGCCAGGGCGAGGACCGCACAGGCCAGGGGCGGGCGGCGGACCGCAGGCGCGATGGGGGTCATGGCGGGGCTCCTGGGGGCGGGCCGGACAGGCCACGGGAGCGCCGGATACTAGGGATGAAAACGTTTACATGCTAGTTGCAGCGCACGATTCGCCGCTGATCGCCGGGCGATGAGCCCGGCGGCTCAGGGCGCGCGATGCAGCCCGTGCGCGGCCTGCTCGCAGACCACGAGGGTGTGGGGTTCGGAGACCGTGCCGGTCGCCCGCACGCGGTCGCCGGCCTTCAGGGCCTGCACCTCGTCCGGCGGCGGCGCCTTGCACAGGTTCCAGCGCGCCGGCAGGTGGACCTCCACGTTGCCGGTCGGCGTGGCGAGGGTGACCACCGCGCTGCCGTCGTAGGTCCACGGCGTGGTGTCGACCGTGGCGACCTGGCCCTCCACCGTGGCTTGCTGGCCCGGCACCCAGGCCGGAGCGGCGGGCGTGGTGGTGCAGGCCGCCAACGACACGATGGCGGCCAACGTGGCGGTGAGGCGGACGGGCGATGCGGTGGGGCGTGACGTCATCGAAGGACTCCGGAACGCGGCTCAGGGATTCGTGGCAGGTGCGGCGCCACCGGATGCCTCGCTGGGGCATCGCGGCACGCCCGAACCGACCACGCAGTTCACGCAGCACTCCTGCCTTTCCGGCGACGCATCGGGCGCGTCCTGTACCGGCGGCAGGGCGCCCGGGAGTTTCGCAAGTTCCGCCGGCGATTTGAGGCGCAGGATCGCCGCCCAGTCCTGGCGGTTCATGTTGCAGGCAGCTTCGTTGTCGGGCGCGCACAGCGTGCCGTCGCCGATCCGCAGCGGCAGCCCGCCCCAGAACTCGCCGTTGCGGTTCAACGGCAGCATCCGCATCGTCACGCTCTGCTGCACGTTGCCGCCGATGGCGTAGGCGGTGCTGTCGTTGTTCGGGTTCACCGCCACCACGATGTCGCAATGCATGTCGAGCGAGCTGCCGCTGCGCAGCAAGGGCACCAGGCCTTCGTGGCCGAACAGGCGGCCGGCCTGGCGCACGTAGCAGATCAGGTCGCCGACCACCGGCTTGGCCCTCGCCACGTCGATGACGTCGAAGGCATTGGTCGACGGGTTCTGATATGCCGCCTGCACGTAGCTGAAGTGGCGGCTGGAACCGCGGAAGCCCGGCACCCTGGCTTCGCGCATCACCCACGAGATGAAGGCGGCCGACCACGGCGTATCCACCACGAAGCCGCGGCAGGCTTCGGCCTGCGGGCCGGTCGCCGAGGCGTACAGGCAGTCGGTCGCACCGCGACGGTGGCCGATCGCGGCGAGCAGGCCGCTGTCGCGCCAGTAGCGCGCGACGCGCTGCCAGGCGCGGTCATCGCCGATCGACAGCAGCGACGACTCGGCTTCATTCATCGGCGCATTCGCCAGCCGGCCGTCGCGGTCGATGAAGGGGCGGTACCACATCAGGTGTTCGCGGCAGGCGACCGCGGCGATGCGGGTGGCGACGTCCGACGGCGCCTGTTGCGACAACTGCGGACAGACATCGGCCGCACGCGCGGCGAAGGACGACAGCAGCAACAGGGGCAGCAACAACCATGCACGCATCAGCAAATCCTTCGGGGTCGGTAGTCCTTCTTACGCATCATGCCGCATGGGCAGGACAGATCTTCATCACGCGGCCTGAAGGTATGCAAAAGGTCTGCGCGGCCCGACTTGACCTCAATCGCGGTTGAGGACGCAAGGTGGCGGTCCATCCAGCGAACATCGCCGCCATGCCTGCCCACCTCACCGATACCGCCCTCTATCTGCAGCGACTGGGCCATGACCGGCCGCCGCCGCCCACGCTCGCCACCTTGCGCGACCTGCAGCAGTGGCACACCGCCGCATTCCCCTTCGAGACGCTGTCCACGCTGTTGCGTGAGCCGGTCGCGGTGGATCTGCCGTCCATCGAACGCAAATTGCTGCACGAAGGACGGGGTGGTTACTGCTACGAGCTCAACCGTGCGTTCCTGGCACTGCTGCAGGCGCTGGGCTTCGACGCACGCGGCATCACCGCACGCGTGGTGATGGGCGAAGCGGAAGGCGCGGTCACGGCACGCACGCACCTGCTGGTGCTGGCGACGGTGGAAGGCGTGCGCTACACGGTGGATGTCGGTTTCGGTGGCATGGTCCCGACGGCGCCACTGCGGCTCGACCGCGACGATGCCCAGCCCACGCCGCACGAACCGTATCGCATCGCGCGGCGTGCCGACGAGTACACGCTGCATGCGCAGGTCGCGGCGGAATGGCGCGCGCTTTACGTGTTCGACCTGCAACCGCAGGCGGAGATCGACTACGTCGTCGGCAACTGGTACGTCAGTACGCATCCCGATTCGCCCTTCCTCGACGAACTGCGTGTCGCCCGTACCGGTCCCGGCTGGCGCCGGACGCTGGGTCACGGCGGCGTGGCGCTGCATCGCCTCGGCTCCCCGAGCGAGCGGCGCGCGCTGGCGGATGCCGATGAGGTGATCGTCGAACTGCGGGATGGTTTCGGCCTCCGTGTGCCCGAACACCCCGGACTGCGCGCCGCGATCGAGCGCTGGCTGCAACGGCATGCGCACGCGGGATGATGCCGGCCGGTGGTCGCAGGAACGCGACCACGGGTAAGCTCGCCGCTTCCTTCCGTTCGTGGACCGTGCATGCGCCCGCTCCTGCTTGCCGTGTTGCTTTCGCTGCTCGCCCTGACGGCCCACGCGGCCGAGCCCGACCGCCGCATCGCCATCACCATCGACGACCTACCGTGGCAGCGCATGGACAAGACGGCGTCGGCGGAACTCCCGGTGCGCCATGCCCAGCTGATGGCGCAGTTGAAGCAGGCCGGCGTGCCGGTGGTGGGCTTCGTCAATGAAGGCAAGCTGGAGATCGACGGGCAGGTGCAGCCCGCGCGCGTGTCGATGCTGCGCGACTGGCGCGATGCGGGCTTCGAGCTGGGCAACCACACGCGCGGCCATCTCGACCTGCATGCGGTCGGCTTGCCGGCGTTCCAGCAGGACATCCTCGATGGCGAGCGCACGCTGCGGCCGCTGCTGGCCGAACGCGGGCAGGCGCCGCGCTGGTTCCGCCATCCCTACCTGCGCGCGGGCCGCACGCCGGACGACCGTGCCGCGCTGTCGGCCTTCCTGGGAGAACACGGGTACCGCATCGCGCCGGTCACCGTCGACAACGGCGAGTGGGTCTGGGCGTTCGCCTATGCGAACGTGCTCGACGGCCAGCCCGACACGCCCGCGCGCGCGGCCACGCTCGAGCGCCTGCGCCGCGGCTACATCCCCTACATGCTCAACAAGGTCGATTACTACGAACAGCAGTCGCAGGCGCTGCTGGGGTATGCGCTGCCGCAGGTCTGGCTGCTGCATGCGAACGAACTGAACGCCGTCGCCTACGCCGACCTGATCGCCGGCGTGCAGCGCCGCGGCTATCGCGTGGTCACCCTGGACGAGGCGATGCGCGACCCCGCCTACGCGCGCGGCGAGGACGGCTACAACGGTCGCTACGGCCCCAGCTGGCTGCACCGCTGGGCGATGGCGGAAAAGAAGCCGAAGGATTTCTACGCCGGCGAGCCCGTGGTACCGGGCTGGGTGTTGCAACTGGCGGGCGTGGATGCGGAGTAGCTGGCCCGCGACGCGCGGTTTCCGCGTTGGTCGGTAGGGACCAGGGTGGACCGGATCGCATGCCAGGCATGGGCGCGACGTGATCGAGCCGGAGGGCGTGCATGCAGAAGAAAGTGGACCTCTCGACGTGCCGGGGTCACCTGGTGGAAGTCGTGATCGAACGGCCCGACGCGCAGCAGCCGTGGTCGCTGGCGGTGCGCGTGCGCGAAGCTCAGGGCGGGGCCTGGAGCCCGCTCTGGCACGATCGCGAACCGCACCATTTCACCTGCCATGACGCGCTCGCCGCGGGCAAGCAGCAGGCATTGCGGATGATCGGCCCGTCGGACGACGCGGGTATCGCCTGATCCGCCCGCCGCGCTGCGCTGGGCATCCGCCGCGGCCCGTTGTACCGTCGCCCGGACGCCGATCCGCGCGTCCTCGAGCCCCGGAGCCCCGATGCCCGCGAAGAAGTCCGCCGCACCCGCCGATGTCGACGCCTTCCTCGCCGCGTTGAAGCATCCGCAAGACGCCGCGATCCGGCGTCTGCGCACCGTCATCCGCGCCACCGACGCGCGGATCGGCGAGGACATCAAGTGGAACGCACCCAGCTTCCACCTGGATGACAAACATTTCGCCACGATGCAGCTGCGGAAGACGGACAGCGTGCTGCTGGTGCTGCATCTGGGCGCGGGCAAGCGCGCGCTGGCCAAGGATGCGATCGCCGATCCGCAGGGGCTGCAGACGTGGCTGGGCGCTGACCGCGCGACGCTTTCCTTCGCAAACCCCGCGGAGGTGGAGGCGCGTGCGGAAGCGCTGCAGGCCGTGCTGCGGCAGTGGCTGACGCACGCCTGAGTCCGCGGCGTCCCTGCGCGATCGACCGACGGGAAGAACGAACCCTCGCCGCCGCGTTGCTTGCCCTGCTGCCGCTGGGCAGGCGTGCGTGCTACAAGGCGGTCCTGCCCAGGGGAAAGGACGTCGGATGCGATACGCGTTGTGGAGTGCCCTCGTGGTCGTGCCCACGGTCGCGATGGCGGGACCCGCCGAAATCCCGCCGGAGGTGCTGGCGCGGCAGACCTGCCAGGAGCATGTCGTCGAAGCCGCCCGGCCGACGGCAGCCGACATGCCCAAGGTCTCCGGGGAGTACAACGCCTACGTGGTCATCGACTACCGTCTGGACGGGTCGGGAAGCGCGGTCGATCCGCGTATCGTCGAGGCGCGGCCGCGGCGGGGCTTCGACGACTATGCCCTGCGCATGCTCGAGCGCACCCGCTTCGCGCCGGGCGTGCAGGCGCAGTGCACCGAGGTCCGCACGATCAGCAAGGTGCGTCGCGCCAGCCGGTAGGTCCAGCCGGGCAGCCGGGCGCAGAATTCGACGCCGAAATAGTGGATAGTGCGCCGCAGTATCCGGACCGTCCCGCCGTCGCACCCGCATGCCCGACTCCCCCCCGTCCGCCGGCCACGCCCCGCGTCCCCCCTCGCTGAGACGGCAGTTCGCACGTGCGGTGGTGCTGGCGGCGCTATTGCCGGCCGCGGTCCTGGGCATCGTCGAACAGGTGCGCTCCTACCGGGCCGAGCAGCGCCACCTCGGCGAACGCCTGGAGGTGAGCACGATGCTCAGCGCCACGGCGGTCAACGATTTCGTCGACATGCACCAGGCGGGTGTCGCCCTGGTGGCCTCGATGAGCGGCAAGGACACCGACTGGCCGGCGCAACTGGCCGAACTGCGCCGCCGCTATCCGGGTTTCAGCAGCGTGCTGGTGACCGATGCCCTGGGCACCGTGCAGGCGTCGCAGCCGGTGCCGCCGCGCGCGCCGGCCATCAACGTGGCCGACCGCGAATATTTCCGGGTGCCGCGCGAGACCGGTGCCCCGTACGTATCCGACGCCTTCCGCGGTCGCCGGCTCAGCAACGATCCGCTGGTGGCGGTCTCGGCGCCGTGGCAGGTGGAGGGCGCGTTCGCGGGCGTGGTCCAGGGTTCGATCCGCGTCGATGCCTTCACCGGGCCGCGGGTCGCCGCGATGCGCCGCCGTGGCGTGGAGATGCTGCTGCTCGATCGCGAGTTGCGCGTGATCCGTGCGACCGAAGGCCTGCAGTACCGCTTCCAGCAGCCGTTGGCGGACACGCCGCTGATGGCCGGCGCCGGGCAGGGCGCGCGCGAGACCGAATCGCGCAGGCTGCAGGGCGTGATGGCCGACGGGCGCGCGGCCTGGGTGTCGCAGTCCAAGCTGACCTCGGGCTGGACCCTCGTGCTGGTGGTGCCCGACGACATGCTGGTGAGCACGGTGCGCAATCGCGCGCTGGCCACCGCGGGGCTGCTGGTGCTGATCCTCGCTGGCGTGTGGTTCGCGTACGCATGGCAGATGCGGCGGCTGGATGGCGCACTGGCGCAGCTGTCCGACGCCTTGCAGGCGCTGGCCGTGCATCGTCGTCCGAGCGCGGCGGCGCCGCTGCCCGAAGAGTTCGAACCGGTGGGTCGCGCGGTCGGTGAACTGGCCGACCAGCTCGAGGATGCGCACGAGGACCTGCAGCGTTCGCTGGGCGACCAGAGCGCGCTGGCGCTGTCGCTGCAGCGCACACTGGAACGGCGCGAGCAGGAGATCGACCGCCGCACCGCCGAACTGCGCCAGGCCAATGCCGAACTGGACCGGCTCAACCGTACAGATCCGCTCACCGGCTGCCTCAACCGCCGTGGCCTGCAGCACAAGCTGTCGCTGGTCAGCGACGAAGCCGGCCAGCTCACCGTCGACATGACCGTCATCGCCATCGACGTGGACCACTTCAAGGCTTACAACGACCGCTACGGCCATGCGGCCGGCGACAGCGCGCTGCGGCGCGTGGCCGGCGTGGTGGGCGGCCTGCTGCGCGCGCCGCAGGACGCGGTGGCGCGGATGGGCGGCGAGGAATTCCTGGTCGTGTTGCCGGATACCGACGCCGCGATATCAGCACGCGTCGCCGAGCGCGTGCGCGCCGCCGTGCATGCGCTGGGCATCCCGCACCAGGATTCGCCGTGGGGCGTGGTGACCGTCAGCATCGGCTGGGTGCGCACCGCGCCGGGCGAGGACTACGCCCAGGCCTTCCTGATCGCGGACGAAGCGCTGTACCGCGCCAAGCACGCCGGCCGTAACCGGGTGGAAACCGAAGAGTCGTAGCCCTGCGTCAGGTCGCCGGCCGCGGGCCTACGAGCTTCAGGAAGGCCTCGTGCTGGTAGCGGCTCATGCGCAGCTGCTGGCCGGTGTCCAGGGTGATGACGTGGTGGCCGTTGAACCACGGCTGGATGTCGCGGATCCGGCGCACGTTGACGATGGCCGAGCGATGTACGCGGGCGAAGTGGCGCGGGTCCAGGCGCGCGGCCAGCGCGGACATCGTCTCGCGCAGCTCATGCACGCGCCCGGCCAGGTGCAGCTGCACCGTGTTGCCGTTGGCACGCACCCAGACGATGTCGTCGACGTCCACCAGCACGACCTTCTCGTCCTCGCGCACCGGGATGCGGGAAGCGTAGTCGTCGCGCTGGCGCAGCGTTTCCAGGGTCTGCAGGATGCGCGCGGTGGCATCGGCGTCGGCCCCTTCGCGGATCGCCAGACGCTGGCGCGCGCGCCGCAGCGTCTCCTGGAAGCGCTCGCGGCTGAAAGGTTTGACCAGGTAGTCCACCGCATGCGTTTCGAAAGCGCGCACGGCGTACTGCTCGTACGCGGTGACGAAGATCGTGGCCGGCATGCGCGCCGCCCCGATCGTGGCGACGACATCCAGGCCGGTGATCGCCGGCATCTGGATGTCGAGGAACACCAGGTCCGGCGACAGCGCGCGGATCGCTTCGACCGCCGACACGCCGTCGCCGCATTCGCCGACGATCTCCAGATCGTCCACGTCGCGCAACTGGCGCACGACCGCGTGCCGCGCGATCGGCTCGTCGTCGACCACCAGCACGCGCAGGCTCATGCCGGCACGTGTTCCGGGGCGTCGTCGTCCTGCGCGAGCTCGCGGAACGGCACGCGCAGGCGGCAGGCGACGCCGCGCGGCACCATCGCGTCCAGGCGCAGGTCGGCGTGGTCGCCGTACAGCTCGCGCAACCGCAACCGCGTGTTCGCCATGCCGATGCCGTGCCCGCCGTCGCTGGGCTGGCCCAGCGCACTGTTGCCGTTGCGCACCTCGATCAGCAGCTGCTCGCCGTCCCGGCGGCAGTCGATCTCGACACGGTCCTCGCCGACATTGCGGCCGATGCCGTGACGGATCGCGTTCTCGACCAGCGGTTGCAGCACCAGGCTGGGCACCGCGGCGTCGAGCGTGTCCGGCGCAACATAAATGCGCGTCTCCAGGCGATCCTTGAAGCGGCGGCGCTGGATGCCGAGATAGAGTTCGAGCAGCTCCAGTTCGCGCCGCAGGGTGATTTCCTGCCCGTCGTAGTCCTCGAGAAACGCGCGCAACAGCTCGCTCAGCTTCAGCAGCATGTCTTCGGCCGACAGCGTGTCCTCGTCCAGCAGGGTGACGATGGCGTGCAGCGTGTTGAACAGGAAGTGCGGTTGAAGCTGCGTCTTCAGCACCTGCAGGCGCGACTGCGCGAGTTCGGTCGCCAGCTGGCTGGCTTCCAGTTCGCGTCGGGCCTTCTCGGCATGGAACTGGATGGCCTGCTGGATGGCGAACAGCATCCAGTAGGTCAGCAGGCCGATGGCGAAATGCTGTTCCAGGAAGTAGCCGAGCTGTTCACCGAAGCCGCTGGGTTCGAACAACGTGGAGACCAGCGCGCCGATCACCATCGCGACGAAGGTCGTGCACAGGCTGGCCACCAACTGCTTGCCGAGCCCGCGGAGGCGGAACGGGTTGCGCAGCGGATATCGCTCGGCCAGCCGGAACACGACGGGCGCCAGCGCCGCCCAGGTGTACCACTGGATCAAGGACCAGCGGATCAGATCCCACAGCGGCCAACTGGGACGTTGCAGGCCGTTGTTGAGCTTGGCCTGCAGGGTGAACAACAGCGCGACCGCCGTCCACAGACCCAAGTAGCGGAACAGGCCGATCTCGGTGGTGCCCAGTCGGATCTTCATGCGCGGTGTCCGGGAAGGTGGAGGCATCCTAGGCCGGGGTTCCGCGCGTGGGAAGCGCCGCGCGTGCATGGCTACGATTCGTCATGGCGCAACGACGATTCGTCCCGAATCCGTTGCCGGCGCGGCGCGGGCGGCGCGTGATGCGGCCGTCCGCCCCGCCTGCGTGGCTCCCGGCGGATCCCCTTCCCAACGGAGATTCGCCATGCGCCCCCTGTCGATCCGCTTCGCCTTCGCCACCGCCCTGCTGTCCATCGCCGCCATCGCGCAGGCCGGCGACGGCTCGCGCGTCCACTACCTCGACATCGTCAATCGTGCCCACGAGCGGTTGGTCGCGATGTCGGCCGCGCCCGTCGGCGGCGAGCCGGTGCCCGTGGTGCTCGGTGAAGACCTGCATGGCGGCGGCAATGCCGCGACCGTGCGCCTGCCGGTGCAGGGCTGCGTGCAGGACCTGCGGCTGGAGTTCCGCAACGGCCAGCAGGTGATGTACCCGGCGGTGGACGTGTGCGCGCATCGCGGGCTCACCATCCAGCCGGCGCATGCGAGGCGCATGACCGCGGAAGAACTGCAGAAGCAGCAGCGCGTCGCGCGCGAAGATTGAGCGCGCTCAGCGCACCACGCTGAGCCGGCGCGGCGGGTGCTCGTCGCGCTGGAACAGCACCCGCTCGGGACGGTGCAGGGCGAAGCCCTGGCCGTAGTCCACGCCCAGCGAGCGCAACGCGTCGCACAGCCGCGGGCTGCTGACCCATTCGGCCACCACCTTCAGCCCGCGCTGATGGCCGATCTGGGCGATGGCGCTGACGATGGTGCGGCTCATCGGTTCGGTCTCGAGGTCGCGGATGAAGCTGCCGTCGATCTTGATCAGGTCCACCGGCAGGTTCTTCAGGTAGCCGAAGGACGACATGCCGGCGCCGAAATCGTCGAGCGCGATGCGGCAGCCGGCGCGGCGAAGCCGTTCGATGACGTTGACCACCTTCAGCAGGTTGCGCACCGCCACGGTCTCGGTGATCTCGAAGCACAGCGTGTGCGCCGGCACGGCGTATTCGGTGATGCGGGCGAGGATGAAGTCCGCCAAGCCTTCATCCTCGATGCTCGCGCCGGACAGGTTGATCGCGCACGTCCCCAGCCGGGTGCCGGAATGATGCAGTCGGCCGAAGTTCGCCAGCGCGTTTCGGATCACCCAGCGGTCGATGGCGGGCATCAGGCCGTAGCGCTCGGCGGCGGAGAGGAAGGCGCCCGGCAGCACCACGCCGCCGTCCTCGTCGCGCAGGCGCAGCAACAGCTCGATGCTCGGCGCGGTATCGCTGCCGTCGAGGGGGACGATTTCCTGATAGTCCAGCAGCAGGCGGTCCTGTTCCACCGCCCAGCGCAACCGGCTCGCCCATTCCATTTCGCCCTGGCGGAGGGTGGTCTCGTTGTCCTGGCGGTAGACGTGCACGCGGTTGCGGCCGTTCTCCTTGGCCAGGTAGCAGGCGGTATCCGCCCACGCGAGGAGGTCTTTCAGGGTGGGCTCCTGCTGGTCCACCACCACCACGCCGATGCTGGCGCTGACGGTGTAGGTGCGGTCCTGCCAGACGAACATCAGCGCCTCGATGCATTCGCGCAGGCGTTCGGCCAGCGCCTGCGCGCCCTCGGCGTCCACGTGGAATGCCATCAGGCCGAATTCGTCGCCGCCCAGGCGCGCGAGGACATCGCCGCCGCGCAGCTGGTGGCGCATCGCCAGGGCGAGCTGCGCGAGCAGCTGGTCGCCGGCCATGTGACCGGAGACGTCGTTGATCAGCTTGAACTGGTCCAGATCGATGTAGAGCAGCGCGCAAGGGTCGGTCTGTGCGCGGCCCTTGCGTTCGTGCAGTGCTTCTTCCACGCGTCGTTCGAACTCGCGGCGGTTGCACAGTTCGGTCAGGGCATCGTGGGTGGCCTGGTAGCTCAGGCGTTCGGTGAGCTCGCGCTGCTCGGAGATGTCGGTGGCGACCATCAGCAGGTGCGCCTGCCCGTCCATGTCCACCTGCGAAATGGATGCGCTGGCCCAGAAGGCGTCGCCGCCGGGGCTCAGCAACACCGCTTCCAGGTTGCCCCAGTCGTTGCCGATCGCGTCGGCGTCGCGCGCGCGGTGCTGCAGCTGCGGGTCGGAGAACAGGGCCGACAACGGCAGCCCGGTGGGGTCGCCCAGGCGCAGGCGCGCGGCCTGGTTGGCATAGACGATCCGGCCATCGCGCGCGTCGGCCAGCAGGACCAGCGCGGGCAGCAGTTCGTTGAGTGTGCGGAAACGCAGTTCGCTTTCGCGGTAGCGCGCGCTCATCTGCGCGCCGAGGGCGACGGCACGGCGGCGGGTGGTGGTCAGCGACCACACCAGCGCCGACAGCAGCAGGCTGATGACGCCGCCGCCGACGAGGATCGCCTGCAGCCGTCCCAGGTCCAGCGGCTGCGGACGCGGCAGCAGTTCCACCCGCCACTGGCGTCCACCGAAATCCAGGCGGCGCACCTGCGTGGGCAACCCCGCCTGCACTTCGGTGCCGGAGTCGTAGAAGGGATGCGCATCCGCCGTGGCGTCGCTGACGCGCACCCTGAAGCCGTCCAGCACCGGGCCGGCCAGGGCGCTTTCCACCATCGGCTCCAGGCGGATGCCGATGGCCAGCGCGCCCAGCTCGCGCGCGCGGCGCTGGTTGGGCGTGGTCGGGGTCGGGCCGTGCGAGTACACCGGCAGGCGCAGGGTGACGCCGAGCGGATTGTGTCCGGCCGGCGTGGTCTGGCGCAGTGCGAACGGCGCGGAGATCACCACGGTGTCGGTATCGCGGGCCTGCAGCAGGGCGCTCAGGTTCGCTTTCTGGGTGACCATGTCGAAGCCGATCAATGCCGTGTTGGCTTCGAACGGCGCGACGTAGGCGTAACGGTAAGAGACCTGGTCGGCCAGCGGTTGCCCGGCGGGTTCGCGGCGGGCGAAGGCGACCGAGGTGTACGCCGCCGGCTGCAGCGGGCTGCGCAGGCTGGTGTGGTACTGGCTGAAGCGCACCTGGTCCATCTGGTCGTTGGACAGGAAGACCGTCTGCATCGCCCGCAGCATCGAGGCGGCCTGCTCCAGGGGCACGCGCAGGCGGGTGGCGCTGGCGTCGGCCGACGCGCGGCGCTGCTCTTCGGCCCGCTGCTGAAGATCCTTCCATTCGCGGTGCGCCACGAACGCCGTGCACAGCAGGCCGGCCAGCAACACGGCCGCCGCCCATGCCATCGGCGGCATGCCGAGACGGCGGTCGGGCGTCCCCGGCGCCGCCGCAGTGGCGGGCCCGGGGGGCGTGTGGGTGGCTTCCACCAGCGGCATTCCTGCGTTGAAAGGGGCGGCCATCCAGGGCGATGCCGATCCGGAGAAGGGATGCAGGCATCGTGCCAATCCGTCGGGACATCGAAAGCGCGGACTCCCGGGGGCAGCCCGGAAGCCGGTCCTTCACCGGACGGAAGTCGGATGGACCGTATGGGTCACTATCGGCCCTGCCTGCGCCATCTTGATCATGGCGGAGGCGTTATCGCGTTTACGTAAATGCGGTTACGCGAGCGGATGAATCGGAGAGGGGCGCGCCATGCGCCTGCGTGCGGCGACCGGCCAGGTAGGCGCGTGCGGCACCGGCTCGATCGCAGCCAGGGCCTGCTGGAGGAGGGCGAGGTCCTGCAGGGCCCCGAGCTGGTCGACCAGCGCGGCGATGTCGCGTGATGCCACCGCGGCGCCGTGCGGAGATACGCGCAGCCGCTTCAGTGCGTTCAGCTGCATGCGCAGGCGTCGCGACTTGCGGCGCAGGTCGTGGAGATCGTCTAGATCGCTGCTGGCGAGCGCGACGTCCTGGGCGCGTTGCTGGCGGCGCAGCGAACGGTCCAGGCCTTGGCGGAGATCATCGGCGTGGAGCCGATGCCACGGGAGTGCGCGCAGCAGTTCGGCCTGGCGGTGGGCCTGTGCCTGCCGCCGCATGAAGCCCGGATCGTCGGCCAGGGCTTCGGCCACGCGATGCTCCTGCGCGTGGACCAGCAGGGGGGTGAGCGTGTCCCAGCTGGCCGCCTCGTCCGCATCGCCCGCGTGGCGTGCGCAGTGGTGCGCGGTGTCCAGCACGACCTGTCCGTCGCGCAGCGCCGACAGGCCCTTCGCCAAGGTCTTCAGCGCGTCGTCGATGGCCTGCACGTCGGCCTTGCCGAACGCGGCGCGGACCAGCGCAAGCAGCGAACGCAGCCGGCGGAGGCTCTTGCGGGCCTCATGCACGCCGGCCGGAGCCGCCGGTGCGGCCGCCAATGCTTCGGCCAACACCTGGATCTCGTCGGCGGCGAGCGCGGCGACGCGCTTGCCGGTACGGGAGGAGGAGGCTCCGGGCATCGGCACGCTCCGGGGAGGGGGAATCGAGAGTCTACGGCGTCCCGCCGTGTCTGCCGCCGCGACATCGCTGAACGGAATGCCGCTTGTCGGAAAACGGATGCTTGGCGCGCGCCCGCATTAAAGGTATAAATGATTTATACGATTTATGGATGGTGCCATGGTCAAGCAGCACAAGTCGCGCAGCGCCGTGCCGATAGAGGAAGCCGGCAAGCCCGGCAAGCTCGTCCGCGACAGCTTCACCATGCCGGCCGACGATTTCGCGCTGGTCGGCGTGATGAAGGCGCGTGCGTTGCAGGCGCAGCGGCCGGCGAAGAAGAGCGAACTGCTGCGTGCGGGGTTGCATGCGCTGTCGGCGCTGTCGCCCCAGGCACTGGCCAAGGCGCTGGATGCGCTGGCCCCCGTCAAGGCGGGGCGCCCGAAGAAGAAATAGGTGCCGCGTCCGCGCGGCGAAGCCGAATCGAATCCCCGCATGCGTCCCAGGGCGCGTGGGGCGTCCCTGTCCCGGATGTGTTGCCGATGAACGTTGCCGCTGTCCTCCGCCGCCCGCGCGTGGCGGTCCTGCTGTCCCTGCTGCTGCTGGCGCCGATGCTGGTGGCCTGGTCGCACGTGCACCTGCGCGGCGATGCCGTCGTCGAGGCGCAGGCGGGCTATCGCGTGCAGGACCTGGACTGGGTGGATCCGGCGCGGGGGCGTGCCGTGCCGGTGAAGCTGTTCCTGCCGGAAGGCGCGGGCCCCGTGCCGCTGGTCGTCTTCTCGCATGGCATCGGCAGCGCGCGCGACGGGTATACCTACCTGGGCCACTACTGGGCGCGGCACGGCATCGCCAGCCTGCACGTGCAGCACGTCGGCAGCGACCGCACGCTGTGGGAAGGCAATCCGTTCTCGCTGGTGGCCCGCTTCCAGCGCGCAGCCGGCGATGCCGAAGCGATCGCCCGCGTGCGCGACCAGCGTTTCGCGCTCGATCGCCTGCTGGCGGGCGAATGGGGCGCGCGCATCGATCGCGCGCGCATCGTCGCTGCGGGGCACTCCTACGGCGCCAACACCACGCTGATGTCGGCCGGCGCCCAGGTCGTGCGCCACGGCCATACGATCCGGCTGCGCGACCCGCGCATCAGTGCGGCGATCGTGATCTCCGCGCCGCCGTTCTACGGCGACGAGGACTTCCGGCCGATCCTGTCCGGCATCCGCATCCCCACGCTGCACGTGACCACCGCCGACGACATCATCCGCATCCCCGGGTTCAACTCGGGCGTGGACGATCGGCTGAAGGTGTTCGACGCCATCGGCGGCCCGGGCAAGGTGCTGGCGGTCTATCGGCATGGCACCCACAACGTGTTCACCGACCATCGCTACTTCGATTCGCGCGACGTCAGCGAACAGGTCAAGCAGGCGACCGAGTCGCTCTCGCTCGCCTTCATCGACAGCGTGTACGGCCGTTCGCCGGCCGAACTCGCGCAGTGGCAGGCCGGCCACCGCGCGCTGCTGACGCGCTACGAAGCGCGGTGAATCAGGTCGCCGACCACACGGCCAGTTCGTAGCCGTCGGGATCGGCGAACTGGAAGCGGCGGCCGCCGGGGAAGGCGAAGATCGGCTTGGTGATGCGCCCGCCCGCGGCTTCCACGTTCGCCAGGCTCTCTTCCAGCGCCGTCGAATACAGCACGACCAGCGCACCGCCGGGCCGCGCGGTGTCGTGCGCGAAGCCGCCGGTCAGGCGCCCGTCGCGGAACTCGCAGTAATCCGGGCCGTAATCCTGGAACGTCCAGCCGAACGCCTCGCCGTAGAACGCCTTCGAGGCGGCGATGGAGGCGACGTTGAACTCGATGTAGTCGATGCGGTGGTGCTGTTCGGCGGTGCTCATGGCGGATGTCCCTGGAAGTGGCCGCCAGTCTGGCGGACGCCGCCCGCCGTGTCTTGGCGAAATCGGACAGTCAGCCCGCGACCTGCGCCACCAGCGCCGTCGGTGTCAGGCCGGTCAGGCGCCGCGCATCGCCGGCAAGCTGGGCGGCGTCGTAGTAGCCCGCCTCAAGCGCGGCGTCCAGCAGCGAGGGACGCATGCGTTGCAGGTCCAGGAAGCGCTGCAGCCTCAGGATGCGCGAGAGCCGTTTCGGCCCGTAGCCGAACGTTTCGTCGCAACGGCGCAGCAGGGTGCGCTCGGTGATGCCGAGGTCGCGGGCCAGTTGCGCGACCGAATCGGGGAACGCGTGCGACAGCCGCGCATGCACGACACGCATCGCGTCGACACGCGGCGGCCCGTCGGCGAGGATCCTGCCCGCGAGCCAGGCCATGGCATCGCCATCGTGTTCCGCCATCCGCTCGGCCAGCGTCGCAAAACCCGCCTTGGCGAGATCGCGCAGGTCCACGCGCTGGTCGGCCAGGGCGTGCAACGGAACCCCCAGCCATCGTGCGGCTGCGCCCGGCGCGAACCTCAGCCCCTGCACGCGGGCGCTGGGCGCGATGTCGGCGTACTGCGCGCGCGTATCCGGCCCCGCGATGCTCAGCCGTGCGCCATCCCAGAGCAGATCGACGCAGGCATCCGGCAGCACCAGGGCGGGCGTCGCCCGCGTGCCCTGCACGTACTCCCACCGGCACAGCAGCGACTGGCCCGGCGCGAGGTCGTGTTGTCGGTAGCGGCCGCTCATCGGGGGATCGGACTAGCGTTCGGAATGTCCGCTCTCATCGTAGTCGCGGCGCTCGAACAAGTGGGGCTGGATCAGTTCGATGAAGGCGCGCGCCTGCGGCGACAGGAACTTGCCCTTGCGCACCACCACGCCGTAGCTGCGCGACGGGAACCACTGGCTCAGCGAGCGCGCGGAAAGGCGGCCGCGATCGGCGTCGGTCAGGCAGATCGAGGCGATGATCGAGACGCCCATGCCCATGCTGACGTACTGCTTGATCACCTCCCAGCCGCCCACCTCCAGCGCGACCGTGTAGGGCACGCGGGCCTGCTGGAACACCAGGTCCACCAACCGGTAGGTGATCAGCCGTTTCGGCGGCAGGATCAGGCCGTAGGGCGAGAGGTCTTCCAGGCGCAGGTCGCGCTTCTTCGCCAGCGGATGGTCCGGGGGCGTGATCAGCATCGGATCGAAACGGTAGACCGGCGCGTAGCTGAGGTCGGCCGGCACGTCGAGCACCGAGCCCACGGCCAGATCCACGGCGTCCGAACGCAGCAGGTCGGTACCGTCGGCGGTCGCGGCGTTGTGCAGGGTGAGCCGCACGTCGGGATGCTGCTGGCGGAAGTGCTCCACGATCTTCGGCAGCAGGTACAGGATGGTGGAGCTGTTGGCCGCCACGTTCAGCTCCCCGGCCTCGAGCCCGCCGACTTTCTCGCGGAACGTCGCGTCCAGCCCGTCCAGCCCTGTCACCAGCGGCTGCGCCAGTTCGTACAGCAGCTGACCCTCGCGGCTGGGCGTCAGCCGGCGGCCACTGCGCTCGAACAGGGTCACCCCCAGCTCCCGTTCCAGCGCCTGCAACTGCAGGGTGATCGCCGGCTGGCTGACGAAAAGCGCCTCCGCCGCACGTGAAACCGAACCCAGGCGCACTGTCTGGCAGAACGCCCGCAGGGGCTTCAGCCGGTCGGATTTGTAAGGAAATCGCGGGGTTGGCGTCTGCGCGGTCACGACATTCAGGCAAGTATAAGTCCTACTTATTTAACACATTGGCAAAACTGTTTTGTCAAATAATTCGATGGGGGAGCACTGTGCGGTTCCAGCAAGACGCCAGGAGATCTCCATGTCCGCCACCGCTTTCGCCCTGCCGACGCGCGATGCGCGCGCCGACCGTCCCACCCCCGGCATAGCCCTGACCGCCGATGTGGCGGGCCAGGACGCCTTGCTGACCCCGGGCGTGCTGGCGCTGCTCGTCTCGCTGCACCGTGCGATCGAACCGGAGCGCCAAGCCCGCCTGAAGGCGCGCCGCGAGCGCCAGGCCTTCTTCGATGCCGGCGGCCTGCCCGACTTCCGCGCCGACACCCGCCCGATCCGGGAGAGGGACTGGGCGGTCGCGCCGGTGCCGGCCGCCCTGCAGGACCGTCGCGTGGAGATCACCGGCCCGGTCGACCCGAAGATGGTCATCAACGCGCTGAACTCGGGCGCGAAGGTGTTCATGGCCGACTTCGAGGATTCCACCTCGCCGACCTGGCAGAACCTGCTGACCGGCCAGCGCGCGCTGATCGGCGCCGTGCAGGGGGACCTGGAATTCACGTCAGACGCGGGCAAGCACTACGCGCTGAAGCCGCAGGACGAGCAGGCCGTGTTGCTGGTCCGCCCGCGCGGCTGGCACCTGGACGAGAAGCACGTGCTGATCGACGGCGCGCCGATCGCCGGCGGCCTGTTCGACGTGGCCGTGTTCGCCTGGCACAACGCCCGCGCACTGCAGGCCCGCGACCGCGGCCCGTACTTCTACCTGCCCAAGCTGCAGAGCATGGAAGAAGCCGCGTTGTGGGAGGCTGCGCTGTCGCACATCGAAGCGGCGCTGGGCCTGCCCCATTGCCAGATGAAGGTCACCGTGCTGATCGAGACGCTGCCGGCGGTGTTCGAGATGCACGAAATCCTGCATGCGTTGCGCGACCGCATCGTCGGCCTGAACTGCGGCCGCTGGGACTACATCTTTTCCTACCTGAAGACCTTCCGCCGCCACGCCGACAAGGTGCTGCCGGAGCGCGGCCAGGTGACGATGACGCAGCCGTTCCTGAAGGCCTACTCGGAACTGCTGATCCAGACCTGCCACCGCCGCGGCGCGCATGCGATGGGCGGCATGGCGGCGCAGATCCCGATCAGCAACGACGAGGCCGCCAACGAACAGGCCCTGGCCCGCGTGCGCGCCGACAAGCTGCGCGAAGTGACCGCCGGCCACGACGGCACGTGGGTCGCGCATCCGGCGCTGATCCCGGTGGCGAAGACGATCTTCGACGAGCACATGCCGCAGCCCAACCAGCGCAGCGTGCAGCGCGAGGATGTGGTGGTGACGCGTGACGACCTGATCCGTCCGTCGACCGGCACGATCACCCGCGCCGGTTTCGAAGGCAACGTGGAAGTCTGCGTGCGCTACCTGGCCGCCTGGCTGGACGGCAACGGCTGCGTGCCGATCCACTGGCTGATGGAAGACGCCGCCACCGCCGAGATCTCGCGCACGCAGATCTGGCAGTGGTTGCACACCGCCGACGTGCACCTGTGCGACGGCACCCAAATCGACTACGCGCTGCTGCAGCGCACGCTGGCGGCGCTGCCGGCCAAGCTGGGCGACACCACGCGCCTGCCGGGCGGCGCGCGCATCGCCGAAGCCATCGCCCTGCTCGACCAGCTGAGTCACGCCGACGAGCTGGTCGATTTCCTGACCCTGCCCGCGTACGACCGCATCGACTGACACATCGATTGATCACCCCCACCACGACGCCCCACGACGAAAGAGAGCCCGCCATGAGCACCAAGCAACAGCAGATCGACGCCATCCAGAAAGACTGGGACAGCAACCCGCGCTGGACCGGCGTGAAGCGCGACTACGCCGCCGCCGACGTCGTCCGCCTGCGCGGCAGCCTGCAGCCGGAGTACACCCTGGCCCGCCGCGGTGCCGAAAAGCTGTGGAAGCTCGTCAACGGCGAAGCGAAGAAGGGTTACGTCAACGCGTTCGGCGCGATCAGCGCCGGCCAGGCGATGCAGCAGGCCAAAGCCGGCCTGGAAGCCGTCTACTTGTCCGGCTGGCAGGTCGCCGCCGACGGCAACACGTCCGAGACGATGTACCCGGACCAGTCGCTGTACGCCTACGACTCGGTGCCGACGATGGTCCGTCGCATCAACAACACCTTCCAGCGTGCCGACGAGATCCAGTGGAAGAACATCTGCGACGGCAAGGCGAACGAGGCCGATGCCATCGACTTCTTCCTGCCGATCGTCGCCGACGGTGAGGCCGGCTTCGGCGGCGTGCTGAACGCCTACGAGCTGATGAAGAACATGATCGTCGCCGGTGCCGCGGGCGTGCACTTCGAGGACCAGCTGGCCGCGGTGAAGAAGTGCGGCCACATGGGCGGCAAGGTGCTGGTGCCCACGCAGGAAGCCGTGCAGAAGCTGCAGGCCGCGCGCCTGGCCGCCGACGTGCTGGGCGTTCCGACGATCGTGCTGGCGCGCACCGATGCCGAAGCCGCCAACCTGCTGACGTCGGATTTCGACGCCAACGATCAGCCCTTCGTCACCGGCCAGCGCACCGCGGAAGGCTTCTACCGGGTGAAGAACGGCCTGGAGCAGGCGATCAGTCGCGGTGTCGCCTACGCGCCGTACGCCGACCTGGTCTGGTGCGAGACGGGTACGCCCGACATCGGCTTCGCCCGCGAGTTCGCCCAGGCCGTGCACGCCAAGCACCCGGGCAAGCTGCTGTCGTACAACTGCTCGCCCAGCTTCAACTGGAAGAAGAACCTGGATGACGCGCAGATCGCCCGCTTCCAGGACGAGCTGTCGGCACTGGGCTACAAGTACCAGTTCATCACCCTGGCCGGCATCCACATCAACTGGTTCAACACCTTCAAGTTCGCCCACGACTACGCGCGTGGCGAGGGCATGAAGCATTACGTCGAGCAGGTGCAGGAAGCCGAATTCGCCGCGCGCGAGAAGGGCTACACCTTCGTGTCCCACCAGCAGGAAGTGGGCGCCGGTTACTTCGACGACGTCACCACCGTCATCCAGGGCGGCAGCTCCAGCGTCACCGCGCTGAAGGGGTCGACCGAGGAAGAGCAGTTCTACGAAAAGGAAAAGGCCGCCTGATCGCTGCCCGCAGGGATGCAGCAAAAGAAACGCCGGCTTTCGCCGGCGTTTCTCTTTCCAGCGTTGCGGGAAGGAAGCGCGCCTACTTCTTCACTTCCTGCGTGTGGCCCTTGAGTGCATCGGCCAGGCCCGGCACGCCGTTCGCTCCCGCGGGCACACTGATGCTCGAACCGGCGAAGTCCTTGCCGATCGGCTCGGCGCGACCGCCCAGGCACTGGGCGAGGAAGCCTTCGGTCACCGCGTTGAACGCCTTGTTGTTCTCCGGGCGGGCGAAGCCGTGGCCTTCGTCGGGGAACAGCACGTAGGTCACCGGGATGTTCTTCGCCGTCATCGCCTTGACGATCTGGTCGCTCTCGTCCTGCTTCACGCGCGGGTCGTTCGCGCCCTGGCCGATCAGCAGGGGCTTCTTGATCTGGTCGGCGCGGGTCAGCGGCGAGCGCTCGGCCAGCCACGCCTTGCCGGCGTCGGTGCGCGGATCGCCCATGCGCTTGGCCAGCTGTTCGAAGAAGCTCGCCCAGTACGGCGGCACGGTGCTCAGCAGGGTGTTGAGGTTGGACGGGCCGACGATGTCGACGCCGCAGGCGAACGCGTCCGGCGTGAAGGTCAGGCCGGCCAGCGTAGCGTAGCCGCCGTAGCTGCCGCCCATGATCGCGACCTGGTCCTGGGTGGTGACGCCCTGCTTGACCGCCCATTGCACGGCATCGATCAGGTCGTCGTGCATCTTGCCGGCCCACTCGCCGTTGCCGGCGTTGGTGAAGTCCTTGCCGAAGCCGGTGGAGCCACGGAAGTTGACCGACAGCACCGCGTAGCCGCGGTTGGCCAGCCATTGGTTATAGCCGCCGTAACCGTAGGAATCGCGCGCCCAGGGGCCGCCGTGGACCAGCAACACCAGCGGCACGGGCGCGTCGGCCTTGCCGTCGTTGTTCGCGTCGGCGCTGCGCGGCAGCGTGAGGTAGCTGACCAGCGTTTTCTTGTCGCGCGAGGCGATCTCCACCGGCCACTGCGGGACCAGCGGCTTGCCTTCCAGCTTCGGCCGCGCGGAGAACAGCTTGGTCAGCGTGCCGGCCGGGCGCTCGTAGCGGTAATAGACCAGGGGTGCTTCCGCCGCGGAGTACGCGACGATCCAGGTCTTGTCGTCGAGCGTGCGCGTGTTGACGGACACATCGCCCGGGCCGATCGCTTCCAGCTTCTCGAGGTCGGCACGGATCGACGGATCGACGACCTTCCATTCATCGCGCAGGTAGTCCACCGACACGGCCTGCACCTTGCCGGTCGCCGGATCCGCCAGGCTGCCGCCGACGTCGGCGCGCGCGTCCTCCAGCACCAGCGAGCGCTTGCCGCTGGCCACGTCCACGGCGAACAGTGCCGCGGTGTTGCGGCCGCGCGAATCGGTGAAGTACAGCGTCTTGCCGTCCAGGGTCAGGCCACCGGGGCTGGTGGTCAGGACGTCTTCGAACGGGATGTCGTCGAACTTCTCCCATGCGCCGTTGGCGCCGCGCTTCAGCACGTCGGCGCCGCCGTCGGGACGCGAACGCTGCGCGTACTTGAGGGTGTAGTCGGCATCGGCGATGTAGCCGGCGATCTTGGCGTCGTTCTTCTCCAGCAGCGTGCGCGCACCGCTGGCGAGGTCGACCTTGTAGAGGTCGTGCCACTGCGCGTCGCGGTCGTTCATGCCGACCAGGATCGTGCCGGGATGCTTCGGGCTGAGGCCGGCGACCTGGGCGGTGGTCTTCGGGAACGGCGTCAGGTCCTTCGCCTGTCCGGTCTTCAGGTCGACCGCATACAGGTGGAAGTCCTCGTCGCCGCCGCTGTCGCGGAGGTACAGCAGCGTGTCGGGGTTGTACGACCAGAAATAGCTGCGGATGCCGCGCGCCTTGTCCTGGGTGACGGCCTTGGCCTGCGCCGGATTGTCGGCCGGGGCGACCCACACGTTGAGCACGCCATCGACGGCGGCGACCCAGCTGAGGTACTTGCCATCGGGGCTGATCTGCACGTTGGCGCGTTCGGGATTGCCGAACAGTGCGTCGCGCGCGATCAGTTCGGTCCCGGCGATGCGGTCGGCGGCGGACGGTGCGGCCTGCGCGGCAAGGGCGAATGCGACGGTCGAGGCCAGCAGCGTGAGACGGAATGCGGGGTGGCGCATGGGCGGACTCCAGGATGGCGAGGAAGGGACAGCGGACGAGACGTCCGCCCGCGTGATGTGTGACCCGAGTAGACCACACCCCACCTTCCACCGCCGTGGCCGGAGGTCATGCTGCGTTGCCGCGGTCCAGTCCCCGGTAGCCCAGGGCTTCGGTCAGGTGCGCCGTGCCGATGGCATCGCTCTCCGCCAGGTCGGCGATGGTGCGCGCCACGCGCAGGATGCGGTGCAGGCTGCGCGCGGAAAGCTGCAGCCGCTCGACCGCACGCTCCAGCAGTGCCTGGTCGCGGGCCTGCAGGCGACAGTGCGCCATGGTCTCCGCCTGGCCCATGCGGGCGTTCGGTTTGCCGCAGCGGCCCAGCTGCCGCGCGCGGGCCGCGATCACGCGCGCCTGTACCGCCGCGGTGCCCTCGCCATCGGGCGCATCCGGTCGCAGGTCGTGAGGGGGCAGCCGCGGCACGTGCACATGCAGGTCGATGCGGTCCAGCAGCGGACCCGACACGCGGCTGCGATAGCGGCGGACGAGCTCCGCACCGCAACGGCAGCGCCCGCTCGGGTCGCCCGCCCAGCCGCACGGGCAGGGATTCATCGCCGCGACCAGTTGGAAACGTGCGGGAAACTCCGCGGTTCGCGCAGCGCGCGAGACGGTGACCGTGCCGGATTCCAGCGGCTCGCGCAGGACCTCGAGGGCGGCGCGATTCCATTCCGGGAGTTCGTCGAGGAACAGCACGCCATGGTGGGCCAGCGAAATCTCACCGGGTCGCGGCTGCGCACCGCCGCCGACCAGCGCTACAGCGCTGGCCGTATGGTGGGGCGCGCGATAGGGGCGTTGTCGCCAGCGCGCCGGGTCCAGCCCGCGCCCGCTGACCGAGGCGATGGCGGCCGCCTCCATCGCTTCGGTGTCGCTGGCCTCGGGCAGCAGGCCCGGCAGGCGGGAAGCCAGCAAGGTCTTGCCGCAGCCCGGCGAGCCGATCAACAGCAGGTGATGCCCGCCCGCCGCGGCGACCTCGAGTGCACGTCGCGCGTGCACCTGGCCGCGCACGTCGGCCATGTCGGGAATCGTCGGGGGCAGGGCGGGCGGCGCCACGGCGGCAGGCAGGGCTTTGCGCCCTTCGAGCAGGGCGCAGACCTCCAGCAGCGTGCGCGCGGTGAGCGCTTTGCCCTGTTGGGCGAGCGCGGCTTCGGCGCCGCTCGGTTCCGGCACGACCAGGGTGCGGCCGCTGGCGGCGACGGCCAGCGCCGCCGGCAACACGCCATCCACCGCGCGCAATTCGCCGGTGAGGCTGAGCTCGCCCAGGAATTCGTACTCGGCCAGGGCCTCGCGCCGGATCTGCCCGCTGGCGGCGAGGATGCCCAGCGCGATGGGCAGATCGAACCGGCCGCCATCCTTGGGCAGGTCGGCGGGTGCGAGGTTGACGGTGATGCGGCGCGCCGGGAACTCGAACTGCGCGCAGAGGATGGCGGCGCGCACGCGGTCGCGCGCCTCGCGCACCGCGGCTTCCGGCAGGCCGACGATCTGGGTGGACGGCAGGCCGCCGGACAGGTGCACTTCCACCCGTACCGGAGGCGCGGATACGCCCGCCCGTGCCCGGCTGTGCACCAGGGCCAGACTCATGGCGGCGGGCTCAGGACTGGGCGGGCTTGTCGGCCAGCTGGGCTTCCAGCGTGGCGACGGTGCGTTCCAGGGTTTCCAGCTTCTCGCGGGTGCGCAGCAGCACGGCCTGTTGCACGTCGAATTCCTCGCGCGTCACCAGGTCCAGCTTGGCCAGGCCGGCCTGCAGGGCCGACTTGAAGGTCTGCTGCAGCTCTTCCTGCGAATCACGCAGGCCAGGCGGCACCAGTTGGCTGAGGCGGCGGGCGAGGTCGTCGATGTGGTTGAGGTCGATCATGGCGGGTCTCCGGCTGAGCACCGAGCTTGCGAGGGCCGCAGGCGGGAGGCCATCGGCGTTCGCAGCGTGATGTTGTCGGAATTGTCCGAGCGGCGAGACCCACATTGAACCGCGAGACGGCCCCGTGTCGCAACCGCGCGGGGGCGCGTCGCGTTATCCTGCGTGCAGCACCGACGGGAGGAAGCTGCATGAAAATGGTCATGGCCATCATCAAGCCGTTCAAGCTGGACGATGTGCGCGAAGCGCTGGCCGAAGCCGGCATCGCCGGCATCACGGTCACGGAGGTGAAGGGCTTCGGGCGGCAGAAGGGCCATACCGAGCTCTATCGCGGCGCCGAATACGTCGTCGACTTCCTGCCCAAGGTCAAGTTGGAAGTCGCCGTCACCGACGATCAGGCCGAGCAGGTGGTCGAGGCCATCGTGAAGGCCGCCGGCACCGGCAAGATCGGCGACGGCAAGGTGTTCGTCTACGACCTGGAGCGCGTCGTGCGGATCCGTACCGGCGAGCTCGATGCCGACGCGTTGTAAGTGCCCATGAGCGATGCCGCATTCGATAGCCGGCTTCAGCGCGCGCTCGCGCTGATCGAGTCCAAGGGTGTCCGACGCAGTACGGCGGCGCCGCCGATGTACCGGCTTTTCTGGAAGATGGGCCTGAAGGTGCCTCCGCCGCTGATGGCGGGCTTCTTCTCGGTCGCCCTGCTGATGGGGGGATTCTTCGGTCTGTTCTGGGGCCTGGTGATGTGGGCGCTGATGTGGACGCGCACCGGCATGCCGGCGTCCGCCGCGGTGCTCACCTCGCTGCTGGCGGGCGTACTGTTCGGCCTGCTCATGGCCGCCGTGCTGCGCGCGCAGGCCCGGCACAAGGGCATCCCGGTCTGGAAGGACATCTCGCCCTGAGTGCGGCGCGCCTTCGTGCGCGGGAGTACGGGCGTCGGAAAGCAGAAACAAGAAAGCCCCGCGAGCGCGGGGCTTTCCGTGTCAGGCACCGATGGGCTTATTCGCCCAGCGCCTTCGCCACGAACGGCGGCGCCACCAGCACGCCCGTGTGCAGGTGGGCGGTGTAATACAGGGTGTCGAAGGGCTTGGTCGACGCATCCGCCTGGCGGAACGCGAAGTCCGCGCCGGCCTGCTTGCTGGCGACCGTCACGCTCCACCAGCCGGTGGGATAGCACGGCTGCGGGAACGGCAGCGTCTTGAACGACTGGAAGCCGGCCTTGCCCATCTCCGCGCGCATGTCCTTGATCAGGTCCAGCAGCGCGAGCGGCGATTCGGACTGCTGCACCAGCAGGCCGTCCGGCTTCAGCGCGCGGAAGCAGCTCTCGAAGAACGCCTTGTTGAACAGGCCTTCGGCCGGACCCACCGGATCGGTCGAGTCGACGATCACGACATCCACGCTGCCCGGTTCGCAGTTCGCCATGTACGCCACGCCGTCGTCGAACAGCAGCTCGGCGCGCGGATCGTTGTTCGATTCGCACAGTTCGGGGAAATACTTCTCCGCCATGCGCGTGACCTGCTCGTCGATGTCGCACTGCGTGGCCTTCTCCACGCCCGGGTGCTTCAGCACCTCGCGCAGCGTGCCGCAGTCGCCACCGCCGATGATCACCACGCGCTTCGGCGCGGCGTGGGTGAACAGCACCGGATGGCTGATCATCTCGTGGTAGAAGAAGTTGTCGCGCGTGGTCAGCATCATCGCGCCGTCGATCACCATCAGCTTGCCCCAATCGGTGCTGTCGTAGATCTCGATCTTCTGGAACGGCGACTGCACCTCGTCCAGCTTGCCGGTGGTACGGAAGCCGATGGCCGAGCCGGTGTGCTCGAAGTGTTCGATGAACCAGGTGTCGTTGGCGGTCATGGGGCTGTCCTGCGTGAAGGGAATGGCAACGGCGACAGGGGCCTGCCGCTGAGGGGCCGCATTGTAACGGACCCATGTGACCGCAGCCTGTAGAATGCGCGTCCGCTCGCCTCCCCTGGAAAACCGCCATGACCTGGTCCACCGACCACGCCCGCAAGACCTACTCCGTGCCGCACTGGGCCGAAGGGTATTTCGACGTGGACGCCGCCGGCCGCATCGTGGTCTCGCCGAAGGGCACGCAGGGGCCGCTGATCCCGCTCCCCGAGGTGGTCGACGCCGCGCGTGCGCAGGGCGCGCAACTGCCGCTGCTGGTCCGCTTCCCCGACATCCTCGGCGACCGCCTCGGCAAGCTGCAGGCCGCGTTCGCGCAGGCGCAGGCCGACTGGGACTACAAGGGTGGCTACACGGCGGTGTATCCGATCAAGGTCAACCAGCACCGCGGCGTCGCCGGCACGCTGGCGTCGCATGCCGGCGAGGGCTTCGGCCTGGAGGCCGGCAGCAAGCCCGAGCTGATGGCCGTGCTGGCGCTGTCGCGCCCGGGCGGGCTGATCGTCTGCAACGGCTACAAGGACCGCGAATACATCCGCCTGGCGCTGATCGGCCGCAAGCTGGGCCTGCAGACCTTCATCGTCATCGAGAAGCCGTCCGAGCTGGCGCTGGTCATCGAAGAGTCCCGCAAGCTGGGCGTGAAGCCCGGCCTGGGCGTGCGCATGCGCCTGGCCACGCTGGGCGCCGGCAAATGGCAGAACAGTGGCGGTGACAAGGCCAAGTTCGGCCTGTCGCCGCGCCAGGTGCTCGACCTGTGGAAGCAGCTGCGCGAGGCCGGCCTGCAGGACACGCTCGGTCTGCTGCATTTCCACATGGGCTCGCAGATCAGCAACGTGCGCGACATCGCCAACGGCATGCGCGAGGCGACCCGCTATTTCGTCGAACTGTCGAAGCTCGGCGCGACCATCAGCCACGTCGACGTCGGCGGCGGCCTGGGCATCGACTACGAAGGCACGCGTTCGCGCAGCTACTGCTCGATCAACTACGGCATCGGCCAGTACGCCAGCAACATCGTGCAACCGCTGGCCGAAGCCTGTGAGCAGAACGGCCTGGTGCCGCCGCGCATCGTCACCGAGTGCGGTCGCGCGATGACCGCGCACCACGCCGTGCTGGTGGTCAACGTGTCGGAAGTCGAGCAGGCGCCGGAAGGCCGCGTGCCGCCTGCGCACGACGACGAACCGGCGGTGATCCGCCACCTGCGCGAGATCCACGGCGAACTCGACACGCGCCCGGCGGTGGAACTCTTCCATGAAGCGCAGCACCACCACAGCGAAGGCCTGTCGCTGTACGCGCTGGGCCAGATCGACCTGGTCCACCGCGCACGCATCGACGACCTGTTCTACGCCATCGCGCACGCCGTGCGTGCGCGCCTGAGCAGCGACGAGCGCAGCCATCGCGACCTGCTGGATGAGCTCAACGAGCGCCTGGTCGACAAGTACTTCGTCAACTTCAGCGTGTTCGAATCCATCCCCGACGTGTGGGCGATCGACCAGGTGTTCCCGATCGTGCCGATCGAGCGCCTGGACGAGGTGCCGGCGCGGCGCGGCATCATCGCGGACATGACCTGCGACTCCGATGGCATGGTCAAGACCTACGTCGAGAACGAGGGTCTGGACTCCTCGCTTCCGCTGCATGCGATGAAGCCCGGCGAGAGCTATCGCCTGGGCATCTTCCTGGTCGGCGCCTACCAGGAGATCCTCGGCGACATCCACAACCTGTTCGGCGACACCGATGCGGTGGAAGTCAGCGCCGATGCCGGCACCGGCTACCTGCTCACGCAGCAGCGCCGCGGCGACACCACCGACGTGATGCTCGATTACGTGGGCTACAAGCTGGACGACCTGCGCGCGGCGTACCGTACCCGTGTGGAAGAAGCGCAGCTGCCCGCCGAGGAATCCGCCGCGCTGTCCGAGGCGCTGGAAGCCGGCCTTACCGGCTATACCTACCTGTCGGACGAACCGCTGGGCTGACGGCGCGTGCCCCGGGACCTCGTAGAGTCGAGCTTGCTCGACTCGCGCGGCGTCGGCATCACGAGAACCGGACGGAATGCAGCGGAGCAAGCTCCGCTCTAGGCATCGCGCGCGACCTGGAAGCCCGCGAACGACTGCGTCACCGGCATGATCTCCAGCCGGTTGATGTTGAGGTGCGGCGGCAGCGTGGCGACGTAGAAGATCTGCTCGGCGATGTCCTCGGCCGTCATCGGCTGCGCGCCGGTGTAGAGCTTGTCGGACGCAGCCTGGTCGCCGTGCGTGCGCACCAGGGTGAACTCGGTCTCCGCCATGCCGGGCTCGATGTCGGTCACGCGTACGCCGGTGCCGTGCAGATCGCTGCGCAGGCCGAGCGAGAACTGGCGGACGAAGGCTTTGGTGCCGCCATAGGTGTTACCGCCCGGATACGGGTAGCTGCCGGCGATCGAACCGATGTTGATGACCGCGCCCTTGCGTTCCACCAACTGCGGCAGCAACCGCCGGGTGACGGTGACCAGCGCCAGCACGTTGGTTTCGATCATCGTGCGCCAATCGTCCAGCGAAGCCTGCTGTGCGGGTGCGGTGCCCAACGCCAGCCCCGCGTTGTTGACGAGGAGGTCGATGCCGCGAAAGGTCTCCGGCAGCGCGTCGAGGGCGGCATCGAGGGCGGCTTCGTCGCGTACGTCGAAGGCGGCGGCATGGACGTGGTCCGTGCCGAGTTCGTCGACCAGCGCCTGCAGGCGGTCGGCGCGGCGTCCCGTGGCGATGACGCGCCAGCCGGCGGCCACGAAGCGGCGGACGGCAGCGGCACCGAAGCCTGACGTGGCGCCGGTGATGAGGGCGGTGCGGGTCATGGGCGATCCTGCAGGAAGGGGAGAGGGTGGCTCAGGCGGTCGCGCGCAGCGCGCGGTGCGCCTGCCAGCGGGCACCGAGGTGGGTGCCCAACGCTGCCGCGGCCAGCGACAGCACGGCGCTGGCGACATTGGTGCGGAAAACGGCGAAGAGCGGGTGCCCGCCATCGGCCGTCGCCAGCGCGATGTTCGCCAGCAGCACGAACGTGGCGATCCATAGCGCGAAGGTCAGGCCGAGCGCGACCACCAGAAAGCGCCGCCCGGCGATGGCCCCGCCGAGCGTCATGCAGGCGGCGGTGACCAGATAACTGATCGGGGCGAGGTAGCCCAGCGGCGTGGGCACGACCTGCTGCCAGGCCGCGGGCAGCCACCACGCGATGATCCAGGACGCGGCCAGCAGCGCCACGAGTACCGTCACCGTGGCCAGCGCCATGCGCTGCCAGGGGCGAAGCGGGCTCACTGCGCCTTCACCGCCATCGCCGGCAGGCCGCCGCTGGCGAGCTTCTGCTTGGCTTCGGCCAGTTCGCTCGCGGTGCCGTACGGGCCCATGCGCACGCGGTACACCGTCTTGCCGTTGATCTGCGCCGATTCGACGCGCGCGCTCAGGCCAAGCATGGCGATCTTCGCCTTCGTCGCCTCGGCATCGCCGGACGCGCCGAACGCACCGGCCTGCAGGATGTAGCGGGCACCGGTGTCCGCGCTCGCCACGGTCGCGGCCGGCTTGGGCGCCGGCGCGGCATCGGTAGCGCGCGGGGCGTCCGCCGTGGCGCGCGGCGCCGGTGTTTCGTCGATCGGTGCCGGTTGCGCGGCGTCATTGCTGGCCGAGGTCGGCACGGTGGCCGGCGACTGGCCATTCAAGGCCGCACGCGCCTTGCGGGCCTCTTCCTCGCGCGCGCTGGCGGCGAGTTCGGCGTCCGACATCTGCACTTCCTTGCCAGGCAGCAGGGTGTAGAAGTCGTACTGCGTCTCCTTGCCGGCATCGCCTGCCGCAGGCGATGCGGCGGTGTCGGCGACCGGTGCGTCGGGCACCACGGCTTCCACGTCCGCGCTGTCGATCGGCGCGGGCTGCGCATCCGGATTGGGCTGCGGCCGGAAGAAACCATCGCCGTCCTTCTTGCCCAGGCCGGGGACGATGAAATACACCGCCAGGCCGATGAGCAGGCCCAGGACCAGCCACACCCAGGCGGGTGTCGCGTGACCGGAATTGCGCGTGGCCTGGTTCTTGCCGCGTCTTGCTGCCATGTACTGCTTCTCCGCTTACATCTTTTCGGGCGCGCTCACGCCCAACAGGTCCAGTCCGTTGGCCAGCGCCTGGCGCACCGCCAGGGCCAGGGCCAGCCGCGCATCGCGCGCCGCGGCCTCGTCCACCAGCACCGGCGTGCCGGCGTACCACGTGTGGAAAGCATAGGCCAACTCGCGCAGGTATTGCGCCACGACGTGCGGCTCCAGCGACTCGCCGGCGGCTTCCACCACTTCCGGGTACCGCGACAGTTCCACCATCAGCTGCAGCGACGTGTCGTCGCCCAGAAGCGCCAGGTTCGCCAAGCCGTTGGCCGCATCGTAGGCGTAACCCTTCTCGCCGGCCTGGCGCAGCAGGCTGCACACGCGGGCGTGTGCGTACTGCACGTAGAACACCGGGTTGTCGTTGCTCTGCTGGCGGGCCAGATCGATGTCGAACGTCAGCTGCGAATCCGGCTTGCGCGCGATCAGGAACCAGCGCGTCGCGTCGGCGCTGGTTTCCTCGATCAGGTCGCGCAGGGTGAAGTAGCTGCCGGCGCGCTTGGACAGCTTCACTTCCTCGCCGCCGCGCATCACCGTGACCATCTGGTGCAGCACGTACTCCGGATAACCCTGCGGTATGCCTTCGCCCAGCGCCTGCAGGCCGGCCTTCACGCGGGCCAGCGAGCCGTGATGGTCGGCGCCCAGTTCGGTGATCGCGCGCTCGTAGCCGCGCTGCCACTTCGACAGGTGGTAGGCCACGTCCGGCACGAAGTAGGTGTAGCTGCCGTCGGACTTGCGCATCACGCGGTCCTTGTCGTCGCCGAAGTCGGTCGACTTCAGCCACAGCGCGCCACCCTCTTCGTACGTGTGGCCGGAGGCGACCAGCTTGCGCACGGTCTCCTCGACCTTCTGGTCGGCGTACAGCGAGCTCTCCAGGAAGTAGCGGTCGAACGAGACGCCGAAGGCGGCCAGGTCCAGGTTCTGCTCGCGGCGCAGGTAGGCCACCGCGAAGCGGCGGATGGCGTCGAGATCCTGCGGATCCTTTTCGCCGGTGACGACGTGGCCTTCCACCTCGACCGAGTCGCCGGCGAGGTACGCCTGCGCCACGTCGGCGATGTAGTCGCCGCGATAGCCGTCTTCCGGCCAGCCCTCGCCATCCGGCGCCAGACCGTGCGCGCGCGCCTGGGTGGACTTGGCCAGGTTGTCGATCTGCACGCCGGCGTCGTTGTAGTAGAACTCGCGCTGGGCGTTCCAGCCATTGGCCGCAAGCACGCGGGCGATGCAGTCGCCGATCGCGCCGGCGCGGCCGTGGCCGACGTGCAGCGGGCCGGTCGGGTTGGCCGATACGTATTCCACGCCGACCGTGCGGCCCTGGCCGCTTTCGTTGCGGCCGTATGCGGCGCCCTGCGCCAGCGCCGTGGCCACTTCGCGCTGGTAGGCGCCGGGGCTGAGGTGGAAATTGATGAAGCCGGGGCCGGCGATGTCGACCTTCGCGACCTCGTCGTTGGCGGGCAGCGCATCGACGAGCGCGGTGGCGATCGCGCGCGGATTGCTGCGCGCCGCCTTGGCCAGCAGCATGGCCGCATTGGTGGCGAAGTCGCCGTGTTCGCGGGTCTTGGGGCGCTCGACCACGAAATCGGGCGTGGCGGCATCGGCCGGCAGGGTGCCGGCGGAGCGCAGGGCGTCGATGCCCTGGGCGATCAAGGCGCGGAGGGAAGCTTTCACGGAAGGCCGTCGTGTTGCGTGGGAACCGCCTATTCTAGGTTTTCCCGGCGTAGACGTGGGCTGCGGCTGGTTCAGCTGGGCCCTCGCCGGGCCACGCTACCTCACACCCAACCGCGTGCTGCCATCGACTGGGGCGGCCCGTCGCCGACGATGAAGTGATCCAGCAGGCGGACGTCCACCAGGGCCAGCGCCTGCTTCAGGCGCTGGGTCACCGCCCGGTCGGCGGCGGAGGGCTCGGCGCACCCCGACGGGTGGTTGTGCCCGACGATCAGGGCGGAGGCGTTGAACGCGAGCGCACGACGGGCGACCTCGCGTGGGTGGACCTCTGCGCTGTCCACGGAACCGTGGAAGAGCTCTTCGAAAGCCAGGACCCGATGGCGGGTGTCGAGGAACAGGGCCGCGAAGACCTCGTGGCGCCGCCCGCGGAGCCGCTGGGCGAAGTAGCGCCCGGCCGCAGACGGATCGCCGATGGCCTCCCCGCGTTCCAGCGTGGCCAGCAGCAGGCGGTTCGCCAGTTCCAGCGCGGCGGCGAGGGCGCAGGCCCGCGCGGGGCCCACGGCGGGCAGCGCGAGAAGGTCTGCCGCGGGGCGCTCCAGCAGGGTACGGAGCGGACCATGGGCCGTGAGCAGTTCGCGGGCGGTCGCCACCGCGTCGCGGCCGCGCAGTCCGGAACCGAGGAACAGCGCGAGCAGTTCCGCATCGCTGAGCGCGCTGGCGCCCCGGCTCAGCAGCTTCTCGCGGGGACGCTCGTCGGGTGGCCAGTCTCGGATCTGCATGGCGGCAGCATCGCCTGCGCGCACGACCGGGATGCATCGGGCATCACGGGGTGTTCGGTTAAGCTAATCGCCTGAATCGACGTAGGAATGGGCCGACGTGAGCGGAGCGGACAAGACACCGGGTCTGGCGGGGCAACGCCTGTTGTTGTGCGTGGGGGGCGGCATCGCCGCCTACAAGGCGCTGGAACTGGTGCGCCGACTGCGCGAGGCGGGTGCCGAGGTGCAGGTCGCGATGACGGCCGGCGCCCAGCAGTTCGTCACGCCGCTCAGCTTCCAGGCTCTGTCGGGCCATGTCACCCGCACCACCCTGTGGGACAGCGCAGCGGAGCAGGCGATGGGCCACATCGAACTGGCCCGCTGGGCGGACCGCGTCATCGTCGCCCCCGCCACCGCCGACCTTATGGCGCGGCTGGCGCATGGCCTGGCCGATGACCTGGTCACCACGCTGTGCCTGGCGACCACCGCGCCGCTCACGCTGGCGCCGGCGATGAACCACCGCATGTGGCAGCACCCGGCCACCCAGGCCAATCTCGCCACGTTGCGGGAGCGGGGCGTGCAGGTCGTGGGCCCGAACGACGGCCCGCTGGCCGAAGGCGAATCCGGTCCCGGTCGGCTCGCGGAACCCGAAGAGATCGTGGCGGCGCTGGCAGGGGCGCCAGGCGCCGTGGCGGCCGGTCCGCAGGATCTGGCCGGGCTGGCCGTCGTGGTCAGCGCTGGCCCGACCTACGAAGACCTGGACCCGGTGCGCTATCTGGGCAACCGCAGCAGCGGCAAGATGGGCTTCGCGGTGGCCGCCAGCGCCGCCCAGCGCGGCGCGCGCGTCACCCTGGTCGCAGGTCCCGTGCACCTGCCCACGCCTGCGGGCGTGACCCGCGTCGACGTTCGTTCGGCGGCGCAGATGCATGACGCGGTGTTCGCCGCGCTGCCCGCGGACATCTACATCGGGGCCGCGGCCGTGGCCGACTACACGCCGCGCGAGCCGGCGGCCAACAAGATCAAGAAGTCCAGCGAATCGCTGGCGCTGGACCTGGTGCGCACGCCCGACATCCTCGCCCAGGTCGCCGCCCAGACGCAGGCGCTGAAACTGGTGGTCGGTTTCGCCGCCGAGACCAACAACGTGGCGGAGTACGCCCGCAAGAAGCTGGAAGCCAAGCGGCTGGACATGATCGTGGCCAACCGCGTGGGCATCGCCGATGGCGGCTTCGAGAGCGACCAGAACGCGATGACCGCGTACTGGAAGGACGGCGAACGCAGCTTCGCGACCGCCCCGAAGACCCGCCTGGCCGACGAACTGATCGATCTGATCGTGGAGCGATTGAACGCATGAGCGCACCCCGCGCGGTGGAAGTGAAACTGCTGGATCCCCGTTTCGGCGACGAGTGGCCGCTGCCGGCCTATGCCACCGAAGCCAGTGCGGGCATGGACCTGCGCGCCGCGCTGGACGCGCCGCTGGTGCTGGAGCCCGGCGATGCCGCCCTGGTACCGAGCGGGATCGCCCTGCACCTGGGCGACCCCCACCTGTGCGCCGTAGTGCTGCCGCGCTCCGGCCTGGGCCATCGCCACGGGATCGTGCTCGGCAACGGCACCGGCCTGATCGACGCCGACTACCAGGGCCCCCTGCTGATCAGCGTATGGAACCGGGGCCACGAAGCCTTCACCATCCAGCCCGGCGACCGCATCGCCCAGGTCATGGTGCTGCCGGTCGTGCGCGTGGCGCTCCAGGTGGTGGATACTTTCGCCGACAGCGCACGGGGGACGGGTGGCTTCGGCCACACCGGCGTGCGATGACAGGGGATAAACCGATGAACGCAACGAACGAGCGCCGTGCGCGCATGCCCGTGGGCGACCTGCAGCGTGCGCTGCCGATGTTGGCCCTGCTGCTGATCCTGCTGGCCGGCCTGCTGGGCTGGAGCGGGGTCAGGCAGTGGCGCGAAGCCGGCCTGCTGACCGACATGGAGCGCGCTCGCGATGCGGCGGTGGTCGCCGTGCAGGGCGAGTACGACACGCTGAGCAAGGAGCTGGCCCGACGCCTGGCCTCCGAACCGGTCAAGGCAGCGCTGGCCGCCGGCGACACGGCGGCCGCGACGGCGGCATTGCGCGAAGGCTGGGCCGGCGTCGAAGCGATCGAGATCCTCGACGCCAACCTGGACGCCGCGTACCAAGACGCATCGGCATTTGGGTACAGCAAACTCGCGCTGCTCGAGGCCGCGATGCAGGGCGACCAGGTGGCGGCGCGCGTGCTGAAAGATGGCAAGGCGACCGTGTTCGGCCTGGCGGCCGCCGTGCCGCAGGGCGTGGTGTACGTGCGGTTGCCGTTGGCGCAGTTGGCGTCGGGCTTCGATGCGGTGCAGGCGCCGCCGGGGGGCTACCTGGCCTTGCGCCAGGGCGCGTTCAGCGTGCGCGAGCGCGGCAACAGCAGTCTGCAGGATGCGGCCGAACGCATGGCCCACGCCGTCGGCAAGACCGGGCTGCGGGTAGCGACGGCCGTGCCGGACAGTGAGCCGGGCCCGTTGGGCCTGGGAGCGATTCCCGCCATGGTGGTCGCCGGCCTGCTGGGCCTCCTCGCGATCGTGGCGCTGCTGGTGGCGCGCGGCGGGATTCGCCTGCCGGCGTTGGGCAAGAAGAAAACGGAAAGCTTCGACGGCGACGAGCCCACGCTGGGCGAAGCGCTGCTGCGCGAACCGCCGCCGATGCCCGTGGCGGCGCGCGAGGCGGTCGAGCGCGATGAGGGCACGCGACCTGCCCGGACCGCTGTGGAGGTCGACCCGGGTATCTTCCGCGCCTACGACATCCGCGGGATCGTGGGCAAGACGCTCAGCATCGAGGTGGCCGAACTGATCGGCCTGGCGATCGGTTCCGTCATGCGCGACGAAGACCTGGCCGACATCGTCGTCGGCCGTGACGGACGCCTGTCCGGTCCCGATCTGGTCGGTGGCCTCATCAGCGGCCTGCGCAAGGCCGGCCGCAACGTCATCGACATCGGCCTGGCGCCGACGCCGGTGGCCTACTTCGGCGCCTACCACCTGCGGGCGGGCAGCTGCGTCGCACTGACCGGCAGCCATAACCCGCCGGACTACAACGGTTTCAAGATCGTGGTCGGCGGGCAGACGCTGTCGGGCGATGCCATCACCGATCTCTACGAGCGCATCCGCGACAACCGCCTGTACGTCGCCAACGTGCCCGGCGACCTGCAGCAGCGCGACATCTCCTCCGACTACATCCAGCGCATCGCCGACGACGTGCAGCTGGAGCGGCCGCTGAAGGTGGTCGTGGACGCCGGCAACGGCGTCGCCGGCGACATCGCGCCGCAGTTGCTGGAAGCCATCGGCGCCGAAGTGATCCCGCTCTACTGCGAAGTCGACGGCACGTTCCCGAACCACCATCCGGACCCGAGCGAGCCGCACAACCTGGAAGACCTGATCCAGACCGTGAAGCGGTTCGACGCCGACATCGGCCTGGCGTTCGACGGCGACGGCGACCGCCTGGGCGTGGTGACGCGGGAGGGCGCGGTGATCTTCCCGGACCGCCTGCTGATGCTGTTCGCGGCCGACGTGCTGGAGCGCAATCCCGGTGCCCTGATCATCTACGACGTGAAGTGCACCGGAAAGCTGCAGGGGTGGGTGCTCCGCCATGGCGGTACGCCGATGATGTGGAAGACGGGGCACTCGCTGATCAAGGCCAAGATGCGCGAGAGCGGCGCCGAGCTGGCCGGCGAGATGAGCGGCCACTTCTTCTTCCAGGAGCGCTGGTACGGGTTCGACGACGGACTGTATTCGGCCGCCCGCCTGCTGGAGATCCTGGCGAACCGGTCCGAGCCGCCGTCCGAGGTCCTCGCAGCGTTGCCCGACGGCGTGTCGACGCCGGAGATCAAGGTCGATGTCGTCGAAGGCACGCCGCACGAGATCGTGGCGCGTTTCGTCGATGGCGCGGAGTTCGAGGGTGCGCGGCTGTCGACGATCGACGGCCTGCGCGCCGATTGGGACGATGGCTGGGGCCTGGTGCGTGCGTCGAACACCACGCCTATCCTCGTGCTCCGCTTCGAGGCCGACAACACCGAGGCGCTGGAGCGCATCAAGACGGAGTTCCGCACGCGCCTGCAGGGACTCGCGCCGGAACTGAAGATGACGTTCTGAGATCCCGCCGGTAGACGGCTACACGACGCCGGGCATGTCCCGGCGTCGTCGTTTGCGACGTCAGTTGCGCGTGGGCGCCGGGGTCTGTCCGGCCGCCTCTTCGACGGCGTCCGGGTTGGTGCCCTTCATCGCGCGGTACCGCTGCATGATGTCGGTGATCTCCACGTCCAGTTCCGCGCGCTGGGTCTCGAAGCTGTGCTGCAGCCGGCGCGTGCGCACCAGCTCGGCGTGGCGCTGGCGGATGTTGGCCGCCAGTTCGGCGGTCACGGGGCGCCCGGCCAGTTCCTGGTTGCCCGCGGTCTGCAGCAGGCTGACCAGGCCCTCGCGCAGGCTGACGGTGTTGTAGCTCGCCGTCCGCACATTGTTGTCGACGATGGCGATGCGTTCGTTGAACACGCGCCGCAGATCGTTCTCGTCGCGATAGGAAAGCAGCATCGCCGCATCGGTCCGCCTGCGGGTTTCCGCAGCCGCAGCGTCCATCTGCCGCTGCTGGACTTCGATGGCCGCCTGGCTGCGCTCGTCTTCCGTCATGGCGCGCTCGACGCCACCGGTGCGCAGTCCGCTGGTTGCGCTGATCTCTTCGCGCGCGGCATTGACCGCTTCGGCGGGCAGCGCATCGCTGCAGACGCGCTGGCCCTTCTCCTGCCAGCAGAAGAGTTTCTTGGCCGGTGCCTTGTCCTGGGCCAGCGCCGTGGGCGCCAACAGGACGAGGGCCAACATCAATGGTGTGCGGACAGTCATGGCAGCCCCCTGCTGCGTCAGTCCTGGGTCGCGCTGCCGTAGCGGGCCCGGTAGGCCAGCAGGTCGTCGCGATGGTGGACAAGGTCGGCGCTTTCACCGGCAAAAGCAAGCAGGTCGTGCAGGCTGGCGACGGCGACGACCGGCACGCCGGTCTCCTCGGACACCGACTGCGCGGCGGAGCGGCGGAGCCCGCCGGAGGCCGGTTCACCCAGCACTTCCTGGCGGTCCAGCGCGACCACGATGCCCGCGGGCTGCCCGCCACCGGCACGGATCAGGCCCAGCGCCTCGCGGATGGCGGTGCCGGCGGTGATCACGTCGTCGACGATCAGCACACGCCGGTCTTCCAGCGGTGCGCCGATCAGCAGGCCACCCTCACCGTGGTCCTTGGCTTCCTTGCGGTTGAAGGCCACCGGCAGGTCGCGGCCCCGGCGGGCGAACTCGCACGCCACCGCGGTCGCCAACGGGATGCCCTTGTACGCCGGCCCGAACAGCAGGTCGAACTGCAGGCCGGCGTCCTCGACCGCATCGGCATAGCACGTCGCCAGGCCCGCCAGGCGGGCGCCGCTGTCGAAGCGCCCGGCATTGAAGAAGTAGGGACTCTGCCGACCCGATTTCAGCGTGAACTGGCCGAAGCGCAGGGCTTGCGCGTGCAGTGCGAGCTGGAGGAAGCGGGAGCGGTGGTCGGTCATGGGGGCATGGGCTGAACAGGATGGCGGACAGGATAACCGCCATGGCGTGCAGGTCGCGCGGTGGAGGCGCCGGTTCGGGTACGCTTGCCCGGTTTCCGACGAACGTAGTGCACATGCGCATCATCAGCTTCAATGCCAACGGCCTGCGCTCGGCGGCCACCAAGGGCTTCTTCGACTGGTTCGCCGCGCAGCACGCCGACGTGTTGTGCGTGCAGGAGACCAAGGCGCAGGAACACCAGCTGGCCGGCCCCGAATTCCTCCCGGCCGGCTACAAGGCCTGGTTCCGCGACGCCACGACCAAGAAGGGCTACAGCGGCGTGGCAATCTACGCCAAGCGCGAGCCGGACGAGATCCGCACCGCGCTGGGCTGGCCGGACTTCGACGAGGAAGGGCGCTACATCGAGGCGCGGTTCGGCGACCTGAGCGTGGTGTCGTTCTACATCCCCTCGGGCTCCTCGGGCGACGAGCGCCAGGGCTTCAAGTTCAAGGTGATGGACTGGCTGGCGCCGGTGCTGGACGAATGGCGCCGCAGCGGCCGCCATTACGTGCTGTGCGGCGACTGGAACATCGTGCGCAGCCGGCTGGACATCAAGAACTGGACCAGCAACCAGAAGAACTCCGGCTGCCTGCCGCCTGAGCGCGACTGGTTGAACGGCATGTGCGTGGACGACAGCGGCTGGGTCGATGCCTACCGCGTGCTGCACCCGGAAGGCCAGGACTACACCTGGTGGAGCAACCGCGGCGCCGCGCGCGCCAACAACGTGGGATGGCGGATCGACTACCAGTTCGTCACGCCCTCGCTGCGCGACCGCCTCACGGCCTGCTCGATCTACCGCGAGCAGCGGTTCTCCGACCACGCGCCCTTCACGGTGGACTACACCTGATGACTTCGACTGCCGCGCCCCGCAAGCCTTGGCAGAACGTGCTGCTCAATCTGCGCCAGCCCAAGGTGCTGGCGATGCTGTTGCTGGGGTTCTCGTCGGGCCTGCCGTTGTACCTCGTGGGCAACACCATGGGTTACTGGATGCGCGAGAACGGCAGCGAGCTGTCCGCGATCGGGTTTCTGTCCTGGGTGGGATTGGCATACACCCTGAAGTTCCTCTGGGCGCCGATCATCGACAAGACCGACGTGCCGCTGCTGGGGCGGCTGGGCCGCCGCCGCGGGTGGATGCTGTTGTCGCAGATCGTGGTGGCCGCGGGCCTGGCCGGCATGGCTATTGTGCAGCCACAGGGCGGACTGGTGACCTTCGCGGTGCTCGCGTTGATCGCTGCGTTCGCTTCAGCCACGCAGGACATCGTGATCGACGCCTGGCGCATTGAGATCGCCAACAGCACCGAAGAGTTGGGCCTGCTTACGTCCGGAACCCAGTTCGGCTATCGCACCGCCCTGCTGGTGACCGATGCGCTGATCCTCATCCTGGCCACCTACGTGGGCTGGTCCATGTCGTACTGGATGATGGCTGCGCTGATGGGCGTAGGCATGTTCTCGGCCCTGTTCCTGGCGCGCGAGCCGGCAGCGACCCAATTGGCGGCGGTGGAACATTCCGAGCCCTTGTGGACGATCTCGGGCCTGTGGGACGCGATCATCGGACCGTTCATTGCTTTTTTCAGGGTCCATGGCAAATGGGCGCTTCTGATGCTCGCGGCGATCAGCCTTTACCGGCTGCCCGACTTCGTCATGGGTCCGATGAACAATCCGTTCTATGCGGACATCGGCCTCACCAAGGAATTCGTCGGAGAGGTGCGCGCTTCCGTGGGCCTGATCTCGTCGCTGATCGGCATCGCTGCCGCGGGCATCAGTGCCGTGCGCTTTGGATTCGCGCCGACGCTGCTTGCGGGGGCGATCCTTGGGCCGGGCTCCAATGCGGCGTTCAGCTGGGTGGCGTACGCCCATGGCGACCCTACCGTTTTCGTGTCGGCGATGGCGATCGATGGTTTCGCGACCGGCTTCGCGGGTACCGCTTTGGTTGCGTACATGTCCAGCCTGACGAGCATCGGATACACCGCGACTCAATATGCCCTACTGAGTTCCTTCTATGCCTTGCTGGGGAAGATGCTCAAGGGCTTCTCCGGTGTCGCCGTCGAATACCTGGCGGAGGGTCGCACGCTGATCGAGGGGTACGCCTTGTTCTTCCTGGGTACAGCGCTCGCAGGTTTGCCGGCGTTGCTGTTGTGCTTGTGGCTGTCCCGCCAGTTGCGCGCGCGACCTCCACAGACCATATAGCCGACGCGGCGTTCGGCGTGCGTTACAGTTTTCGCTGGGGAGCATAGGGGCGGAGCAATGACCGACATCGTGCTGAAGGACGTGGATCCGATCCTGGCCGAGCGCATCCGTCGCGTGTCGGATGCGCGGGGCTGGCCGATCCACGACACCATTTTCAACCTGCTCGAGCAGGGCCTGTTCGTCTGCGAAGCCGAAGTCCGCGGCGGGCTGAGCGACCGGGAAGTGAACGCGCTGGCCGACGCCATCAGCGCACTGAAGGACGTGCCGCCCGGCAAGGGCTTCTAGGCCGGGAACACTGTGCCCAGGACGCGCCGCCCGGAGGCACCGGTGACGGCGGGCAGGTTGCCGGGCCGCCCCGCGAGCGTTTCCCGCGCCAGCCACGCGAAGCCCATCGCTTCCACGTAGTCCGGGTCCAGCCCATGGGCCGCGGTGGATTCCACCACCGCCTGCGGCAGGTGCGCGGCCAGCCGCACCATCAGCGCGGCGTTGTGCACGCCGCCGCCGCAGACCAGCACACGCCGGGTATCCGGCTGCGTCATCTGCAGTGCGTCCGCCACCGTGCGCGCGGTCAGTTCCAGCAGCGTGGCCTGTACGTCGGCCGCCGCCAGCGGGGCATCGCCCAGCCGGGCCTGCAGCCAGTCCAGGTGGAACTGCTCGCGTCCGGTGCTCTTGGGTGGCGGCAGCGCGAACCACGGTTCGGCCAGCAGGCGCGCCAGCAGCGTCGCATCCAGGCGGCCGCTGGCGGCCAGGGCGCCGCCCGCGTCGTAAGGTTGGCCGGTATGGCGTTCGCACCAGGCATCCATCAGCGCGTTCGCCGGGCCCGTGTCGAAGCCGCGTACGTCGCCGATCACCGGGAGCAGGGTGACATTGCCGATGCCGCCCAGATTGAGGACCGCCCGATCCTCGTGCGACGAGCCGAGCAGGGCCGCATGGAACGCAGGCATCAGCGGCGCGCCTTGCCCGCCCGCGGCGACGTCACGGCGGCGGAAGTCCGCCACCGTGTCGATACCGCTGCGCTCGGCGATCACGTTGCCGTCGCCGAGCTGCCAGGTGAACGGCGGATCGGCATGCGGACGATGGCGGATCGTCTGGCCGTGGGAGCCGAGCGCGCGCACGTGGCCGCGCGGTATGCCGGCGTCCTCCAGCAGGGCGAGCGCAGCATCGGCGAACGCATTCGCCGTACGGCCGTCCAGCGAGCCCAGTGCGTCGAGCGACACCGCGTCCGCGCCCTGGCCCAGCGCGACCAGCTGCGTACGCAGCGCCGGATCCCAGGCGAAGGTGCGGCCGTGGACGAGTTCGCATCGCAGGCCCGTCGCCGCTTCCTGGAACCGGACCAGCGCGGCATCGATGCCATCGGCGCTGGTGCCCGACATCAGGCCCAGATAGAGGTCGGCGGAAGCGGAGATCGTCATGCAGGATCTGCGGGCAAAGAAAAAGGCGGGACAGTGTCCCGCCTTTTCTCGTTTCCCGCCATGTTCGGCCGGATTAGCCCTCGCCGTTCTTCTTGCCAGCGGCAGGCTTGGCGGTGGCCACGGTCGTGGCGGGCCTGGCCGCCTCTTCCGCGGGGCCGACATCGGCGTAGATGATGTTCTCGACGGTGCGGATGCGCGCCAGGGCATTCGACGTGTAGGTGCGGAACGAGGCCAGCTGCGGGCCGGAGAGCGGTTCCGGCGGCGGCATGGTCACCGACAGCGGATTGCGGTGTACACCGTTGATGCGGAATTCGTAGTGCAGGTGCGGGCCCGTCGACAGGCCGGTGGTGCCGACGTAGCCGATCACCGTCCCCTGCGGGATGCGCTGGCCCTGCTTGATCTTGCCGAGCCGCGACATGTGTCCGTACAGCGTGGTGTGGCCACGGCCGTGATCGAGGATGACGGTGCGGCCGTAGCCGCCCTGCCAGCCGGCGAACTGCACGCGGCCATCGCCTGCGGCCATGATCGGCGTGCCCGTCGACGCGGCGTAATCCACGCCCTTGTGCATGCGCATCGTGCCGAGCACCGGATGGCGGCGCGCGCCGAACTTGGAACTCATGCGCGCGTACGGAATCGGCATGCGGATGAAGCTCTTCTTCAGCGGCCGGCCCGCGGCGGTGAAGTACTCCGGCTTGCCGCCCGGACGGGTGAAGCGGAAGCCCGAATGCAGCTTGCCGTCGACGGTGAAGGTGGCGGCCTGCACCGGACCGGTGCTGATCAGCTCGCCTTCGCGCCAGGTCTGCTCGACCACGACGCTGAAGCGATCGTCCGGCCCGAGGTCGGAGTTGAAGTCGATGTCGTACTTGAAGATCTCGTCCGTCATCGAATTGATGTTCGCCGAGGTCAGGCCGGCCTTGCGCGCCGAGCGATTGAGCGAACGGCCGACTTCGCCACTCAGCACCACGGTGCGGGTGGTGGTTTCGCGGGCGACGACGCGCTCGGTGACCTTGTCCGCGCCGACGACCAGTTCCACCCGGTGGCTAGGGTCGCGGTCGTAGCGCAGCGTGCGCAGGCCGCCGGTGACCGGCAGGTCGAACGCGATCTCGGTGCCGGGCTTCAGGCGCGTCAGCGCCTTCTTGGCATCGGCGTTGTCCAGGATGCGATGCAGGGTGGCGGCCGGAATGCCGAGTTCTTCGAAGATCGCGCCCAGGGTCTGCCCGGGCTTCACCCGCACGACCTGCCAGCTGTCGCCGGCCGTGCCGGCCTGGCGCGCCGCGGACAGTTCGGGCAGTTCGAGCAGCAGCGTGTTGCGGGGCTGGGATACCGGCGCTTGGATCGCGCTCGAGAAGCCCGGCACGATGGTCGCCATCATCACGCCGATGGTCGTGAAGAGGCTGGCGTGGATCCAGTGACGGCGCGTCCAGCGGCCTTCCGGAAGATGCCGCTTCACCTGCTGGTGGAGCGCGGTATCGCGAAGCACCCCAAGGCGCTCCCGGAACAGTTGCTTGCGGCTGTTGCCGCCCCCATGAGTTTGCATCAAGGTTGCACCCCGGGGCCAAGGCGAAGCCCCAATCGGCGTACCATAGACACGCGAAGACTTCGCGTCAAACCATTGAGTCAATTGGATTTTTTGATTGGTATCACTATTTACTTTCTT